>NZ_AP019536.1:0-321575 GCF_018324385.1 Ferrigenium kumadai | reverse complement strand
GCGCATACGACGATGCTGAGCAGCACGTAGCGAGCCGCATCGAAATAACTGCTATCGCGCCCGATCGGGTGGTACAGGTCGCCGCCGTAGTAGTAAGTGATCAGCGTTAGCATCACAGCGAGCGTATTCACTGCCAGCACACCCTTCAGGTAGGGTAAACGCGCCAGCCACGGTTGCGCCGCCCACAACATCAGCAGAGTGGTCAGCAGGACGGGGGAGAGCAGCGCGGCGATCTGTATCAGGTGCAGCGGCACCTCGCCCCAGGCATTGGCCAGCAGCAACGCCTCCAGCACCGCCAGTCCGTTGCAGATCAGCAGGATGCGCAGGGTCACGCCGAGGTTGCGGAAGTTGGGCAACGCGTCGGGCCGTGCGTTTTGTTTTATACTGCGCGCCTTATTCATGGCATGGAACTATCTGGTTTTATGCCGCAATTCTGGACGAGAGATGGCTAGCATACAAGATAAAGATACCTGGTCGGGACGTTTCAACGAGCCCGTGGCGGAACTAGTGAAGCGCTACACGGCGTCGGTGGACTTCGACCGCAAGCTGGCACTGTTCGACATCCGCGGCTCGCTGGCGCACGCGCAGATGTTGACCAGCTGCGGCATCATCGCCGCACAGGACCTGAGCGACATCCAGCGCGGCCTCGCGCAGATCGAGAACGAGATCATCGCCGGCGAATTCGAGTGGTCGCTGGACCTCGAGGACGTGCACCTCAATATCGAGAAGCGCCTCACCACGCTGGTGGGCGACGCGGGCAAGCGTTTGCACACCGGCCGTTCGCGCAACGACCAGGTGGCGACCGACGTGCGCCTGTACCTGCGCAGCGCCATCGACGACCTGCTCGAACTCATCAAGTCGCTGCAAAGCGCGCTGCTCGACCTCGCACAGCACCACACCCACACCATCATGCCCGGCTTCACCCACCTGCAGGTGGCGCAGCCGATCAGCTTCGCGCATCACCTGATGGCGTATTTCGAGATGCTCAAGCGCGACGCGGAACGCCTGCACGATGCCCGCCACCGAGTGAACCGCCTGCCCTTGGGCGCGGCAGCACTGGCCGGCACCAGCTATCCGATCAAGCGCGAGATGGTCGCCGAACTGCTGGGCTTCGAGGGGGTGTGCGAGAACTCGCTGGATGCGGTGTCAGACCGTGACTTCGCCATCGAATTCACCGCCTGCGCGTCGCTGATCATGACCCACCTGTCGCGCTTCTCCGAGGAACTGATCCTGTGGATGAGCCCGCGCGTGGGCTTCATCGACATCGCCGACCGCTTCTGCACCGGCTCTTCCATCATGCCGCAGAAGAAGAACCCGGACGTGCCGGAACTGGTGCGCGGCAAGACCGGGCGCGTGAACGGCCATCTGGTAGCACTCTTGACCCTGATGAAGGGGCAGCCGTTGGCCTACAACAAGGACAACCAGGAAGACAAGGAACCGCTGTTCGACACGGTGGAGACGCTGACCCAGACCCTGCGCATCTACGCCGACATGGTGGGCGGCATCAAGGTCAAGCCGGAAGCGATGCGTAGCGCCGCGTTGCAGGGCTACGCCACGGCGACCGACTTGGCCGATTACCTGGTGAAGAAAGGTGTGCCGTTCCGCGACGCGCACGAGGCGGTGGCATTGGCGGTGCGTTTTGCTGAACAGAAGGGCTGCGACCTCGCCGACATCGAACTGGCCGAGTTGCAGCAGTTCTCCGCGCACATCGCCGACGACGTGTATCAGGTGCTGTCGCTGGAAGGCTCGCTCGCCAGCCGTAACCACATCGGCGGCACAGCACCGAACCAGGTGGAAGCCGCCATCGCGCGGGCGCGCACTTATCTCGCATCGTAGGGGCGGGTTTCAAACCCGCCCTCCTCCAACAAGCAGGCAAAAAAACGGGCGACCTTGCGATCGCCCTAATAGGAGGAGAGTATGAAAAGTCGAGTTGTTGCCAACCACGAACCCTAACACTCGGAGCGGACTATATCTCCCTGCCTCCCAAATTCCTATATGCCAAAATACCTATATATTTCGGCCTAGTCACTTAGTGATTCCCCAGTAATTGCTTGAGTTCCCCGCTCTGGTACATCTCGGTCATGATGTCCGATCCGCCGATGAATTCGCCCTTGATATACAGCTGAGGGATAGTCGGCCAGTTGGCGTAGTCCTTGATGCCCTGGCGAATATCCGTATCCTGCAACACGTTCACGCTGAAGAAGTCTTTCACGCCGAGGGCGTGAAGGATGCGCACCGCGTTGGCTGAAAAGCCGCATTGCGGAAACGTCGGATTGCCTTTCATGTACAGCACCACGGGATGGGTGGTCACTTGCTCGTGGATGATCTTCTGGATGTCTGTGCTCATGGCGTCGTCATTACCCGAATCAAATAGTCGGGAATTCTAGGGGCGCGAATGCGCCGGCGTCAAGCACCCATTCAGCATCGCCGCATACGCGCCCAGGCACTCAAGCCGGAGCTCCACGAATTCTGCGAACACCCCGGCGAGGTGGTCCGCATCATATCTTCGACGGGCTTTTGTCCCCTCCCCGAGATTACTTCAACTTCTCGATACCCAGCATCTTCATGACGCTGCTTTCATAGAACGGATCGGAAGTACCCTTTTTCATTTTGCGGATGAAGTACTTCTCGAACGCGACCTTGGCGAGATGCACCCACTTGCCTTCGGAGAACCAGTTCACGTTGCGCGGGGGTATCTGCGGAATCGCCACAAAAGCCACACCGGTCTCGCCGAAATCGGCCAGGCACACCGCATTCCAGGTCGCCTCCTTGTCCGCCGTCTCGCCCACCAGGTCAGCATGGATGTTGTGCACCGTGGCGGTCACCATGGACTCGATCATGTAGCCGGTCTTGGGCGTGCCGACCGGAATGGGCGTGTGCTCTACCGGCGGGATGGCGACGCATACGCCGACCGCGAAGATGTTCTTGTACTTCTGGTTGCGCTGGTGCTTGTCCACGGTGATAAAGCCGCGCGGATTGGTCAGTCCTTCGATGCCAAACACCGCATCCACCCCCTTGAAAGCGGGCAGCATCATGCTGTAGCTGAACGGCAGCTCGTGCTTCTTCTTTTCCTCGCCCATGTCGTCGTGTTCGGTGACGTACATCTTGCCGTCTTCGATCTTAGTCACCTTGGCGTTGCAAATCCACTTGATGTGCTTGTCGCGCATGGCGGATTCGAGAATACCCTTGGAATCGCCCACACCGCCCAAGCCAAGGTGGCCGATGTAAGGCTCGGAGGTGACGAAGGTCATCGGCACCTTGTTGCGGATCTTGCGCTTGCGCAGGTCGGTTTCCATGATGAAGGCATACTCATAGGCAGGACCGAAGCAGGATGCACCCTGCACCGCGCCGACCACGATGGGGCCGGGGTGCTTGCAGAAGTCCTCCCACTCGTCATGCGACTTCATCGCATGGTCGATGTGGCACACCGAATAGGTGTGGCCGTGCGGCCCCAGCCCTTCGACTTCCTCGAAGGCCAGCTTCGGGCCGGTGGCGATCACGAGGTAATCGTAATTGACGGTCTGGCCATCGTTGAGCTCGAGCTGATTCTGGTCGGGATGCACACGCTTCACGCCGGTCGAGATGAACTCGATGCCCTTGCGCTCCAGATAGCTGCGCACCGGGAATTCGATATGCTTGCGATCGCGCCACTTCACACCCACCCAGGGGTTGGACGGCACGAAATGGAAGTTCTCGCCATTGTTGATAACGGTGACACGGTGCTGCTTGTCCAGCTTGTCGCGCATTTCGTATGCCGCCGGCATACCGCCGATCCCCGCGCCCATGATTACGATGTGTGCCATGTTCTCCCCCTCGCTGCCTGGTTGATAAACGTTGCCATGATTGTGCCACGAAAATACGACAGATAAGAGAACCTTCCTCCCGACACCCGCTTCGCTTACCATGTCGCGCGCGGTCACGGCATCGATAGGGAGCGCGACGGACTAAGGAACAACGAATCGAACAGGTTTCAATCAACGAGAAAGTTTTATGGATCAGAATCTGTACCAGGCTACCATCGGCGCCTTCGACAAGGCGAACGCGGAAGACCCGAACAAGGAGATGGCCGACGGCAAGGAATTTCCCAAGGAACTGCTCTACGCCCGGCGCATGACCGAGATGCAGGAACGCTACGCGCCCGAAGCCTCCGAGGCGGTGAAGCTCGCGGTGCGTGCGCAGCACATCCAGCGCTGGAAGATCCCTCGTAGCGACTACGCCATGGACAAGCCGGGCTACATGCTGTGGCGCACCACGCTGTACAAGTTCCATGCGGAAACCGCGGGCAACCTGATGAAGGAAGCAGGCTACGACGACGGGATGATCGCACGCGTAAAAAACATCGTCAGCAAGAAGGAACTCAAGACCGATCCGGAGACGCAACTGATGGAAGACATCGTCGATCTGGTGTTCATCGAGCACTACATGCTCGCCTTCGCCGGGCAACACGCCGACTACGACGAGGCCAAGTGGATCGTCATCATCAAGAAGACCTGGAACAAGATGTCCGCGCGCGCGCACGAGTTCGCACTCGCGGGCAAGATCAAGCTGCCGGAGGCGCTGGTGCCGCTGATCCTGAAGGCCGTCCAATAGCATGGATTTCCTGCCGGTCTTTCATAACGTCAAAGGCAAACTATGCCTCGTGGTGGGCGGCGGCCAGGTCGCCACGCGCAAGGCGGGCGTGCTGCTGGAGGCGGGCGCGAAGGTACGGGTGGTCGCGCCGGAGATCGAGAACGCACTTGCAGCAGAGGAAGGTATCGAGGTCGTCGTTGCGCACTTCGAACCGCAGCATCTCAACGGCGCGACGCTGGTCATCGCCGCGACCAATGACCACGATGTGAACAAAAAAGTCTCCGAGCTGGCACAGGCGCGCAACATCCCCGTGAACGTGGTGGATGATCCCGAGCTATGCAGCTTCATCATGCCCGCAATCCTCGACCGTTCACCGCTGATGGTCGCTTTTTCCAGCGGCGGCGCTTCGCCCGTGCTGACACGCATGATGCGCGGCAAGCTGGAGACCGTCATTCCGCAGAACTACAGCCGCCTCGCCGCTTTCGCCGAGCGCTTCCGCGAACAGGTCAAGCAGCGCGTCACCGATCCGGCCAAGCGCCGCATCTTCTGGGAGAACGTGTTCGAGGGCGTAGTCGCCGAGAAGGTGCTGACCGGCGACGAGGCCAGCGCCGAAGCGATGCTGCAGCAGATGCTGGCGAGCGAGGACAACGTCCGGCGCGGCGAGGTGTACCTCGTCGGCGCGGGCCCTGGCGACCCCGACCTGCTGACCTTCCGCGCGCTGCGCCTGATGCAGAAAGCCGACGTGGTGGTATACGACAACCTCGTGTCCAAGCCCATCGTCGAGATGACACGGCGCGACGCAGAGCGCATCTTCGTCGGCAAGAAGCGCGCCGACCACACGCTGCGTCAGGAAGAGATCAACGAGCTGCTGGTGCGCCTCGCCAAGGAAGGCAAGCGCGTGCTGCGCCTCAAGGGCGGCGACCCGTTCATCTTCGGGCGCGGCGGCGAGGAGATCGAGACACTGGCCGCCGAGGGCATTGCGTTCCAGGTCGTGCCCGGCATCACCGCGGCTTCCGGCGTGGCATCCTACGCGGGCATCCCGCTGACCCACCGCGACCACGCACAGTCCTGCATGTTCGTCACCGGCCACTTGAAGGACGGCACGATGAATCTCGACTGGGAGCAACTCGCGCGCCCGAAGCAAACCGTGGTGGTGTATATGGGACTGCACGGGCTCGATACCCTGTGCGCGAAGCTCATCGAACACGGCCTGCCCGATACGACACCCATCGCCATCGTGCAGCAGGGCACTACACCGAACCAGCGCGTCATCACCGGCACATTGTCGACGCTGCCTGCCATCGCCGAACGGGAGCAGCCGCAGCCGCCCACACTCATCATCGTCGGCGGCGTGGTCACGCTGCGCGACAAGCTCGCGTGGTTTCATCCGCAGCCGCTCGATGCAAAGCCGTAGAATGGGCGAGTGCACTCTGGTTTACAATTCGTCACAAACTATCACCCCAGGAGCAGATCATGAGTTTTAGCGAAGTCGACGTGCAGAGCGCGTTGAAGAATCTGGTCGACCCCAACACCAGGAAGGATTTTGTCAGCGGCAAGTCCGTGAAGAACGTCAAGGTTAGCGGCAATAACGTGACGCTCGACATCCTGCTGGGCTATCCGGCGAAGAGCGTGTGGGACGAGATCCGCGCGATGGTCGAGGCGCACCTGAAAAACGCATTGCCCGGCGCTGGCAGGATCGGCGTCAATGTCAGCAGCAAGGTCGTGCCGCACGCGGTGCAGCGCGGCGTAAAGCTGGTCGAGGGCGTGAAGAACATCATCGCGGTGGCGAGCGGCAAGGGCGGCGTGGGCAAGAGCACCACGGCGGTGAACCTCGCGCTGGCGCTGGCCGCCGAAGGCGCGCGCGTCGGCGTGCTGGATGCCGACATCTACGGTCCGTCGCAACCCACCATGCTGGGCATCTCCGGACAGCCGGAATCCGCCGACGGCAAGACCATGCAGCCGATGATGAGCCACGGCCTGCAGGCGATGTCCATCGGCTTCCTCATCGATGCGAACGACACGCCGATGATCTGGCGCGGCCCGATGGTGACGCAGGCGCTGGACCAGCTGTTGCACCAGACCAAGTGGGACAACCTCGACTACCTCGTCGTGGACCTGCCGCCCGGCACCGGCGACGTGCAGCTCACGCTGGCGCAGAAGGTGCCCGTGACCGGCGCGGTGATCGTCACCACGCCTCAGGACATCGCGCTGATGGACGCGCGCAAGGGGCTCAAGATGTTCGAGAAGGTCGGCATCAAGATTGTCGGCATCGTCGAGAACATGAGCACGCACATCTGCTCGAAGTGCGGCCATGAGGAACACATCTTCGGCGCGGGCGGGGGCGAGAAGATGTGCGCTGACTACAACGTGGAATTCCTCGGCGGCCTGCCGCTCGACATCCGCATCCGCGAACAGGCCGACTCCGGCGAACCGACCGTGGTGGCCGATCCCGACGGCAGCATCGCACGGGTGTACAAGCAGATCGCGCGCCGCATCGCGGTGAAGGTCGCAGAGATGGCGCAGGACCACAGCGCAGCGTTCCCGAAGATAGTCGTGCAAAATACCTGACAGGATGCCGATAAACTGCTGCGCACCGCCTCGCTGAAATTCATGCAGACCGCGATGTCGCGCCAGTATGCGGTATTTCCCTTATTGCACAGACCTGATTGGCGGTGCATATTCGGACTCAAACGCGCAGCAGTCGCCGCATTCCGCCCCGCGCATGCGCAACCGTAAAAACTGACCACCCATAAAAACATGAGCAATTTACCCGTCGACGAACTCGAACTGCTGGGTTCCGGTGTCGCCGCTTCCGACCGCATCTCCGCCATGCTGGAGAATGCGCACATGTTCCGCGATTTCGAGTGGGCACAGATCCAGACGCTGTCCAACTACATCCAGCTGTACCGTGCCCATCCGAACACCGTGCTGTTCCGCGAAGGTGAGAAGGGCGACTTCATGTGTGTCGTGCTGGAAGGCAAGCTGGATGTCGTCAAGGAGAGCCAGGAAGGCATCGAGAAGATCGTCGCCACGGTGACGCCGGGGCGTAGCCTGGGCGAGATGGCGATGGTGGATGGAGAACCGCGCTCGGCCACCGCAGTGGTCATGGCGCCGACGGTGCTGGCCGTGCTGACGCAGGAGAACTTCGCGACGATGCTGCGAGACAAGCCCGCGCTCGCCGCCAAGATGCTGCATAAGATCGCGCAACTGCTCAGCCAGCGGCTGCGCCAGACCAGCGGAATGTTGGTCGATTATCTCGAAAGCTAAGAGTTCCTATAGGGGAAGGCGCCCGCCGCTCACCCGCTCTATCCCCGCCAGATCACGCGCCGAGAACACCTCGGCGAATCCGGCTTCAATAAGCAGCCCGCGCACCCGTTCGGCCTGGTCGTAGCCGTGCTCGAACATCAGCCAGCCGCCTGCTGTGAGATGCTCCTTCGCGTCCGCGATGATGCGGCGGATATCGTCCAGCCCGTCCGCGCCGGAAGCCAGCGCGGTGTGCGGCTCGAAGCGCAGGTCGCCTTGTTCCAGATGCGCATCGGCGTCGGCGATGTAAGGCGGGTTGGAAACGATGAGGTCGAAACACTCGCCCGCCAGTGCGGAGAACCAGTCGCTCTGTGCGAAATGCGTGTTGCCGATGTTCAAGCGCAGCGCATTGTCGCGCGCAACTTCCAGTGCATCGTTGGAGAAGTCTGCCGCCGTCACCTCCGCATCGGGACGTGAGTGGGCGATGGAGAGCGCGATCGCGCCGCTGCCCGTACCGAGGTCCAGCACACGCCCGCCTTGCGGCATGCGCTGCAACGCCAGTTCCACCAGCAACTCGGTATCGGGACGCGGGATCAGCGTCGCGGGCGTGACCCTGAAATCCAGACCGAAGAATTCGCGCTCGCCGAGGATGTAGGCGAGCGGCTCGCCCGCCATGCGGCGATTCAACAGCGCACGGTACGCAGACGCCTGCGCCTCGTCCAGCACCTGCTCGGGATGCGCCAGCAGGTACGCGCGCGAAACGCCGAGGACATGCTGCAACAGCATCTGCACCTCGATGCGCGCCGTGCCGGGATCCAGAGACAGTGCGGATTCCAGCGCGGCTTTGTCTTGCGTCAGAAGGAATTGGATGGAGGGCGGCATGGCCCGTACAGCCCTTAGATGCTTTCTTCCGCCATCGCGGCGAGCTGTTCGGCCTGATGCTCGGCCATCAGCGCGCCGGTCAGTTCGCTGATGTCGCCGTCCATGATCTGGTCCATCTTGTACAGCGTGAGGTTGATGCGATGGTCGGTGACGCGGCCTTGAGGGTAGTTGTAGGTGCGGATGCGCTCGGAGCGGTCGCCGCTGCCGACCAGGCTCTTGCGCGTCGCGGCGATCTGGGCCTGCTGCTCGCGTACCTGCGCATCCATGATGCGCGCGGCCAGCACGCGCATCGCCTGCGCTTTGTTCTGGTGCTGGGAGCGACCGTCCTGGCACTCGACCACCACGCCGGTCGGCAGGTGGGTGATGCGCACCGCGGAGTCGGTCTTGTTGATGTGCTGGCCGCCCGCGCCGCTGGCGCGGAAGGTGTCGATGCGCAGGTCGGCGGGATTCAGCACCACGTCGCTCACCTCGTCCACTTCGGGCATCACCGCGACGGTGCAGGCGGAGGTATGCACGCGGCCCTGCGTCTCGGTGGCGGGCACGCGCTGCACGCGGTGCGCGCCTGATTCGAACTTCAGCACCGAGTAGGCGCCCTGTCCCGCGATCTTGGCGATGATCTCCTTGTAGCCGCCCATTTCACCGGGGCTCTCGGAGATGATCTCGACCTGCCAGCGGCGGCGCTCGGCGAAGCGCGAGTACATGCGAAACAGGTCGCCCGCGAACAGCGCAGCCTCGTCGCCGCCGGTGCCGGCGCGGACTTCGAGGAACACACCGCGCTCATCGTTGGGGTCCTTGGGCAGCAGCTGCACTTCCAGTTCGCGGTCGAGCTGCGCCAGGCGCTCCTCGCCCTGCTTGATCTCGGCCTCGGCGAACTCCTTCATGTCCGGATCGTCCGCCATCTCCTTCGCGGTCGCGATGTCGGCCTCGCAGGTCCTGTAGGCGTGGTACAGCGAAACCACCGGCTCCAGCTCGGCGCGCTCGCGGCTGAGCTTGCGGAACGTGTCCATGTCCCTGGTGGCTTCTTCGGTGCTCAGCAGCTGGTCGACTTCGAGCAGGCGCTCGCTCAGTTGAGCGAGCTTGGCGGCAATATTGGCTTTCATTCTTCCGACTGGAGGTGGTACAGGCGATGGATGACTTCGAGGAACGCCTCGCGGTCGTCGCCGTGAACCTGGTTCAGCGCGTGGGTGGGCGCGTGCAGGAATTTGTTGGTCAGGCCGCTGCTCATCGCGTCCAGCACCCGCTCGGGATCTTCGCCTTTCGCCAGTAGGCGCAAGGCCTTCTCCAACTCGTGGCGGCGGTTGCGCTCGGCCTGGTCGCGCAGTGCACGGATGGTCGGCACCACTTCGCGCGATTCCATCCAGTGGATGAAGTCGGATACGCCGGAATCGATGATGACCTCGGCTTCCTTCACCGCGCTCTGGCGCGCGTCGAGGCCGTCCTTCACCACCTCGGCGATGTCGTCCACGGTGTACAGGAACACATCGCTCAACTCGGACACTTCCGCCTCCACGTCGCGCGGCACGGCCAGGTCGACGATGAACAGCGGGCGGTGCTTGCGCGCCTTGAGCGCGCGCTCGACCATGCCCTTGCCGAGGATGGGCAATTGGCTGGCGGTACAGGTGACGATGATGTCGTGCTGCGCGAGCTGCTCCGGCAGGTCGGTCAGCGTGATCGCCGTACCGTTGATGCGCCGCGCCAGGGTCTGCGCGCGCTCCAGCGTGCGGTTGGCGACAGTGATGTGTTTGGGTGCGCGTGCGGCGAAGTGCACCGCGTTGAGTTCGATCATCTCGCCCGCGCCGATGAACAGCACGCTTTGCTCGGAGATGCTCGGGAAGATGCGTTCGGCCAGCTTGACCGCGGCCGCGGCCATGGACACCAGGTTCGCGCCGATCTCGGTCTGGGTGCGCACGTCCTTCGCCACCGAGAAGGTGCGCTGGAACAACTTGTGCAGCAGGAAGCCCAGCGTGCCGGCCTGCTCGGCCTGGCGCACCGCCTGCTTCATCTGGCCGAGGATCTGGGGCTCGCCCAGCACCATCGAGTCCAGCCCGCTGGCGACGCGGAACGAGTGCTTCACCGCCTGCTCGCGCGGCAGGGTGTAGAGATAGGGGTCGATGTCCTTGCGCGGCAGGTGGTGGTACTGCGCCAGCCAGTCGATGGCCTGCTCGGGCTTGGCGGCGTTGCAGTACAACTCGGTGCGGTTGCAGGTGGAGAGGATCGCCGCTTCCTTCGCCGCGCCGTTCTCCACGAGGTCGCGCAGCGCGTTCTCCATCCCTTCGACGTTAAACGCGACCTGTTCGCGCACGGAGAGCGGCGCGGTCTGATGGTTAATGCCAAAAGCGAACAGTTGCATCTTGGTAACGGCTGACGTCAAAGCTTAAAGGGAGGCGAATTATAGTCGCAACGGCGTGGCAATGCCATCCGCCGCGCCCATGGCTTAGAATGGCGCATGCGCACTAAATTCACTCCCTGCCCCTGCGGCTCCCCGGACTACGCCGCCTGCTGCGGCCGCTACCACGGCGGCACGCCAGCGCCGGACGCCGAAGCATTGATGCGCTCCCGCTACAGCGCCTACGTCCTGAAACTGGAGCCCTACCTGCTCGCCACCTGGCACCCAAGCACCCGCCCCGCCGCGCTCGACCTCGCAGCCGACGACGCCAAATGGCTGGGGCTGGAAGTGAATAACCACTCACCCCAGGACGCCGAGCACGCCACGGTCGAATTCGTGGCGCGCTACAAGATCGGCGGCCGCGCCCACCGCCTGCACGAGATCAGCCGTTTCGTGCGGGAGGTTGGGCGCTGGTACTACGTGGATGGAACATTTCCCTCATAACGCTAGCAGGCTGTTGAAAAACGTAGCGAGGATGACCTGCTGCAAGGCGCACGGAACGGAGCGACGAGACATACCCATTGGGTAGGCGAGGAAGCGAGTACCGCGCAACGCCGCAGATGATCACCGCATAACCAGCGACTTGGCCGTTGTATTTTAACGGCCTAGTCGAATGGCTAGTTATTTCACCAGTAGTTTTGCAACAGCCTGCTCCCACTGGTCACCCCAGCGGTGCAACCCCAGGCCGAGCAGGATGCTGGCCGTACCCAGCCACACCTGCGGCAACACCGCCTCGTCGTTCAGCCCATGCCCCAGCAATAGCGCCAGCACCGGGGTGATCAGCGTGATCAGCGCGATGCGTCCCGCCTCCATGTGCTTGATCATGTAGTAGTACAGCGCGAAACCGAGCACCGAGCCGACCGCCCCCAGATACACCGTCGCCGCCACAGCGCGCTCGGGCAGGTCTTCCGGCAGATGACCATCCGACAGCCACCACGAGGCGAAGAACAGGGGCAGCGCCACCACCAGGCTGCCCAGCGTCGTCGCCAGCGGCGGACTGTCGTCGCCGATGCGCTTCAGCCACACCAGCCCGAGCGACTGCAACAGCACTGCAAACAGCAGCGCCGCCAGCCCGAGTCCGGCCTCTGCTCCTATGTCGAGCCCTCCGCGAAACACCAGCAGCAGGCCGATCACGCCAAGCACCATCCCCGCCAGCTTGCTGTTCGTCAGCGACTCTTCCTTCAGCCACAGCGCCGCCCCCAGGCTGGTCATCAGCGGCGACAGTCCGAACAACACGGAGATCATGCCGGAGCTGACGAACTTCGATGACCAGTACGTCAGCGCCATCGCGCCGAACATGGAGATGCCGCTGACGAGATAAGCCTGCCGCGCCCTACGGTGCAGCGGGATGCGCACGCGCAGCAGCGCCAGCAACGCGACGCACAGCAGCGCGCCGATCGCCATACGCGAGAACACCGCGAAGCTGGGGCCGACGCCCAGCGCGCTCCATTTGATGGCGAGCGGCGTGGTGGACCAGATCAGGATCACCGAAACGAATGCAGCCGGAAGCGACATGATTTTCTCCAAGGCTCTACTCATGTCGCCGCTCGCCCCGAGCCTGTCGAAGGGGAACGGCCAAAAACGAAAAGGCCACAGAGGTTGTCTGTGGCCTTTTCGGGAAGCTGCTTGCTGCGAAAACTAAGTGCTAACTCTCCGGACCACCATGCGCGAACGGCCACATCGCGCGCAGATGCGCGACCGGCAGGGCTCGTACTTTGCAAATGATGGCTGTCAGGGAATTCATGGCGGGGATTATCAGGGGCGGATTCGGCGGTGTCAATCGGATGCGGGTGTAGAATGCGCGCCTTCAGCTTGAAGTTCAGTATCGCCAGAAATCGTCATGAGCGCTCCGAATGCAAGGAGCCGCGCAACGAAGGACGAGAAAATCGACGATTTCGGTGGAGACTAACCTTCAGGTTAGGTCGAAGCCACATACCGTAATGGTAGGCGAGGACTGAGCGACAACGAAGTTGCGGTGAAGACTAACCTTCAGGTTAGGTCGAAACCAACACGCGACGCCGCAGTCGGCGCGCGCAATAGATTTATGGTGATACGCATGGCAATTCAGTGGTTTCCGGGACACATGGTCGCGGCACGCAAGAAAGCGACCGAGACGATGGAACGCGCCGATGTGGTCATCGAGGTGCTGGATGCGCGCGTGCCCGAGGCGGGCAGCAACCCGATGATCAAGGAGCTGCGCGTGCATCGCCAGCGCCCCTGCCTGAAGATACTCAACAAGACCGACCTCGCCGATCCCGTCGTCACCAAGGCCTGGCTCGACTACTACAACAGCCAGAAGGGCGTGAAGGCCGTCGCGCTGTCGTGCAAGAAGCCGGGCGACGTCGCGAAGGTGCCGGGACTGTGCCTGCAGCTCGCGCCGCATCGCGGCACGCCGCTGAAGGCATTGCGGATGATGATCATGGGCATCCCCAACGTCGGCAAGTCCACACTGATGAACGCACTGCTGAAGCGCCGCGTCGCCAATGTCGGCGACGAGCCAGCGGTCACCAAGAGCCAGCAGAGTCTCGCGCTGAACGATCACATGACGCTGATCGATACGCCCGGCATGATGTGGCCTAAGATCGAGCACGACAGCGACGGCCTGATGCTCGCGGCCAGCCATGCGATCGGCCGCAACGCCGTGATCGACGAAGAGGTCGCGACCTTCCTCGGCGACCTGCTGCTGGAACGCTACCCGGCACTGATCGCCGCCCGCTACAAGTTCGACGTGACCGGCCTCGACGGGGCATCGCTGATCGAGGCCATCGCCAAGCGGCGCGGCTACCGCCTCAAGGGCGGCGACTACGATCTGGAGAAGGCCGCGCTGACGCTGCTGCAGGACTACCGAGACGGCACGCTGGGACGCATCAGCCTGGAAACCCCGGAAACCCGCGAAGAGATGCTGAAACAATCCAACCTGACGAAGGCCGAAGCAGAAACTGCGGAGCCTCAAGTGAACGAATGAATCCAATCACATTGAACGGCGGCGAACACGCGATCCTGTTGCTGCATGGCCTGCAAAGCAGCCCTGCCGAACTGCTACCCGTAGCCAAACGGCTCAATCAGGCAGGTTATACCGTGCATATGCCGCACATCCAGGGATACGGCTTCATGCACGGCGACACTCCGCGCTCGGTCACTCATTGGCAGGACTGGCATGCAAAAGCACTGGCCGAGTTCCGCGAGCTCAAACAGAAACACGCCAGCGTGGCGGTCGGCGGCCTGTGTATCGGAGCCACACTTTCCCTGAGCATCGCCGCCGAACTGGGCGACGAAGTGAGCGCACTGGTTTTGATGGCGACGACGCTGTGGTACGACGGATGGAGCATGCCCTGGTATCGCTTCATGCGCTATGTCGGCTATTACTCGCCATTCCGCTACATCTACAGCTACCGCGAACGCGAGCCTTTCGGGTTGAAAAACGAGCAACTGCGCAAATGGATCGCGCGCGAGATGAGTCACAAGGATTCGTCCATCGTCGGCGCCAGCAAATTGAATCTGCCCGCAATCCAGGAAGCCGAGCGGATGATCCAGGTAGTCAAGCCGTTGCTGCCCAGGGTTATTGCCCCGGCGATCATCATCCACGCCGAGGAGGATGATGTCTCGTCACCGCGCAATGCGCGCTACGTTGCCGAACATATCGGCTCCAAAGCGGCAGAAACCATCCTGCTGCATAACAGCTACCACATGATCACCGTGGACAATGACCGTGAACTGGTCGCCAGCGAATCCATACGTTTTCTCAATGCGCATCTCCGCAATTAGCCACCCCCTGTGTCAACCGGATGTTCGATGAGCGCGTTATTGGCACGACACTGTTGTGTCGCTCAATCAAACAAATAAGGAGATCGTCATGAACAAATTGCTGTCTGCACTGATCGCTGCAACATTCGCAACCGTTTCCTTCTCCGCCGTTGCGGCCGATGCCGCACCAGCCTCGGCCGCCCCTAAGGCGGAAGCCGCCGCGCCCGCAAAAGCGAAAGCCGCAGCACCTGCTGCCAAGAAGCAAAAGCACGCCAGGAAGTCCCGCGCAAAACACAAAGCTGCGACAAAGTAAGTCGGCAACAAGGGCAGTGCAGAAGCAGGGGATTCCCCCTGCTTTTTTTCGCCCGGCGCAGGCTGGCTCCACTTGGTATAATGCGCCGTCAAAATACCTTAC
The DNA here is from genome assembly GCF_018324385.1 of Ferrigenium kumadai. Lineage (NCBI taxonomy): Bacteria > Pseudomonadati > Pseudomonadota > Betaproteobacteria > Nitrosomonadales > Gallionellaceae > Ferrigenium > Ferrigenium kumadai. Next base: position 306,336 of record NZ_AP019536.1, on the reverse strand, counting down.
CCCAAGGCAACATGAGCTCTCTTCCAACCATACAGCAAATGATGGTCAAGCAGTTCGACCTGCAGATCGAAAACCTCACACCGGACGCCACGCTGGAAAGCCTGGGACTGGACTCCCTGTCGGTGATCGAGTTCATGTTCAATCTTGAGGACGAACTCAAGATCAAGTTGCCGGATGAGCGCGTCGAGATCAAAACACTGCAGGACGTAGTCAATCTGGTGGACAAGTTGCTTGCCGAACAAAAAGGCCCCGCTCAGTAACTTTCATGACACGCCGCGTCGTCATCACAGGATTGGGGATCATCTCCCCGGTCGGGCATTCCCCCGAACAGTTCTTTGGCAACCTGCTGGCCGGATGCTCCGGCATCAAGCGCCTGCAGAACGACTTCGTCGACCAGCTCTCCATCCGCATAGGTGCGCCGGTGGAGGATTTCAACCCGTCGGATCACTTCAGCAAGATTCAGCTCACCGGCATCGAGCGGTTCAGCCAATTCGCGCTGGTAGCGGCGGAACAGGCCGTACAGGATGCCCAGTTGGCCCTGGACGAGTCCGAACAGCAGCGTGCCGGCGTGTATATGGGATCTTGCCTGGGCGGCGCAAGCACGCTGGAAGACGGCTACGTAGAGATCTTCAAGCGCGACAATCCGCGCATCAAACCGCTTAGCGTGCTGCTCAGCATGAACAATGCAGCGGCTTCCCACCTGTCCATCAAATACCGCCTGCAGGGCCCCAACATCACCTACGCGACCGCCTGCTCATCGTCCGCGATCGCGATCGGGGAAGCCTACCGCCAGATCAAGCACGGTTATGCCGACGTGATGCTGGCCGGGGGTTCGGAAGCCATGCTGACACTCGGCGCGATGAAGGCATGGGAGGCCTTGCGGACGCTGGCGCACGAGGATCCTGACGATGCCGCCGCATCCTGCAAGCCGTTCTCGAAAAACCGCAGCGGCCTGGTATTGGGAGAAGGCGCTGCCGTGCTGGTGCTGGAAAGCGCCGAGCGCGCCATCCGGCGCGGGGCGAAGATCTATGGGGAACTGGCGGGCTACGACTGCTCGTCCGACTCCAGCCACATCACCAAGCCGGATGCCGCCGGGCAGACCCGCACCATCCTGAATGCACTGCGCGATGCGCAATTGCGGCCGCAGGACATCCACTACGTCAATGCCCACGGCACCGCCACCCTGGCCGGCGACATCGAGGAAACCAAGGCGATCAAGCAAGTGTTCGGCGACCATGCGCACAGCATCCCGGTCAGCTCGACCAAATCCATGCACGGCCACCTGATGGGGGCGACCGGCGCTGTGGAATTCATGGCTGCGGTGCTGGCCCTGCAGCATCAAGCCATTCCGCCCACCATCAACCTGCTGCAACCCGATCCCGAATGCGACCTGGATTATGTGCCGAACCAGGGCAGGACCGGAGTGCATATCGATGCGGCGATGTCCAACTCGTTCGCCTTCGGCGGCAGCAATGCCGTATTGATCGCCAAGCGTTTTGTAGCGTAAACGCAACCGCCCGCCCCGGCCATGCACCCGAAGGAATTCAACCTTTCCGCCTGGGCACTCAAATACCAGGCCGTGGTTTTCTACGCGCTGTGCACCTTGCTGCTGGCCGGCATCTTTTCCTACACGCAGCTGGCACAAAAAGAAGATCCCGACTTCGCCTTCAGAATCATGACCATCCAGTTGCAGTGGCCGGGAGCCAGCGCGCGCGAGATCGAGCAGCAGGTCACCGACCGGGTCGAAAGGAAACTGCAGGAGACTCCGTGGCTGGATAACGTAAGCAGTTACTCCAGGGCGGGCGAAGCGGTGGTTTTCGTCACGCTCAAGGACGCCATGCCGCCTGCCGAGCTGGAGCATTCGTGGAACCTTGTGCGCAAAGAGCTTTCCGACCTGCGTAAATCCCTTCCCGAAGGCGTACCCGATCCAGTCATCAACGACAACTTCGGCGAGACATACGGTTCGATCTATGCGCTGACCTCCAATACGCTCAGCAATGCCGAGCTTGCACAACAGGCCGGCAATATCCGCGACGAGTTGCTCCAGATAAAGGACGTCAGCAAGGTCCACCTGATCGGCGTCCAGCGCGAGAAGATCTATATCGAGTTTTCGAGCAGCAAGATGGCTGCGCTCGGCATCGATCCCCTCCAGGTCGCCTCCGCACTGAAAGCGCAAAACGAGATGGAGCCCGCGGGCGAGATCGTTTCCCGTTACGACATCTCGCGCTTGCGCGTGAGCGGCGATTTCAAGTCGCTGCAAAGCATCCAGGACATCGGCATCAAGTCCCGCGGGAAGATATACCGCCTCGGCGACGTGTGCCATGTCTATCGCTCGTACGCCGATCCAGCCTCGTTCAAGATGCACACGATGGGCAAAGAGGCCATCGGGCTGGCCATTTCGATGTCCGACCAGGGCAATGTCACCAAGCTGGGCAAACTCCTCGACCGCGAATTTGCGCTCATCACACAGAAGCTTCCTGCCGGCGTCGAGATATACCGGGTCAGCAACCAGCCTGCGGTGGTGGAAAAATCCATCGGCGATTTCATGCAGGCGCTGCTGGAGGCCCTCGTCATCGTGCTCGCGGTCAGCTTCCTGAGCCTCGGCCTGCGCGCCGGGCTGGTCGTCGGCCTTTCCATTCCGCTGGTACTGGCGGGAACCTTCCTGTTGATGCATCTGTTCGGCATCGATCTGCAGCGCGTCTCGCTGGGTGCGCTGATCATCGCCCTCGGCCTGCTGGTGGATGACGCGATGATCGCGGTGGAAATGATGCAGGTGAAGCTGGAGCAAGGCTGGGGCAAGCTGCGCGCCGCCACCTTTGCCTATACCAGCACGGCCTTCCCGATGCTGACCGGCACGCTCATCACGGCAGCGGCTTTCCTGCCGGTCGGGCTGGCGAAATCGTCCGCCGGCGAATACACCTTCTCCATCTGCGCCGTCGTGACCATCGCCCTGCTGGTTTCCTGGCTGGTCGCCGTGATCTTCACCCCGTTCATCGGCTATCGCCTGCTGCATGACCGCCAACAGAAGACGCCAGACGTTGATCACTATCGCGAAGGATTCTATGCGCGCTTCCGCACAATCGTGGAGTGGTGCCTGGACCACAGGAAGAGCGTGATTGCCCTCACGGTCGTCGCGTTCGTATCCGCCCTACTGGGATTCAGCAAGGTCGAGCAGGAGTTCTTTCCGCCGTCGGAGCGCCCGGAATTATTGATGGACATCTGGTTGCCGGAGGGCATGACCTTTGCCGCGACCGAAGCTTTGACCGAAGAGCTGGAAGGAAAACTGAAAGCCGATCCCGGCATCGTCAACTACACCAGCTATATCGGCGGCAGCACGCCGAGATTCTATCTGCCGCTGGACCTGCAACTTCCCAGCATCAATTTCGCACAGATGGTCATCACCACACGCGACACCGAGGCGCGCGAAGCCGTGCTGAAGCGCGTCCGCAAGATGCTCGACAAGGACTACGCGGACGCGGGCATACGCATCGCTCGACTGGAGAACGGCCCACCCGTGGGTTATCCGGTGCAATTCAGGGTGCTGGGCGACGACCCGGAAAAACTGCGTTCGATCGCGGACGAGATCGCCGGCGCCGTCAGGAAGAACAAGAACACCAAGAACGTCAGCGTCGATTCGAATGAAAAGATCCGCATCGTCAACATCGAGGTCAACCAGGATCAGGCACGGCAGTTCGGCCTATCCTCCCAAGCCATCTCGCGGAACCTGCAGGCATTGCTCTCCGGCCTGAAGATCACCAACCTGCGTGAAGGCACCCATCATATCGAGGTCATCGCGCGCACCGAGCAGGAGGAGCGCGCCAATCCGGAATACCTGAGGCGGATGAACATCTATACCGAGGACGGCAAATTCGTCCCGCTCAGCCAGATCGCCAAGGTCGGCGAAGCCACTGAAGACGGCATCATCTGGCGCAAGAACCGCCTGCCCGTGGTTACCGTGCGCGCGGATGTGCCGGACGAGGTACGTGCGCCGGATGTGAGCATGGAGATTGACCGGCGACTCGCATCCATCCGCGCGAAACTGCCGCAGGGTTACCGCATCGAAGTGGGCGGCGCCATGGAAGACAGCGGCAATGCGCAGGATTCGATCATCGAGATATTGCCGCTGATGTGCCTCATCATCGTGACCCTGCTGATACTGCAATTGAAGCGCTTCAAGCCTGTCGTGCTGGCCCTGCTGACCGCGCCGCTGGGCATCATCGGCGTGGCTGCCGCATTGCTCGCGTTCCATGTGCCGTTCGGATTCGTGGCGATGCTGGGGACGATTTCCCTCGCGGGCATGATCATGCGCAACTCGGTCATTCTGCTGGATCAGATCGCCCAGGACACCGCGGCAGGGATGCATCGCTGGGATGCCATCGTCGAATCCACCGTGCGCCGCTTCCGCCCCATCATGCTGACGGCCGCCGCCGCCATACTGGCGATGATCCCGCTGACGCGCAGCGTGTTCTGGGGCCCGATGGCGATCGTCATCATGGGCGGCCTGCTGGTCGCGACCCTGCTTACCCTCTTCTACCTTCCGGCCCTGTATGCGATCTGGTTCAAGGTCGAGCGGCCGCAAGCGGTTGACCCAAACACTACCCGATGAGCAAACTACCCCTGCCCCGCATCCTCCAATCGCAAGGCTTCGGCACCCGCAAATGGTGCCAGGAGTTGATCGCCGACGGCGAAGTCGCGATCGGCGGCGAGACCGTCGCCGACCATCGCGCAGCGTTCGAAACCGACGGTCTTGAATTCACCGTGTACGGCGAGCCCTGGCGCTACCGCGAACACATCTACATCGCGCTGAACAAACCCGCGGACTACGAATGCTCGCGCAAGCCCAGCCATCACCCCGGCGTACTGACCCTGCTGCCGGAACAGTTCCGCTTGCGCGACGTGCAGCCCGTGGGCCGCCTCGACCACGACACCACCGGCCTGTTGCTGATGTCGGACGACGGCGCGTTCATCCATGCGCAGTCCTCGCCCAAGCGCCACGTGCCCAAACTCTATGTCGCCACCACCCACGACCCGGTGACGCCGGAACTGATCGCGCAGTTGCTCGCGGGCGTGAAGCTGCACGACGAGCCCGCGCCGCTCGCGGCGGTGACCTGCCGCATGATAGACACGCACCGGATCGAGATCGTGCTGGAACAGGGAAAGTACCATCAGGTGAAACGCATGCTGGCCGCCGCAGGCAACCACTGCACGGCACTGCGCCGAACACAGATCGGCGGACTGAAACTCGACTTGCTGGATCTGGCGGAAGGCGAATGGTGCTATCTGGATGAGGCGCAGCTGGCCTTGCTGACGCCCGACAGCGGATCGAATTAACTCGTTCGAGTGACGCGCGGCAGCGGCGCCAGCGCCGACTCGACAGCCATGGGCAGCGGCGAAAGTTGCCCGCAGGCCATCGCGGCGATCGCCTCTCCCGCCAGTCCTCCGGTGAGCAGACCGCGCGTGCCGTGCGCCAGACTGCAATACAGCCCGCGCTGCACCTCACCCACCAGCGGCATCGCACCGGGCGCGGAACAGCGCACCGAAGCCCTGCCTCCCAAGCTCCCGACATCGACCTCGCCCAGCGCCTCACGCAAGGCCGGCGCGAACGATTCCAGCTTCACCAGGTTGTCCGTGTGGTCCGCGGCTCGCAACTCGAGCGACTCGTCGTTGAAGGCGTGCGTCGCGCCGGTCACATGCACTCCCTCCACCGCCGGGGCGCAGTAACCGTCGCCGCACACCACCGCATGCAGCGAGCTGCTCGACGCCGTTTTCGGCAGCAGACTGACCTGCCCGCGCACAGGCGTCAGCGGAAAGTGCGCGAACTGATCCAACGCCAGCGCCGAGTGCGCGCAGCACACCACCACCGCCGCCGCCTCGACCGCCCAGCCGGCTCCCGCTACACGCCAGCCCGCATCGGTCTGTGCCAGCGTCTCCACTGCATGATCGAAACGGCGTTCGATGCGCGCATCGTCCGCCAGGTGCGAACACAGTGCGGGCGGCACGACCCAACCGGCCCCGGGGAACCACAGTCCGCCGTGCGCCATCTCGACACCCGCGAGTTGCGATGCCTCTGCGGCATTGACGAAGCGCAGCAGGTGCGCGGGCCACTCGAGTCCGGAAAGCTTTGCGATGCGCTTCTGTTCGGCCTCGTTGCACGCCAGTTGCAGCAGGCCGCACTCGGCGCGCAGTTCACCGTCCGCCGGCAGCGCCTCGTCGAACAGCGCGAGCGCATGGCCGTAGGAAGCCAGCACGAAGCGGTGCAACTCGCTCATGCCCGCGCCGAAGCGCGCATGCAGGATGCCGCGCGGATTACCCGAGGCCGCGCTGGCCAGTTGCGGCGCGCGCTCCAGCAGCGTCACCTGCACGCCGCGCTGCGCCAAAGCATGCGCCGCCGCGCAGCCCGCGATGCCGCCGCCGATGACGATGGCGCTCTGCGGTGCACGCCCTCTTGCCTCTTCGGAAGAAGAACATGCAATTCGGCCGCACACCATCTCGCGCTTGCGTCCGAAGCCCGGCACGCGTTCCACTTCGAACCCGGCCTGCTGCAGACCGCGACGCACCCAACCCGCGCTGGTGTAGGTCGCCAGCGTCGCGCCGGCACGCGACGCGCGCTCCAGTTGCGCCAGCACCGGCCCGCTCCACATCTCGGGGTTCTTCGCGGGGGAGAAACCGTCGAGGAACCACGCATCCACCTCGCCATCCTTCAGTTGCGGCAGCACCTCGGCGACATCGCCGATCGCCAGCGTCAGGCGCACACGCCCGAACGACCAGCGGTTCCAGCCCGGCACGCGCCGCCTCCAGCGCGCCAGCAGCGTGTCCGCGAACGGCTTCATTTGCGGCCACAGCCCCAATGCGGCGCGCAGCTCGTCATCGTCCAGCGGAAATTTTTCGAAGCTGAAGAAATCCAGGCTAGTACCCGACGGTGCGACCTGCTCGAACAACTGCCACGCGCACAGGAAATTCAGTCCGGTGCCGAAGCCCGTCTCGCCGATGGTGAAGCTTTCTCCATCGCGCAATGCGGCGAAACGCTCCGCCAAGTTGTTGCCTTGCAGAAACACGTGGTTCGTCTCCTCGAGGCCGGAGTCGGCGGAGAAGTACACATCGCCGAAGTGCGATGAGAAAGGCAGGCCGTCTTGCCAGGCTAGCGTCATGGGTTAATGCGGGAGTATCAAAAAATGAGCGGCGAAGTCTAGCAGACCGGCCGATATGAGGCACGACGAGCCATTTCCTGACACAATGCGAGCTGGCCGTTTCCGGCATGACGAGTAAAGCGCCGATGTGCGCGCCGTCATGCTTTCCGCATCCACTCTTACAACCGCCCTGACATGCAACCGTACGGCTACACCCTGACCATTTTTCCATTGGCGCGCTTGCAGCGATGAGCGACTACCCTGTCATTCACTGGAATGAAAAGGGCGAAGAAAAAACCGCCCGCTGGCGCTCGGAAAGCGGCACGCCGCCGCCCAAACGCGTAATGATCGCCGACGACCGTATGACCGCCGATGCCGCCTACCGCCTGGCTTGCGAGGGCACCGCGCTGCTGTGGCGCGGCGACTTCCACAACGCGCGCCAGTTGCTGCAGGCCATGGCGCGGCGCGCTGCCGAAAAGCCGCGCAAGCAAAAAGCCAAGAAGACTCCTGCCACGCCCGCCCAGGCCTTCCACCTGCACCGCATGGCGCAATCGCAACGGGCACGCACGCTGGGCATGTTGCTGCTGCCGTTCGATGCGGACCACAGCATTCCCTTGCGCCGCGCGCCCGATGTAAGCCAGGCATGCACCGACGCCTACGGAGGCGCAACGGAACCCTACGTGGCATCGCTGCGCGAACTGCAGGGACTGATAGGCGCCTACGAGTGGCGCAAGAACGGCGTGGAGATTCCCGCGCTGGGCGCGCGCATCCATCCACATTACGGCGTGTTCGCACCGACGCGTGGCGAGTATGTCGACCTGGTGAACGAGGCGCCCTTGCCCGCGCTGACCGCGACCCGCTCGATAGCCTTCGACATCGGCACGGGCACCGGCGTGCTATCCGCGGTGCTGGCGCGCCGCGGCATCCAGCGCATCATCGCCACCGACCAGGACCGACGCGCCCTGGACTGCGCGCGCGAGAACCTGGCGCGGCTGGGACTCACCGCTCAGGTCGAGGTGGTGCAGGCCGACCTCTTCCCTGAAGGGCGCGCCGCGCTGGTCGTATGCAATCCGCCGTGGGTCCCCGCGCGCCCAAGTTCGCCGCTCGAACACGCCGTGTTCGATCCGGACAGCCGCATGCTGCTGGGATTCCTGAACGGGCTGGCCGCGCACCTGGAGCCGGGGGGCGAAGGCTGGCTGATCATCTCCGACCTGGCCGAGCATCTGGGGCTGCGCACGCGCGCCGAGTTGCTTGCCGCCATCGATGCGGCGGGACTGGAGGTCGCGGGCAGGCTGGACGTGAAACCGCACCATCCCCGCGTCTCCGACACCAGCGACCCGCTGCACGCAGCCCGTGCGGCGGAGATCACCTCGTTGTGGCGACTGACGGCAAAACGGGACTGATTCGGAGACCGCGTCTCAACTCTTGAAGCTAACCACTCGATTGCGGCCATTCTCCTTCGCGGCATAGAGCGCGGCGTCCGCCTCCATGATGAGGTCTTTCAGATCCTTCACGCTATGAGCCGGGCAATGCGCGACCCCGATGCTTACCGTGACCTGAAGCTCCCCGTGTTCGATGGCGACCGGCCTGTAAGCGACGACTTCCCGCAAGGACTCGGCCAGCGTCAGCGCGCCCTCGGTGTCGGAATCCAGCGCAATCACGCAGAATTCCTCGCCGCCGTAACGCCCCAGCATGTCGCAATGACGCAACCGCCCCGCCAGCAGCCGGGCCACCTGGCGCAGTACCGTGTCGCCCGCCATGTGTCCATGGGTATCGTTGATGAGCTTGAAGTGATCCACGTCGATCATCAGCAACGCCAGGGGCGAACCGTCGCGCCGGGCCACCACGTGCTCAGCCATTTCCATCAACGCGCGCCGGTTGGGCACGCCGGTGAGGCTATCGGTCATCGCCAGCTGCATGATTTCGCGATCCGTGCGCTCCTTGACCATCAGCACGAAACCGATGGAGCCCAGCAGCGCCGTCGCCATGATGGCGATGTAGGAAACGATCTGCACCGGATGCGGCGCAATGGCATTCTGCGGCTGCGCGAACTCTCCCCAGCCCGACAGCGCGGCCGCAGCGCGCAGCCCCAGCACCAGGAGGATGGCGGCGATGCCGCCGAACAACAGCCGCCAGGCCCGCCCTGTGCGGGTCTCGGCATCCGTCAGCAGGATGCGGGCGATCAGCACGACCTGGAAGCCGAAGATCAGGCCGCCCCAAATGAAGCGGCTGCGTATGTCGTCCGCGAACACCGCCGCCATCAGCAGTGCCAGCGCGACCGGCACGACATACTGCCAACGCGGCACCGAGCGCCGCTGGAATTCGCAGACGGCCGCCAGGATCAACGCATGCGCGCCGGCCTTGAGCCCGTTGGCGGCGATGAGGGAAAGCGCATCGGGGATAAGTCCGCGTCCCGCGACAAGCAGCCAGGTCAGGGTCTCGAGCACCATCGCCAGCGCCCAGAGCCCCAAGCCGTCCCGCCGCTTGCCGTTGCCGCTGGCAGCGACGAACAGGCACAACACCGTCAGGGCGTTGGCCAGGATCAGGGAAAACAGTAGGGTACGAGGGTCAAGGTTCATGGCGTCACGGGATATGCGGGGGGCCGTCACGGGACGGCATCAAAAAGCTCGATGGGAGCGTAGCTCCATGCGCCATTGTCACCCGACAGGCGGCGATGCCCGCCGGGCGCAACAGACAGGGTTACTTGACGGCCGTGGCGTCAGCTTCGCATTTCTTCACGAAGCTGTTCTTCGCCGCGCCGGCGAGCTTCTTCTCGGCGGCCTTGGCATCGCACGATGCGGAGCCTGCCGCAGCCTTGGCATCTGCTTCACACTTCTTCAGGAAGCTGTTCTTCGCGGCGCCCGCGAGCTTCTTCTCTGCCGCCTTGGCATCGCAGGAAGGCGCTTCCGCAGCCGGAGCAGCAGCCTTGGCATCCGCCTCGCATTTCTTTACGAAGCTGTTTTTCGCAGCCCCCGCCAGTTTCTTCTCGGCAGCCTTGGCTTCGCAGCCAGCCTCGGCAAATGCCACGTTGGCTGAAAAAAGCGCAATGAGAGCGGCGATGATCAGTTTATGCACAGAAGTTCTCCTTAATTTGGTGGTTAAAAAAACAAACTACTGCTTCTTCAAGTCGTGCCTCAGTGTTCCCGCCGCCATATCAGCGCACCGTCTTTCCACACTTCCTTGACGCGGTGGTAAGGCACGCTGTGCACTATACCTTCTTCGTCCGTCACCTCGAAGCAGGAATGGCTGCCCGCTTCCGGGCGCATCTCATGGAGCGACACATACACCAGCCCGTCGCGCAGGTGGTCGAGGTAACCGATCCTGAATTCGCCGCGTCCGAACTCCGGGTCCCAGTAGATGCGGCTCAGCAACTCGTGCAGTGGAATCATGGGGACTCCTCGCATTCGACAGACGCATCATGCGTCGGAGCGAAGCGAACAATCAATACAGCCGAAACCGGAGGCGCCTCAACCGATCCCGCGCCCCCCAATCACGGCTCTAAACTTTTGCGAGCTCCTGCAACACCGCCTTGAGCAACTGCCAGCAGCGCGCGACCGACTCGATCTCCACCTTCTCGCCGGGCGCATGCGCGCCGCGGATGTCGGGGCCGAAGGAGATCATGTCCAGATGCGGATGGCTCGCGGCGAGCAGGCCGCATTCCAGCCCCGCGTGGATCACCTGCAATCCAGCAGGCTGGCCGAACTGCGCCGTGTACACGCGCTGGCACAGCGCCAGTAACCGGGAAGAAGGGTTCGGCGTCCAGCCCGGATATGCCCCGTCCTTCCATGCCTGTAATCCATAGGATGCAGCATGCGCGGCCAGCTTATCGGCCAGCGCATCGGCGCGCGCATCGTGCAGCGAGCGCACCTTGAACGTCGCTTTGAATGCACCCTTTTCAAAGGCGACCACGCCGAGGTTGCTGGAGGTGTCCGTCACGCCCGGGAAGTCCTCACTGACGCGCGAGACACCGCTCGCGGCAGTGTCGAGAAAGGCGAGCAGGCGTTCCTGCTCTGTGGGCGAAACGGACATGCCGGGCGGCGTGTCGTCATGCCGGCAGACGAACGACACGTTCGCGTCGGACCCCGCATAGCGTTGCTTCCATGACTCATGCCGATGCTGCACCCACTCATCGAGGCTCGCAGCAATGACGGCAGGCAGCGCGCACACCGCATACGCCTCGCGCGGGATCGCATTGCGCGCCGTCCCGCCCTTCATTTCGACCAGGCGCAGGTCGGTGTGCGAGGACAGGTCGTGCAGTGCCTCCGCCAGCAGCTTGATCGCATTGCCGCGCACGAGATGGATGTCGATGCCGGAGTGGCCGCCGCGCAGACCGGAGACTTCGAAGCGCACCAGCGCATAGTCCGCCGGCACGTTATCCCGTGCGCAATCGTGGCGCACCTCCACATCCACGCCGCCCGCGCAGCCCAGATAGAAATGACCCCATTCCTCGGTGTCGAGGTTGATCAGCGTCTTGCCCTGCAAGGTGCCGGGGGCCAGGCCGCGCGCGCCGTCCATGCCGGACTCCTCGTTGACGGTGAGCAGCACCTCCAGCGGCGGATGGGCCAGGCCAGGCTCTTCCAGCACGGCCAGCGCGAGCGCGACGCCGATGCCATTGTCCGCGCCCAGCGTGGTGCCCTCCGCCACCACCCAGCCGTCTCGCACCACCGCATCGATAGCGTCGCGCTCGAAGTCATGCACGGTTCCCGCGTTGGCCTGGCACACCATGTCGAGATGTCCCTGCAGGACCACGCCTGGCATGGACTCGCCGCCCGGGCTGGCCGGCTTCTTCAGGATCAGGTTGCCCGCGCCGTCGATGAATGACTCGATGCCGTGAGCATTGGCCCAGGCGATCAGGTGTTCGATCAGCGCGGCCTCGTGATACGAAGGACGCGGGATAGCGCACAGCGTGGCGAAATGCGCCCAGACGGAGGATGGTTGGAGATTGTTCAGATCAGTGTTTGTTGTCATCGAAGTGTTCTTGCAGTGATAGCGCTCGGCGCGATTCTATCCCACCGTCAGGAATGCAACTCCATCAGGTGTTCCCTGTATTTCTCCCGACCATTGCCGCCGGTATGATGAGCCTTGCAGTTTGGTATTGCTCCTCCCATCACACACCAAGGAGAGACATTGTGAACCCAGGCTCTTACCGCATGCATATCCTCGCCGCAGTGGCTTTCGGCACCTTCCTCTCGTGCTTTGCCGGCCTGGCCGCCGCCGCGACTCCCGAAGAGAAGAGAGCAGACATACAGAGGATGCGCAGCGACACGCTGACGAAGCTGTACGAGATACACCCGCTGGCCAAGAGTGCCATCCAGCAGTCGGTCGGTTATGCCGTATTCAGCAACGTCGGCGTCAACGTGCTCTTCATTTCGGTGGCGGGCGGCTCCGGAATCGCGCATGACAACCACACCGGCAAGGACACTTACATGAACATGATCTCGGGCGGATTGGGGCTCGGGCTGGGCGTGAAGGACTTCCGCGGCGTCTTCGTGTTCACGACCGAGAAAGCCTTCCGGCAATTCGTCGAGAGCGGATGGGATGCCGATGTGCAGGCGGATGCCGCCGCCAAGGCGGGCACCAAGGGCGGGGCCTTTGCGGGCGCGATCACCGTCGCACCCGGCGTGGAGCTCTATCAGCTCACCGAGACCGGGCTCGCGCTGCAGGCCACGATCCAGGGCACCAAGTATTTCAAGGACAAAGAGCTGAATACCAAGTGATGCCGGTCATCAGCCAAGGCCGGACTTGATCTTCCGAATACACATCGGGCCAGCCCCTTCAACTGCCCCCGGAATCTCATCAAAGGAGGATGCCGTGAAACACAACAGTGCATTACCGGGCATGTCCTTAAGCAGCATCGATCAGAATGCGGTCCCGGTGCTCAAGACGGTGGGCTGGACCATTGCTCTCTGGTTCACCGCCGCGTTCACCGGCGGCTTGATGGATGCTTTCAACCAACCCGACGTGCCGCCTGCCCCCTTGGGATTTTTTCTGCTCGTTCCGACCGGAGGTTTCATCATCGCCTATGCGGTGAGCCCGCGTCTGCGGCAAGCCCTCGGTCAGATCCCGCTCTGGCTGATCACCATCGCCCACGTATGGCGCCTTGTCGGTCTTGGCTTCGTGATGGGAACGATCATGCACATCTTGCCGCCCCAGTTCGGCTATCCGGAAGGCCTGGGCGATTTCATCGCCGCGGTTCTCTGTGTACCGTTGGCATTGGCGCTGCGCAGGAACCGTCACTCGCCCAGACTGCGCGCGGCATTCGTGGCATGGAACGTGTTCGGACTCATCGATCTGGTGTCGGCAATCACGATGGGCATCCTGTACTCCAACGGCCCCCTTGGCGTATTGAGGAGCGATATTTCCACCGCACCGATGGTCACGTTTCCAGTACACCTCATCCCCACGTTCTTCGTGCCGCTCTTCATCCTGTTGCACCTGCTGTCATTAAAGAGGAGCAGGGAGCTGACGAACGCATGAGCTGAAGCGCCCCGAAAAAGGAAAGGCGTCGGTCCGATTGTTCTGCTAGATGCTTGGCGATGCCCTGTCGCTGTTATCAATCAGGCGGGCGATCTTCCAGGCGCCATGCTCACGCCTGACGATGAAGACAGCCTTCCCCTCTTCCTCTCGCGGCGCTCCTCCGGCCTTCGGCGTCGCAGTCTGCGCGTAGGTACACCAGAAATATCCCAGGTCGCCGGATACCTCGACATCCATCACCGTGGGTTCGCTCTTGATGGCGTATTCCTTGAACATCGACTGATAAAGCGGGCGAATGGCGTCCTTGCCAAACACCGTCGGCTGGCCCCAGGGCATCAGCACCGGCTCATCCGCATACAGGGCAAGGAGAGCGTCGGCATCCCCCGCAATCCATCCGGAACGCCAATCTTCCGCGAGCTGCTTGATCTCATCTATGTCCCCGTTTTGCCCGCTCATAGTGAAATCCAATGTATCTAGCTCCATCGACTCCACCCCTTCGGTTATTTCCGATGCGCATCGGTGAAGGTGATCACGAACTTCCACTGCGTCAGCGGCGATGTCCGGTATATCGCCTTCTTCGTGGCATTGTCGAACTCGTAGGTCGTCTCTCCCTCCGGATTCGACAGCATCTCGTTCGCAGCCTTCTTGAGCGTCTCGCTTCCCAGCTCGCGGGGATCCACAAAGCGGCGATCAGTCTGCTTATGCAGGGTGCTCCGGCCGTTCGGGGCCAGCGAGAAAAAGGCCGCATCCGGGCGGAGAGCAAGGGCGCTGTCGACCTGTTCGGAGAGCTTATCCAGGAAAAGCGATGCGCCGATCGCGCCGATTATCTTCCCGTTCTTCTCCATGGGAATCGCGATCACCGCGGAACGCTGGCCAGTGCTCTTGCTGATGACCAGAGCCCCCATGATCTTCTGGCCCGACATGAGGGCCGGGAAATAGTCCCGGTCGCTCAGTGTCACGTCCATGGGTCCCTTGTCCACGGTGGAATAGGTTCCGTCGGGGCGGACGAACCAGACGATGAGTCCGGCATCCGATCTCTGATAGCTGCTCAGCAGCGGCTTCATGTTCTCCCACTTCGCCGATCTCGCCTCGGTGGTGGAGGCCAGGGTCTCGAGGCTCTGCTGCACGCCCTTCATGCGCAGGTCCGTGTAGGAGACGAAGGCGGAGAGCAGGCTTTGCGCATCCGCCTCGTGTTGGGACTGTGCAACGGAAGAACTGGCGACAGGAGATTTGGCGATGGAGGATGGGGAAATAGGCGCCTGTGCAAGACCGTATCCGGTAACAAACATCATGACCAATGCGAAAAATCTCAAGAAAGATCTCTCAAACATTTCTCTCTCCTTTCCCGAAGTGAGCTCGAGTGCCGGCCAACATGCCGGCCCACAAGGCGACATACTGCTCGCCGACTCAGGAGTACGCTATTCGGTCAAGAACGTAGTGGCGGCTACGGTGGCCCATGGCCGCAAGGAAGCCGGGCAAAAAAATCGCCCTTGCGGGCGACGTTGAAAACTATTGCGATGCAGCCCCTTTAATTCTGGGGCCGCTCGCCATCGACCTGCTTCAACAATTGCGACATGTCCTGCGATGCGCCCGCCTTGGGTTGCGGTCCCTGAAGCCAGTCCACAACCGCCCCGGAACCCAACGACACCATAGAGGCCAGCACGAGAACCAGCAGGCTGCGCGTCATGCCCTTGGGTATGCCTTGCTCGTCGAGCAGCCGTCTGAAGTACCACACAGCGACAAAGAATACGACGGTGGATACGACGATGTTCCACATGGATGGGATTTCAAACATGTCAGCCGAGTGCCGGAAACAGGCCCCGCATTCCACCGGCGATGAACTCCACAGCGATAGCGGCGAGTATCAGCCCCATCAGGCGGGTGAACACATTGATGCCGATCTTGCCCAGCCGTTGCGCCACCCAGGGCGCGATCAGGAAGGTCAGCCAGACGGTGATGCTGAGCAGGATGATCTCCAGACCCATAATCAGGTAATGCTGGATGCCGTCTGCCTTGTGAGCCTCCACGATCACCGCGCTGATCGAGCCGGGCCCCGCCAACAATGGCGTGGACAAAGGCACAATCGCATTCGCCGAAACCGCCTCGCGGTCGATATGGGCATTCCTGCTGGAGCCGTTTCCGTAAAAACTGCCGAGCAGCATCTTGATCGCCATCAGCAGCAGCAAGATGCCGCCAGCCACACGGAACGAACTGATGCTGATACCGAAGAACGCCAGCAGCGGCTGCCCGATCAGCAATGCCGCCAGCAGGATGGCGCACACCGCCAGCGACGCGAGACGTCCGACCTGGGCGCGCTTGGGTACCGTCATCTCCGCGGTGAACAGGATGATGATGGGAATGATCCCGATCGGATCGAGGATCGCGAACAGGCTGATGAAGATCTTGGTGTATTCGGTGAAGTCCAGCATGGCGCTCAAATGGGAACATCAGAAAATGGTGAGGCAAGGTACACCGTTAGATGGCACGAGGCAATTCCGGAAAACCAGAGATTCTCTTATATCCCCTTGAGACAAGTGACTATTGTGATGCCCCCCCTAGGTTCGTGTAACATTACCGGGACAGCATAACCATCGCATCGAATCATGGATAACCTGATCGAGGTCAACGACCTTCATTTTTCTTATGGCCCGCACAAGGTGCTGAAGGGCATCAACCTCACGATTCCGCGCGGCAAGATCGTCGGGATCATGGGGGCCAGCGGATGCGGCAAATCCACGTTACTGAGCCACTTCGGCGGCCAGTTGCGCCCGTCGCGTGGCAGCGTGAACTTCATGGGGCAAGTGATCCACGAACTCAGCAACGACGAGTTGTACAAGGTACGTCTGAAAATGGGCATGATGTTCCAGATGAGCGGCCTGTTCACCGACATGACGGTTTACGACAATATGGCCTTCCCGCTGCGGGAACACACAGATTTGCCGGAAGAGCTCATCCATGACCTGGTGTTGATGAAGTTGCATGCCGTCGGTTTGCGTAATGCCAGGGACCTGATGCCGGGCGATCTGTCGGGCGGCATGGAGCGCCGCGTGGCGCTGGCACGGGCGACCGTCACCGATCCCGCGCTGATCATCTACGACGAACCTTTCGCCGGACTCGACCCGATCTCGCTCAACACCATCGCCAATCTGATCCGGAAGTTGAACGATGCCCTCGGCGTGTCCTCCGTCGTGGTGACCTACGATCTGGCGGAGTCGCTCAAGATCGTCGATTACATCTATTTCATCCACGACGGCATCGTGGTTGCACAAGGCGACGTGAGCGAAATGGTCAACTCGCAAGACTCATTCGTCAGGCAGTTCCTCCACGCCGAGCCTGACGGCCCGATCGCCTTTCAATATCCCAGCCAACCCTACCCGAATGATTTGAACATCAAAGCCTGACGTGCTGTTGTGGTGTGGTGTGGTGTGGTGTGGTCAGAATTGCGAAGCTGCCCCCACTAACTCTCACGCCGCCTTCACCTGGTCGCGCCCCGATTCCTTGGCGGCGTACAGCGCCGCGTCGGCCTCGACCAGCAAGCGCTCCTCCTCGAAACCGCTAGCGACGCCCGCGCTGATGGTGATGTTCAGCGTTTCGCCGTCGAGCTGGAGCGGCGCATTACGCACGGCATCGCAGATCTTCCCGGCGATCTGCAAGCCTTGTTCGCGGCTGCAATCCTTGATCACCATCAGGAATTCCTCGCCGCCCCAGCGGCACACGATGTCCGACTGGCGCAGCGTGGAACGGATGATGGTGGCGACATGCTGGATGACCTTGTCGCCCACCAGGTGGCCGTAACGGTCGTTGCATTGCTTGAAGTGGTCGATGTCCATCAGCAAGGCAGCTACCGGCTTCTTGCTGCGCTCCGCCTCCGGCAGCATCTGCCCGATCAGTATCTCGAACGCCTGCCGGTTGGCCAGGCCGGTGAGCTTGTCCGTGGTCGCCATCACCTCGAGGCGGCCCTGGTAGCGGCTGATGGTCAGGCTGGTCAGCAGCAGGACGATCAACGTGACGATGAAAGCGAGCGCGAGGTTGGTGTACAGGGTGTGGCGTATGCCGGCCAGCATCGCATCTTCGTTCTTCTCGGCGAACAGGTACCAGTTAAGCTCCGGGATGTAGCGGACGTTCAGCAAGTGGCTGCTTCCTTCGGCCTCATACTGGAACGAGCCGCCCTCCTTCTGCAGCATGCGGCCGGCCAGCGCCCCGATGCCGGGCAGCGAACGGATGTCCTTGCCCTGCAAGCCGGAGCTGCTCCCCGTCATCACCACCTTGCCCTGCGGGTCGACGAAATAGATGGTGCGCGCGTAGCGCTGCTGGTACTTGTTGAGCAGGATGTTCACGGCATCCACCGTCAGCCCGACGCCCGCCGCGCCGATGAATTTCCCCTGGTAATCCAGCACGCGGTAATTGATGAAGATGGTCAGCGCATCCTTGTTCGCCAGGTCCGGATCGACGTTGATCTCGTAGGGCGTGTCCATGCCGCGCACCCGGTAATACCACTTGTCGCGCGGCTCGTCCCGGCTCACCGTCTTCAGCACGCCGTCGGCATGGTAGTAAGCCGAAGTGCGGTCGGACACGAAGAAACCGG
Organism: Ferrigenium kumadai; assembly: GCF_018324385.1. Classification (NCBI taxonomy): domain Bacteria; kingdom Pseudomonadati; phylum Pseudomonadota; class Betaproteobacteria; order Nitrosomonadales; family Gallionellaceae; genus Ferrigenium; species Ferrigenium kumadai. The sequence goes on along the minus strand of NZ_AP019536.1, from coordinate 288,150 downwards.
TGAAGGTGTGATAGCGCTCCATGACCTCGTGCAGGTACTTGGTCATGCGCCCCACATCCTTTTCGCCCGAGATCACCCAGTCGCGCAGGAAAGTGTCGCTGGCCATCATGGAAGAAATGAACACGGGCCGGATGAGGTCCTTCTGCAACTCCGAGTAGATGTTGTCGGAGGTCAGCGGCAACTCGTTCGCGACGATGGATTCGCGGATGGCCGCCTTGGACACGTGGTAATTGACCAGCGCGATGACTGCAAAGCCCACGCTCAACAACAACGACAGGATGACGATGAGCTTGCGCTTGTCGCCGGCAAGCGGCCTCGCCTTGCCGGCGTCGGGAGCAGTATTCATTTCGCTTTCTTTCTCCATCTCAGGTTCAGTTCATTCGCGCATCAAGCGCATCCGGCATCGCCGGAGTCTTGTGGACTGCGGCTAGGCCACCGCGCGATTCCGCCCGTTCTCTTTCGCCCGGTACAGCGCCTGATCGGCGCGCAGCAACCAGTGGTCCGCATCTTCACCCTGTTCGAGCTGGGCGACACCGAAGGAGGCGGTCACAGTGATCTCTTCGGGCTGGAACACCAGGGGACTGCCGGCCATGGCGCTGCGGATGCGCTCGGCGAGATGCAGCGCCGCATTCAGGTCGGTCATCGGCAGCACCAGCACGAACTCCTCGCCGCCGTAGCGACCGAGCGCATCTCCCTGCCGCAACAGCGTCTCGACGCGGCGGCTGAAAGCCACAAGGACGTCGTCGCCCACCGCATGGCCGTAGCGGTCGTTAATCTGCTTGAAGTGGTCGATATCGAACAGCACGATGCTGCAGATGTTGCCGTGGCGCGCGAACAGCTCGCGCTGCCGCTCGATCTGGTCCACCATGAAATGGCGGTTGTACAGCCCGGTGAGCTGGTCGTGGATGGCGATGACGCGGAGCTTCTGGTTGAGCTCGCCGAGTTCGATGTTGCGCAGTTCCAGCTGCTTGCGAATCTTCTGGTTCAGCACCAGTTGATGCACGCCACCGGCGAACTGGCGGTAAGCGTCCCAGCCGAACTGCAACTCGACCAGCAGCAGCAGGCCCAGGGCGACCGCGATCTTGATGTGGATCACATCGCCCAGCCAGACGGAATAGAGGATGGGGACGAGCAGCGTGGATATGCAGAAGCCCGCCACGGTGCGGAACGAGGGTGCCATGCTGACCACGTTGGTCGCGGTGACTGCAGCCAGCACGGCGAGAATGGCTATGTCGTTGAACGCGGTGGGATCGTCCGGGATGTGGAAGACCACCACCGCGGAGCCCCAGCACAATCCCTGCAGGATGCGCAGGACGACCTGCCAGTTGTGCCAGTAGGCAATGCGCCCGGCCGGCGGAGGGTTTCTCAGCAGGCGCGAGGTCAGCACGAACGTAAGCGCATCCGGCAGTGTGTTGACGATCATCCAGCCGAGCGCGAGTGGCAGGCCGGCCGTGGCATACACGACCCAGAAGATGAACAGGGTTCCCAGCGGTGCGAGCTGCGTCGCCTGACGCGCACGCTCGAACAGGGTCCTCACGCAATGCGCATCTACTTCGCCCCTGTTTTCGGGAATGATCTGGTCATACAACTCTGCGGACATCGCTTGAACACGGAAAAAAAGAATGGTTGGAATCGTCGCTGCGCCGGAGGCATCGGAACACCGCCGCCCGCCATTTTACCCGCTGAGCGTGCAGGGCCACACACCCTTTAGTGGACAGATGAATTCACCGATGGGGCAGTTGCGGAACCTCGCTCCATCCTGCCGCCCTGGCTCCTGTCGTCCGGTGGCTTGGCCCGGGGACGGAAACATCGCTAAATCGTTTCATTGAACGAAAGGGGCAGGCATTCGAACTCCTGCTGTGGCATTGGCCTTCCATAAAGATATCCCTGTGCGATCTCGCAACCATGCGTTTTCAGGAATGCCGCCTGTTCCTCCGTCTCCACCCCTTCGGCCACCACCTGGTATTCCAGGCAATGCGCGATGGTCACGATCGCCTTCACCAGTTCGGCACTGTAGCGATCGGTAGTGACGTTGCGTATGAATGATTGATCGATCTTCAGCGTATCGATCGGGAACCGGGCCAGGTAGCTCAGGGCGGAATAACCGGTACCGAAATCATCGATGGCGATCGAGATGCCCAGCGACCTGAACGCCTTGAGCATTTCCAGCACTTCGCTTTCTTCATCCAGCAGCAGGCTCTCGGTGATTTCCAGTTCGATCCATTCCGGATAACAGCCTGTCGCCTCCAGCACCCCGCGCAGGGTTCTGACCAGATCGCCCGTCTGGAACTGCCGTGCCGACAGGTTGATCGCCACTTTATGCAATGGCTTGCCTGCGCCATTCCATGCGCAAGCGACCCGGCAAGCCTCATGCAACACCCATTCGCCGATCTCGACGATCAGGCCGCTATCCTCGGCGATGCCGATGAATTTGTCCGGCGACACCACGCCGCGCTGCCGATGCTTCCAGCGAAGCAACGCTTCTGAACCGATGAGCGCGCCGTCCTCCAGCCGCACTTTGGGCTGGTAATACAGCTCCAGTTCCTTGCGCTCGATGGCGCGGCGCAATTCGGATTCCAGCATCAGGCGTTCGTTGGCGCTCTCAGTCAATTGCCTAGAATAGAAACAGAACTTGTTGCGACCGGAACGCTTGGCGGAATACAGCGCCGAATCTGCGAATTTCAGCAGGTCATCGGACTCGGTGCTGTCGGCCGGATACAGTGTGATGCCGATGCTGCACGAAACGAACACCTCCTTGTCGCCCAGCACGAAAGGTCGGTTGATCGCATCAAGCATCTTCGCGGCCAGCCGCCCCAGGTCATCGCCGGAACGGATCTCCGGCAACAGGATGGCGAATTCGTCCCCGCCCAACCGCGCCACCGTATCATATGAACGAACGCAGCTGCTCAACCGTGAAGCGGTTTCGCGCAGCAACTCATCGCCGGCCGGATGACCCATCGTATCGTTCACCGTCTTGAAACGGTCCAGGTCGAGCATCATCACGCCGGCCAGTTGTCCGTGCCAGGAAGCCTCGGCGAGTATCTGGCGCAGCCGGTCGCCGAATAGCGCGCGGTTCGGCAGCGAGGTCAGCGCATCGTAGAACGCCATCTGGTGTATCTTCAGGCGCGAGGCACTCAGTTCCGTGATGTCGCGCCCCACCGCCAGAACGCTCGCCACCTCGCCGTCCTTGCCGAACTCGGGGGTCAGGCGGAGCAGGATGCAAACCTCCTGACCATCCCTGTTCGCCCATTTCAGCTCGAACTCGGTCTCGTTCCCGCTGGCGAACACCTCGTCGATCCTGGCTTCGTATTCGGCGGCATTGGCGTATACCGGGCATTCGGTCGGCATTTTGCCCAGCAGGACGTCGGCGGAGCTATCGACCTGCGCGGCATAAGCCGGATTGACATACAGGCGACGGTGGTCACGTCCATAACGCGCAATGGTGTCCGGCGAATTCTCCGCCAGGGTGCGGAACTCGCGCTCGCGGGCGGCGAGCTTGTCTTCCATGCGCTTGCGCTCGGTGATGTCGCGCGCCATAGTCAGGGCGAATCTTCTGCTGTCCTGTTCAAAGATGACGGCTGTCAACTCGACTGGAAAGATGCGGCCATCCTTGGCGCGATGCCTGCTTTCAAAACGTCCGGGCTCGGCCGTCGCCGCATGCAGCATGTCCAGGCACGCTTCGAGAGTGATGTCGGGATCGATATCCGGCGGGGTCTTCCCCAGCAGTTCTTCCCGGCTGAAGCCGAGCGAACGGCAGGCCGCCTCGTTGACGTAGACGAAACGCACATTCTCGTCCATCAGGAAGACGCCGTCCGACGTCAGATTGACGGCATGCTCCAGCAGTTCCAGTTGGCTCTTCTGCCGCCTGCGCCCGGTGATATCGCGCACGAAAGCCACGTTCACCATCTGCCCCTGGTATTCGAACAGAGTCCCCTGCATTTCCACCGGGAACGTGCTTCCGTCGTGCCGCCGGTGGCGGGTCTCGATCGTTACGCTGCCCCGCTCCGCCAACTGCGCGCGAATCCAGCGGCCAAGTTCCGGAGTGATGTCGGGGTCGATATCCTCGGGCGTTTTTCCAAGCAATTCTTCCCGCGCGTACCCCAAGGAATGGCAAGCCTCGTCGTTGACGTAGACGAAACGCCGATCGGAACCGATCAGATAGACCGCTTCGCGGGCGTTGTCGAGTATGAATTCCTTCAGGTGGAGTTCGTGCATGGGCGAGCCGCGCCGGATTGCGCCGACTTCGGCTGACATCTCGGCAACCTCCCCTTGCTTCTCCGCAGCCGGTTTGACTGCTGCAATCCCGGATTCTTCCGGATAACACTCGCTGCTCATGCCATCACCATGACTACATCATGGGCATGAAGTGTAATACAGACGACCACTCACGTCATGGCTCCGTTTGCTGATCGGCCATGACCGACGCAGGTGCCAACAACAGGTTTATCCCCGTCGAACGAGGATGGGCTCGGTCAATTCCGACAGCGAGACCCGTTGCATTCCTGCGTTATCGAAATTGTCCGGGGATAGCCATTTCTGAAATGCCTCATCCAGGGCGGGCCATTCGCCGTCTATTGCCGCATACCATGCCGTGTCGCGGTTGCGTCCCTTGTTGACCGCAGCCTGGCGGAAGACGCCTTCGAACGACAGGCCGAGGCGTTGCGCCGCGGAACGCGACGGCTGGTTCAGCGCGTTGCATTTCCACTCGTAGCGCCGGTATCCCAGCAAGAACGCCTCCCGCATCATGAGCCACATAGCCTCGGTCGCGATGGGTGTCTTCTGCATCAACGGCGAGAAATTGAGATGGCCGACCTCGATGGAGCCGTTCGCCGGGTCGATGCGCAGATAGCTGGCGACACCGACCGTCTTCCCCGTCTCATTGCTGATAATGGCAAAGAACAGCGGATCGGAAGTGGAAGAGGACTGCTCCACCCAACTGCGATAGGATGGAAGCGAATCGAAGGGGCCGTAAGGGAGATAGGTCCAGTTCCTGCCCTCGACATCCAGCGCGTTGGCCGCGAAGAGGTCCGAGGCGTGGGCCGCGGCATCGAGCGGCTCAAGGCGGCAGAACCGCCCCGTCAATACTTTATGTGCCGGGCGTACCGCCGGCTTCCAGTCCGCAACGTCGAAGCCAATGGGCTGACCTAACGAATTCTTGTCGCTGCGCATCATCCCCTCGTTCATTATGTCTTCATTAACTTTTGGGGTATCTCACTTCCGCTTGTCCTTCTTCAGCACCGTCTTCACCATCTTGCCGAAAGCCTTGTCCTTCTTGCGCTTGTCCACGTACGACATCTCGTTGAAATCGGATTCGGCCTTGAGCTTCAGGTAGCTCTGGTAATGCTCCGGGTTCAGCTCGCCGCTTTCGATCGCCTTGCGGATTGCGCAGCCCGGCTCGTTGTTGTGGCTGCAATCGGCGAAGCGGCATCTTGCAACAAGCGACTTGATGTCGGCGAAGCTGTCGTCCAGTCCTTCTCCCGCACTCAGGATTCCCAGCTCGCGCATCCCCGGCATGTCGATCAGCAGCGCGCCGTTGTCGAGCACGACCAGGTGGCGGCGCGTGGTGGTGTGCCGGCCCTCGCCGGTGCCACTGACAGCCGCGGTCTCCAGCGCGTCACGACCAAGCAGCTGATTGATCAGCGTCGTCTTGCCCACCCCCGAAGAGCCGAGCAGGCAATAGGTCTTGCCCGGCACCATGAGCCCCTTCACCTGATCGACGCCTTCGCCCGTCACGTTGCTGAGCGTGACGATCCTGGCCGTGATGCCTGCCGCGCGAATGCTGTCGAGCATGCGCTCCAGCTCCGCAGCACTGACCAGGTCCGTCTTGGTCAGCAGCAGCACCGGCTCGATCTGTCCCTCGTTGACCATCACCAGGTAGCGCTCCAGCCTGCGCACGTTGAAATCAAAATGGCACGACTGCACGATGAATGCCACATCGATGTTCGCCGCGATCATCTGGAAATCGATGTTCTTGCCGGGAGACTTGCGCCGCAGGAAAGACCTTCTGGGCACCACATCGTGGATGCTCGCATGCGACGATACATCGTGATACTGCACGCACACCCAATCGCCCACGCAAGGCATATCCACCGAAGAGGCGGCGGCGTGAAGGAACTTGCCCGTCGGCTCGGCAGGCACCTCGCCCTGTTCATCGCGGACGACGTACCGCCCGCGGTCGACGGCAGTCACCCGCGCCAGGCGCTGGCCCGATCCGCACGTTGCCTGCTCCGCCAGCGCGCGATCCAGACCCAGTTCGGTCAATTCCATGGCAAGACTCTCAATCCGCTGGCCACTCGCTGAACGGGAAGGGAACTTCCTCGGTGGCGAACGTGAGGAACAGCACGATCTGCCTGAAATAGCTGCCCAGATTGCGGCCGAACACGACCAGCCGGTCGTTGGGACCTCCGTTCACCAGCGCGATCACGAACTGGATGACGGCGATGATCAAGAGCACCGTCCCGCACACATGGAGCACCAGCAGCATCAACAGCATGAACAGGCCGCGCAGCCAGATGTTGCGCTTGTCGCCTGACGTTTGAGAGACCTCGTTCATCGTTCGCCTCCTGAGTAAACAGTGCTCAAAAAGTCCGTTCGCCCTGAGCTTGTCGAAGGGTGAGCATTGCAAGTCGCTGATTTAATACCGTCCTCCGCTCATGGTTCGACAAGCTCACCGCGAACGGAGGACTTGTTATACAGGGGGATGGTAACAGACCCGGAACCCGTATACGCGCTGGACCTGCTCCCCATGAATCAGTATTTGCGACACAATGGCGCATGCCGAAATTTCCGCTCCGGTACCTCCTGCTAATCGCCGCCCTCGCCATGCTGGTGGTAAGCCTGCAGCTGGGCGCGCTGACCATCGCGTTCGAGAAGCTTGGCCTTTCCCCCGACTCCGCCCTGCTGCTGTTCCTCACCATATTGGGCGGCAGCCTGATCAACCTGCCCCTGTTCAGCATGAAAAGCGAACCGCCCAAGCTGGAAGACCTGCCGCCGCCGTTGCGCGATCTCTACAGCCAGATGCCGCATACCGGCCGGACAATCGTGCTGGTCAACGTCGGCGGCTGCGTGGTTCCCGCCGCATTCAGCATCTACCTGCTGACGCAGCATCCCCTGAATATCTTCTACGTCATTCTCGCGGTCGCGGCCGTCGCCCTGCTGTGCTTCAAGACCACCCGCGCCCTGCCCGGCGTCGGCCTGGGCGCGCCGATGCTGCTCGCGCCCCTGATGGCGGCGCTGGTCTCCATCGCGCTCGATCCGGCCGATGCCGCACCGCTGGCCTTCATCAGCGGCACCCTAGGCGTGCTGATCGGCGCCGACCTGCTGCACCTTCGGGACATCCAGCGCCTGGGCGCGCCGTTCGCCTCGATCGGTGGCGCAGGCAGTTTCGACGGGATATTCATCAGCGGCCTCGTGGCGGTGCTGCTGGCTTAGTGGGGGCAGAAAAGAACATCGCCCTTGCGGGCGATGTGTGAGGCAATGCGATGCTGAGCCCATTAACTTATGTCGCCTCATCCTTTCCTGAGTGGCTCGATGGCGATGCTGACCCTATTGGCTAAAGGCATTCAAGGCCGCTCCACCTTCACTCCGTACGCAGGATCGAGGGTTCCCATCAGCCTGTCCCAGAACAGGAAATAAAAGCCGTAGTTGTAACGTCCATGGGAATGGTGCATCGCATGCGCCGTCGATGTATTGATCCAGCGCCCCAGCCAGTGCGTGGCCGTCCCCGCCGGATAGAACTCGCGCCCGCAGTGCCCGTACACGTTATACGCGGTCGAGATCGTCTGGAATATCAGGAACGCCAGCGGATGCACCGGGATGATATAGATGATGGCAACGACAATGAGCGCCTCGCCGACGGCCTCGCTCGGATGAAAACTGTAGGCGGCAAAGGCGGTGGGATGCACGGACTGGTGGTGAACGCGGTGCATCACACCGTACAACCAGCGCGCATGCATGACGCGATGCAGCCAGTAGAAGAGCGTGTCATGCAGCAACAGCATCGCCGGAATGCTGAGCCAGAACCACCACTCGGGATAGTCGGCTTCGTCAAAATACATCAGGCAGTTGTCAAACCACTCCCATCCGAACAATGCCGCATTGACCAGGCCGAAAACAATCACCGTCAGGAACGAATACCACAATTCGCGGCGGACATTGCGCCAGGTGTCGAATACCGCCGGCGCATCCGCATGCACCCGCCCCCATCCCCAGCCTGCCACCGGGCGTGCAATCAGGAATGCCACCGCCGCCATCACCAGGTAGCGCACGCCATACAGCTCCGCTGCATAAACGAAGAACTCCATGAACGGGCCGGTGGGGGCAAGTGAATCAAGAATGGACATGGTGAGGGGCGCTACACTCTAATCCTGAACCGACATCGCCTCGCCCGTGGCGTAGAACTGGCCGCCCGCCACGTAATGCAGGCTGCGCAATCCGGGATCGGCATCCTCGAAATGCCAGCGCCCGTCGCCGAACACGCGGCTGTCGGCCCACGCGCCGACCACCTCGCCGATGAAGAGATCGTAGGCCTGCTGGTTGTGCGGCTCGGGGATAAGCCGGCAGGCGAGCCAGCCGGCACAGCCCGCGACGAGCGGCAGGTCGAAACCCTCGATGTCGAACAGCTCCACGCCGCAGCGCGCCAGCTTGTCCGGCGCGTCGTTCATGCTGAGGTTGCCCACCGCGTGCGTGAGCTTCAACTGCGCCGCCGTGGGCACCTGGATGACGAAGCGGCCGCTCTGCTCCACCAGCGCGCGCGTCCGGGAGGACTTGTCCAGCACCACCGTCAGCTTGGGCGGCGCGAAATCCAGCGCACAGCACCATGCCGCCGCCATCACGTTGTCCACGCCGCCGTGGCGCGCCGACACCAGCACCGTGGGGCCGTGGTTGATGAGGCGGTAGGATTTTTCGAGGGGGACGGAAGTGATGTGATTATTCATGCGAAAAATAATATGAAGCTGACCCCATGAGTTCGATCTCGTAGGTTGGGTGGAGCGTAGCGATACCCATCCTACACGGGCTAACGGTCAATAACGGTAATTCACGCCCAAACCGAGGTAACTCAACTTCTGCCTGAACGAATAGGTGGCGATCACCCCGTCGCTGTAGGCGATGGTGACGTTCTGCCTGCCGAAATCCATGTAGTTGAATTCGACAAAGCCGGACAGGTCGCTGCCGATCTTGCGCTCCAGGCCGACGCCGACCAGCCACCCGTTGCGGGTGGCTGTCTTGTTGCCGGTATAAGGCACGCCGAAAAGCGGCGCCGGATCGGAGTCGTTGTGATTCGTACGGGTCATCGCGCCGCCGACTTTCAGATAGGCCAGCGTCTGCGGCTGGAACACATAACCGATCCGCCCCGCAAGGGAAGCCAGATAATCGACATTGTAGGTAACTCGGTTAAAAGGGCCGCTGCCGAGGTGGTACTGGTGGCTGCCGCTCAGGAACCCTTTGCTTGCGGAGAGCTGCCCGCCCATCACCCAGTTCGCCGACTGGCGATCGCACCCCGCCTGCCCGCCGATCACTCCGCCATCGGCCGTGGCCGAACCGATCGCATTGTTGACGAGGAGGTCGACGCCCCCGATGCTCGCCGAACCATATCCGCCGTGAACTCCCGCATAACAGCCATCCCAGCCATCGGCAGGTGCGGCCTGCGCACACTGGGCAACGCCGGCAGCCAGCAGGCAGAGCAGGCCGGAAATCATCTGGTGTCTGTTCATTTTCGTTCCCCTGGAAATCAATTGACGTTGCCGAGGCAGAGAAAACAATTCGAAGCTGCCCCTTTGATTCTCATGATTCATCCGCATCAGGGTGCAGCCGAGAGGCTTGATGCGAAGCATGTCCCCATGCGTCGATCGGCTCCGGTTTATTTCGCTGCGGGTACCGGTTTGGGTTGCGGCTTCTTGCCCTTGGATTCTTTCCTCTTGTCTTTGCTTCCCATGATGATCTCTCCTTGGTTGCTGATTGAGGGTGATGCACTGCAAGCGATTCTACTCCGGTAACGCTGCTAATTCTGAAAGCGTAGTCTGTCCCCGATTATTTCTGCAAGAAGAGATTCAAGAACTGGGACAAGCCGAAAAGCGCGCAGACCCAGCGTTAAAGCAGATGACGAGGTGTGCCGGAGCCTTCATCGGCGGCATCGTCGCGGTGCTGCTGGCCTAGGTTGTGGGAGCAGAAAAGAACATCGCCCCTGCGGGCGATGAGAATGCCGAAAAAGAGCCCCCCTGATTTGCATCAACCCTGCTTAGCAAACTCTCTATAGGTGAATGAAAGCGCAATGATGCCAACAGCAAGCCCGATGTAAGCAAAAATAGCCAGAAGCACCCATTCCACGGTAGATGCATCCTGACGTAGCAGAAGCCCGATCGCACTCTCGATAAGCCAAGGGAACAAACCCACCACGAGAAATATCCTCCACCCGTTCCCCTTGGTGCGTTGCCATGCCCATCTCATCGTTACACTGTTATCGATCGCTGCCGCGGGGAAAATCAGGCTGAACCGGGCCAAAACATACAAAGCCGGGATCGAGGCAATCTCCTTCACCCATCCCACGATCTCTCCCTGCCCCGTTACCGCGGTTTCACCCAGGATAGTTCCCGCAGCGACTACGAATGGAGCTTTCAAGATCGTCACTATGAAATAGATCGCCACCACCCATCCCAGAAACATCAGCTCACGATAGCCCGGTCTATCTTTGAAGAATCGATAGCGGTCCCTGCTTTCCACCAATATCAATCTGTGACAAGTCACCGCAAAGAACGAAAACCCAAAACCAAATGCCAGCACGACCACCCAAATGCCCCCGCCGGCCAGCTTATCCAGGAACACATTTGCCACAGCCCAGATAACCACCAGCACCAAAGTCGGCAGGGCAATCGCCCTCAACAATTCCGCCTTGTTAGTCCAGGAAAAATAGAGAGAAGAGATGATGACTTTCAGAAAGGGCAGCTTATAGTTCATGAAAAGTCGCAGGCAGAAGAATGTCGGAAGGGGAAGAGCTACCGGAAGGAACTAAAGGGGACAGCTTCGATTTATGTTTCCGGTCCGCCCTACGCAAATTCCATCAATAAAAAGTATTCATTGAACGCCCCTACGGGCGATGTGAAAAAACTATTGCGATACTGACCCCGTTGATTCGCTACTTAGGGAATCGGTATTCGTTACGGCCCTATTTATATCTATTGCAGCCTTGGCAGAGGCCATCTGAAAGACTATTACTATCATCCAAATAAGCACCCCCACGCCGAATAGAATGCCAAATAGCCTTTGCGTCTTAACGGTATCAGAGACAAGTTGTTTGAGAGTATCGTCCTTCAATGCTTCGCAAATCGTCATCGTCTCACTTTCTGTGAATCCTTTGGCTCTGATGTTCTTTATATCCGCTGAACACTGAGTTTTCTCTATAACCCAATCGTCCGTTAAACCTTTTACGATTTTGGTGTCGGCTAAAAACCAAGTCTTTGATTTTTTCATTTGGAGTAAAGCTGATTGAGAGGTTGAAACCTCTGCAAATACCATCGCAACAAACATGCAACCTAACAGGTTAATCATCTTGAAAAGCTGATAGTGCTTAGGTGGGGAGGAAATGAGTCCTGATGATTTCGCATCAATCCATCGTCTGGCTCTTTGGGCTGAGCTGATACTGATAGAGTTCCTCTTTAGCCATTCAAGTAACTTGTGTAACTCCTCTATTGTTTCAACCCTTAATCCATACATGAACCTGAATTTTTCAATATCCCGAGAGTCCTGAATGAACGCCTTCAAGGTCGCATCCGATACCTCTGCTTTTCCAGCGATGAGCCTCCATACTCGCTCTAGCAAGGAATAAATTGATCCAGATCGCATCCAGAAGAGTGCGACAAGAGAGAAAACTAGAATCGGTCCCGACAGTGCTAATAGGGGGCTTCGCAACAGAGTAGAAACAGGTTCCATGCCTAAATCATTATCCGGTGTTTATATGGGAAAACTCACAAAGGGGGCAGTTTCGAACGCGGCCCGAGCACCCGCACCATGGGTGCCGTAGTTGATGAGGCGATAGAACTTTTCGAGTTCGACGGGAGCAATATGGTTACCCATACAGTGTGAAAGATTCGAGTCTGACGTTTTCATTATGTGTCAGCACCGCCACCCTTACGGAATCTTCCTCTAATAGCTAACAACATTAAAGTTAGTGTTGCGAGAGCCCCGAAACTTTGAATAAGTGAGGCCACGTAGATCGCAATGCTATTTACGCTGGCTAGTTGTTTCTCCGAAAAAAGGGCGAGCGGATTAAAAATATTTTGAAGTGTAAGCATTAATGCCGGGTAATTATCTAAAGCTTCATTTTTAACCGTAACAAGTTTTTGGCTAGAACCAACTACTGCCAAATAGAAAAATAGAAAGAAATTAATATTCCAAAAAATAAAAAATTTTGCGCTTCGGTCTACGGAAGACCCATATTCTGAAATTTCGTCATATAGCCATGAAATGGTAGAAACAATTGGTCCGTTTTTAGCACTCTTTCTCTCGGCCCTTTGTTCAAGTGCATAAAACATTAACTCATGTTTTGAGTCCCTCATTTTTCCGAAGTGTGCTTTGAGAACCCTGAATGATGCGATATTGGCAATTTCGCTATTAGATGAATCAAAAGAACAGTCTTGAAAAATCGTATCTTGATGTAGCTCAGCACCGTGGAAATCGGGGGCCAATGCAAATGAGCAATTTGAAAATAGAGCTCCGCCTTTAAACTTTGAATTAATAAAGTTTGTGATGCCTTCATAATCAACTTTGTGAACCCTAACCTTTTTGCCAAAAGAGGCGCCGAGACATTTTGCGTCTTTAATTTTTAAAAAGGCAAAAATAACTCTTTCATGGAATGAACCGTGTTCGAGTTTAATTGATACAAATGCGGGAAGTTGTTTCCGCGATGGGGTGTACGCTTCGATACCAAACTCACCATCACAAACAATTTTGTCAGCTCTTACTTCTACGTGAGTGCCATGATCGACACGAATAAAGAATGGGCACTCGCAGTGAGTGTGTAATAGGTCAAGGATGCTAAATTTAGTTACAACTTGAAGCTCAATTGGTAAATGGAATTTTGAGTAAGCAAAGTTGATAGAACTTCTTGCCACAAGTGTATTGAGGTGATCATTTAAAGGATGATCTACATCATCATGAATCTCGAGAAACCTAAGATCTGCTATTGGATTTGGTACGCCAGAATCTGACGGCACCTCCTTTACGAAGCGCTCTACTATATGTCCAACTTCGTCCAAATATTTTTGGACACTTTCCACATCGACTTTGTAAACGTTGTGTTGCTTATTGCTATTACTGTCTTCGCAAACTCTGACGGGTTCATCAGCATGTGCAATATATAAGGTGGGTTTTCCTGATAAAAAATTCGCTAGCGCAAGGCGCTCCAACTCACGCAATCTTTTTACAATTGATTCCAAAGATTCGGAATTGGGCACCTCGCTCATTTCTTCCTCGTTGCCAAAAACAATAAAGGTCAGGCGAAATGGATTTGCCTAGCGGCTGATCGGCTTATACCGAATCCGCTTCGGCTTCGCACCTTCCTCGCCCAGGCGCTTCTTCTTGTCCGCTTCGTATTCCTGGTAGTTGCCGTCGAAGAACACCCACTTCGAATCGCCTTCGCAGGCGAGGATGTGGGTGGCGATGCGGTCGAGGAACCAGCGGTCGTGGGAGATGACGGCGACGCAGCCGGCGAATTCGAGCAGCGCGTCTTCGAGCGCGCGCAACGTCTCGACGTCGAGGTCGTTGGACGGTTCGTCGAGCAGCAGCACGTTGCCGCCGGAGATCAGCGTCTGCGCCAGATGCAGGCGGCCGCGTTCGCCGCCTGACAGCTGACCGACGATCTTGCCCTGGTCCGCGCCCTTGAAGTTGAAGCGGCCGATGTACGCGCGCGCCGGGGTCTCGTATTTGCCGACGGTCAGGATCTCGTTGCCGCCGGAGATGGCGTCGAACACGGTCTTGCCATTGTCCAGCGAATCGCGCGCCTGATCGACGTGCGCGATCTTCACGGTCTGGCCGATCTTCACGCTGCCGGAATCGGGAGTTTCTTTCCCGGTGATCATGCGGAACAGCGTGGACTTACCCGCGCCGTTCGGGCCGATGATGCCGACGATCGCGCCCGCGGGAATCTTGAAGCTGAGGTTGTCGATCAGCAGACGGTCGCCGTAGGCCTTGGAGACGTTCTCGAACTCGATGACTTCGTTGCCGAGTCGCTCGCCAACGGGAATGAAGATCTCCTGCGTCTCGTTGCGCTTCTGGTATTCGACATTCGACAGTTCCTCGAAGCGGGCCAGACGCGCCTTGGACTTGGCTTGGCGTGCCTTCGGATTCTGGCGCACCCATTCCAGTTCCTGCTTCATCGCTTTCATGTGCGCGTCGATCTGCTTGTTCTCCTGCTCGAGGCGGGCTTCCTTCTGCTCCAGCCAGCTGGAGTAGTTGCCCTTCCACGGGATGCCGTGGCCGCGGTCGAGTTCGAGGATCCATTCGGCGGCGTTGTCGAGGAAGTAGCGGTCGTGGGTGACGGCGACCACGGTGCCGGGGAAGCGCACCAGGAACTGTTCCAGCCATTCGACGGACTCGGCGTCGAGGTGGTTGGTCGGCTCGTCCAGCAGCAGCATGTCGGGCTTTTCCAGCAGCAGCTTGCACAGCGCCACGCGGCGCTTCTCGCCGCCGGAGAGGTTCTTGATCACGGCATTCCACGCGGGCAGGCGCAGCGCGTCGGCGGCGATCTCCATCTGGTGTTCGGAATCAGAGCCGGAGGTGGCGATGATGGCCTCGAGGCGCGCCTGCTCGGCGGCGAGCGCATCGAAGTCGGCGTTCTCGTCGGCGTAGGCGGCGTACACCTCGTCCAGTTTCTTCTGCGCCTGCATCACTTCGCCCAAAGCAGACTCCACTTCCTGGCGCACGGTCCATTCCGGATCGAGCACCGGCTCCTGCGGCAGGTAGCCGATGCGGATGTTGGGCTCGCGCTGCACCTCGCCGTCGAACTCGTTATCCACGCCCGCCATGATCTTCAGGACGGTGGACTTGCCCGAGCCGTTCAGGCCCAGCAGGCCGATCTTCGCGCCGGGGAAGAAGCTGAGGGAGATGTCCTTGATGATCTGACGCTTGGGGGGAACGATCTTGCTCACGCGGAGCATCGACATTACGTATTGAGCCATTTGGAATTCACATGCGTTTTTGGAAAGCGCGTAGCTTACCGCAAAGCGGGGGGGACTTGAATCCGAAAGCCATCAATCATGCGCCATTTCTCTCTCCCGTTCGTGGTGAGCCTGTCGAACCATGAACGGGATCGGAGCGCCGTCCATTCCTTCGACAGGCTCAGGACGAACGGACTTTGGAGTTGGCGTGTGCAAGCCGGGACACCTCCGGCCAGTCGCCGCGCATCATGGCTTCCTTCTTCCTGCGACTCCAGCCCTTGATCTGCATCTCTGCAGACAAGGCTTCTTCGCGAGTGGTGCATTCCTGCGACCACGCAAGCTGGACCGGCAGACGCTTTGAGGTATAGCCATCGCATTCTCCGGACTGATGCAGACCGATGCGTGCTTCGAGGTTATCGGTGTGTCCCGTGTAGTAGCTGCCGTCGGCACAGCGAAGGATGTAAACCCAGAACATAGCCTTCCTTTCCTAACGAAACCGTTCGCCCTGATAACCAGCGACTTGGCTGGCGTCTTTTGACAGCCTAGTCGAATGGCTAGTAGTTCCATCAGCTTGTCGAAGGGTGAATGCCCTAGCTCTGCTCGCCGTTCTGTCCTTCGACAGGCCTGTCCTGAGTTTATCGAAGGGCTCAGGACGAACGGGATTCTATTGCAGGCTGTGCCATCCTGCGCATCACCGCTTTGTGCCCCTCCACTAGCAGGGCCTAGCCCGAGAACAGCACACCTCGGCCGCGAGCAGCGCTCAAAACCTTGTGGTCGTGAACCCATAAATACGGGAAATCCTTTATTTATACGATCATCTGGGTCAGCTAGATTGGCCGCTCGGGTTAATTCGACACCCCATGGCAGCCGAGTCTTTGGAGGGCAAATCATGAAACAACTCAATGCGACTCTTTGTGCGCTGGCAGTCCTGGTTACCTCAACTTCCCCCGCCGTAGCCGACGAACACGAACGCTCTCGCGAACGCGACGTGAAGCACCCAGGCTGGCATGGCGAGATCGAGCGCTTTCACGAACATGATGTCGAAATCTGGCGCGGAGGGCGTTGGTACCATGGCCGGCATGATGGGCGAACGGGATGGTGGTGGCTGGTTGGGAGCCTGTGGTATTTCTACCCCTATCCGGTCTATCCCTATCCCGATCCCTATCAGCCTCCTGCAGTCCTAGTGCCGGGCACGCAACCGCAGTACTGGTATTACTGTGCCGATCCTGCCGGCTACTATCCGTACGTGGCAGCGTGCCGTGTCAATTGGCAACTGATACCGGCATCGCCACCTCCTGGACCGTATCCTCCTCCAAGGTAAAGACACGCGTACCGCGGTGCAACCTATCGGGCAACGCTTTCCGCAGCGTTGCGCCGCACCATGCCGCGCACCAACGCCTTGCGTCCTTCCTCCAGCAACAGCAATCCGATCCCGAACGGAACGAGGAACAGCCATACTTCGGCGGCAAGCGGCGCAGTACCGAACAGTGCGTTTCCCCATGGGGTGTAGACGATCAGCGATATCAGCACCAGCTCGAAGACGATGCCGTAGACGATCATGCGATTGAAACGGTGGCCGCGGCTGAATGCGGACAGGGAGGGATGACGGCACAGGAAGATGTTGACCATCTGCATCACGACAATGGCCGACAGGCAGGCCGTGGTGCCTTGCAAATACAGGTTGTCGTGCGCACCGAGCGCGCTGCCGAACTGCCAGCCGCCGCTGTGCAGCACGAAGAAGAATGCGGCCATGCCCGCGACCGCCTCCAGTAGCCCGAGGAAGAGATAGACGCGCAGCAGCAAACCCCAGCTGAGCAGGCGTTCGCTGGGCAGTCGCGGCGGTCTGAGCATGATGTCCCGGTCGGGTTTCTCCGCGCCGAGTGCCAGCGCGGGCAAAGTGTCGGTGCCCAGGTCGATGGCGAGGATCTGGATCACCGTGAGCGGCAGCGGGACCTTGAACAGTGCGAAGGCGAGATAAGGAACCAGTTCTGCGACGTTGTGGGTGAGGATGTAAGTGAGGAACTTGCGCAGGTTGTCGTACACCGCCCGCCCTTCTTCGATGGCGGTGACGATGGTGGCGAAGTGGTCGTCGAGCAGGATGATGTCGGCTGCTTCCTTGGCGACATCGGTGCCCGCGATGCCCATGGCGATGCCGATGTCGGCACACCTCAGCGCAGGTGCGTCGTTCACGCCGTCGCCTGTCACCGCGACGATATCGCCCCTGCGCTGCAGGGCCTGCACGATGCGCATCTTCTGGTCGGCGCTGGTGCGCGCGAAGATCAGGCCGGGCTCGTCGAGCAGCAGTTGCAGATCGGCATCCGACATCACGCGCAGCTTGTCGCCGGTAACGGCAACGGGGTTCTGCGCCAGCCCGACCTCGCGCGCCAGCGCACCGGCGGTGTGCGGATGGTCGCCGGTGATCATGATCACGCGGATACCGGCCGCATGGCAGGTGCCGATCGCCTCGGTCACGCCTGGGCGCGGCGGATCGACCAGCCCGATCAGTCCGGCGAAGACCAGCTCGGTCTCGCGATGTGCGTCGTGTTGCGGCAGGGCGCGATAAGCGAGGGCGATCACGCGCAATCCCTGGGCCGCCATCTGATCCTGAGTGCCCGACAGATGGCCGCGCCCGGCTTCGTCGAGCGGGATGACATTCCCGTCTTGCAGCATCGCGTCGCACAGCGGCAGCACACTCTCCGGCGCGCCCTTGCAATACAGCGTGTGCCCCTGCGGCGTATCGCAGATGACAGACATGCGCTTGCGTTCGGTATCGAAGGGTATCTCGTCCAGGCGCGGAAATGATGCAACACCCGGCGGAACGCTTTCCAGCAGCGCGACTTCCATCGGGTCGCCCTGCCACACTGATTGTCCGTTCTGTTCGACGCGACGCAGATCGAGGCAATTGCGCATGACGGCGAAGAGGGGGTCGGCTGCGATCAGTTCGTTTGGTGTCAGCAGCGCGCCTGAATAGAACACCTGCCGGATGCTCATGCGGTTCTGAGTCAGCGTGCCGGTCTTGTCGCTGCAGATCACCGTTGCCGCGCCCAGTGTCTCCACGGCGGGCAGATGACGCACCAGCGCGTTCTTCTTCGCCATGCGCTGCGTCGCCAGCGCGAGTGACAGCGTGACCGTGGGCAGCAGGCCCTCCGGTACGTTGGCAACGATGATGCCGATGGCGAACAGCAGGTTCGCCCAGAACGACAGGCCGACCAACTGCCCGATCAGGAAGAACAGGACACCGAGCAGGATGGAGAACATCGCGACCAGCCGCGACATGCGCGCGATCTCTATTTGCAGCGGCGACAGCGGCTCGTGCAGGGTTTGCGTGAGGCGCGCGATGTTGCCGAACTCGGTGTGCATGCCGGTGGCGTACACCATGGCTTTTGCCTCTCCCGAGATCAGCGAGGTACCCGCATGCAGGATATCGCGCCGTAGTGCTGCCAATTCTTCCGCCGTTGCAGTCACATCGCGCGCCATCGGTTTGGATTCGCCGGTAAGGGTCGCGGTGTTGACGCGCACCCCGAACGCCTCGATCAGGCGGCTATCGGCGGGTACATCATCGCCTGCCGTGAACAGCACCACATCGCCCGGCACCAACTCGGCAGCGGGAACGGAGACGGCCTTGCCGTCGCGCAGCACGGTAGCGTGCTGCGGCAGCAGGTTGCGCAGCGCAGCCAGCGCCTTTTCCGCGCGGTATTCCTGCCAGAACGAGAACAGGCCGTTGATCAGGATCACGCCGAGCACGGCGTAGCCCAGCGTGGCCATGCCCTGCCCCGGCTCGCGCCATTCGGCGAAGAACGCGAGGCCCGCCGCCAGCCACAGGATCAGCGCGAAGAAGTGGGTAAACTCCTTGAGCAACCTGATCACCAGCGGCTGCTCGGCGATCTTCTCGATCCGGTTGGGGCCGTACCGCGCAAGCCGCCGCTTCGCTTCGGCTTGCGTCAACCCGTCTGCACCGCTGCGCAGATGAGCATAGAGCCGCTCGATGTCGCGCTGGTGCGGATTCATGATGCTCAATACGGAAACAGCAACAGGTACATGCCCAGCCCCACCATCACCAGGCCGCTGAGCAGCTTGAGCCAGCGGCCCTCCCTTTCCTGCAGGCGGTGCTGGCTGAGCGTGACGACACCGATGGCCAGCACGATCATGTCGTCGAGCATGTAGGCCAGATCGTAGAGCAGCAGGTAGGCGTAATAGCTCAGGCTGTCCAGCCGCTCGAGCGTCAGGATGCGCGTGAACAGCGCGGGGAAACCCGAGGTGCACATGAGTTCGACGATCTGCACAAGCACACCCAGCAGCACGGTGCCGAGCAGCGCTGCAGTGAGGTTATCGGCCTGCATGACGCGCCGCATGCGGGCGTAGATGCCGGGCTTGGCGGCCGCGGGGATGGACAGCGAGATGCCCTGCCCGAAACGCCAGAAGTCCTTGAGGTTGATCGCACCCGCCAGCAGCGCCAATGCGGCGATGATGATCTCGGAGGTGCGCGAGAGCCCGACCAGCAGGAACAGGTTGAGCCACGCCGCCAGGAACACGAAATAGGCGACGCCTTGTACGGCGACGAAGGTGCCGGCGATGGCGAACATGCGCGGCCGGTTGTTCAGCGGTGCGAGCAGCGAGATCATCAGGATCAGCACCCACATCGAGCAGGGGTTGAAACCGTCCAGCAGGCCCAGCGCCACTGTGAACAGCGGCAGGCCGACTTGTTCGAGCGACACCTTGAGGCCAAGAAATTCGACGGCGAAGGTCTCCGGCTTCGACGGCCCGGCTCCGCAGGACGGGGTCACTTCCGCGCCGCAACTCAACGCCGCATCTCCGCCTTGTGTGGCCAGGCGCGCTCGCGCCAGACTGTCTCGTATGAGCTGGCTGGTGTTTGCCTTTTCGGAGTAGCCGACGATCAGCTGTCCGCCCACCTCGAACGCGGGCACGCGCACCGCCTTCTCACCGTGGATTTCGGCGAGCTGCTTCAATCTCTGCATGGCAGCGGGTTCGCGGCTCACATCGCGGATCGTGATGCGCAATTCCGGTTGCTCCTTCTGCAGTCCGGCAAGGAATTCCCTGGCCTTGGCGCAGTGCGGGCAGCCCTTGCGCACGAAGACTTCGATGTCGGCCGGTTGCTCCGTCTGAATAGTTTCTTGTGAGACTGATGCCGCGAACGCTGCCCCGGGCCAGCCTGTGGCCAGCACCAGCAGCAATAAGAAACCGGCGACGAACCGGATCGAGGCTTGCAGATGCGTGGCTGGCCTCATCGCGCGAATCTCCACATGGCGGCAGCGGCCAGCCCGTAGATCAGCACAGACAGCAGGATCACCGCGGCAAAACCCAGATGGATCGCAAGCAGCGTGGCGAGGACCGCGCCCACCACCGAGGCGAAGCCGTTGATCGCCCATGCCCAGGGAATCGCTCCTTCGCGCACGCCGGCCAGCCACGTCATGCCGGTAGGAAAGGGCACGCCCATGCACATCGCCAGCGGCGCGATCAGCAGCACGGAGATGATGATCTTTGCCGAGTCGGGAAGATGGATCAGCTGCTGGAACAGGTCAGGCAGGATGGCGAGGTAGAACACCGCGATGGCGCCCAATCCCGTCACTGCGAACGTGACCTTGTTAGCGGCCTGCGAGCGTCCGGCGAGCCAGCTTCCCACGGCGGCGAACGCCAGGAAGGCGCACAGCACGACCGCCACGGCGTACAGCGGATGGGAAAGGAACAGCACGAACTTCTGGATGAAGGCGATTTCCATGAACATGAAGGCGAATCCGATGGCGAGAAAATACAGGGCTACCGGCGCAGTCGGCAAGTTGCGCCTGCAACGAGAGAAGGCCAGCGGCGCCAGGATCAGCAGCACGCTTGCCGCGATCGCCTGCAGCAGCGTCGCCACCAGCAGCGGGTAGCTCCAGTCGAACAGCGCCATGCCGCCTTGCTCGCGCAGGGAGAATATCTCTTCGGCGGCATCCCATTTGAAGAAACGGAAGAAATGCGGCCTGTCGTCGGTCGCCGGTTCGATGTAGAACTTGTACTTGTCGATGAACTCCTGCCGCTGCAACCCCAGCAACGCAACCGCCCCCTCGTAGAAATAGGGCTGCGCCAGCCGGTTGTAGCGATTCGCATCGATCGCCCGCATGCCGGGGTACCAGGCCGTGTCGAAAGAGCGCGCGCGGCAGAACCTTCTGATCGCCCCGATCTCGTGTGCGGTGAAATCGCCGTTCTTCACCAGCAGCGTGACGGTCTTCCAGCCGCGGATCATCACCAACCGCCTGGCAGGATCGGACACGCCGCTCTTCTCCAGCGCGGACACCGCCGTGGCGAACAGTTTCAGCGCATCGCGCGGCGGCAGCGTGAGCCAGCGCGTGACGGCGAGCATGCCGCCCGGCGTGAGGCGGTTCATATAGGCCTGCATCCCCTCGACCGTGTAGAGATAGTTTTCGGAGAGGCCATACAGCCCGGCCGATGCGGTGCCGAACGAATCCATCAGCGCGAGCTGGATCAGGTCGTAGCGTTCGCGGCTGGCGTTGACAAAGCCGCGCGCCTCGGCCTCGTACACGTGGACGCCTGGCCGGCTGTAAAGGTTGCCGGCATAGTCGCTGAAACGCTCGCGGACCAGATCGGTGACGTTGCGGTCCAGCTCCACGGCATCGATCGCCGAGCTGCCGTGATACAGCGCCTGCAGCACGTCACTGCCGGCACCGGCTCCCAGCACCAGCACGCGCCGCCCTTTAGATCCATGATCGGGAATCACATGGTAGGGAAGCGCCGAGGTGAGCTGGTCGAGATAGGCCAGCGGCGCGAGCTTGCCGTCGAATTTCGTCAATGCGGACGGGCCGTTGCCGTCCACGAACACGCCTAGCTGCGGCGGCGGCTCACTGGTGGCGTTGAGGCTCATGCCCGGCGCATCGCGCAACGGTACGCGGGTGTTTTCCACCACCGCGATCTGGCCCAGCGGACTGCTGCGCTCCTCGACCATTCGTGCGCCGACGATATCCATGGCCTGGCTCAGGTCCTTGTAGGGAGAGGGGCGCACCGGTATGGCGGGCAAAGTCAACGCCAGCACCGCCAAGCCGAGAAACAATCCCATCAGCCATCGCGGCCGCATCTTCAGTTCGACGATGGCAATGGCGGAAGCCAGCATGGCCACTGCCGTGAGGATGCTCAACACCTTGGACGGCGGCGCGAGGAACAGCAGGCCGATGACGCCCAGACTGCCCGCGCCTGCACCAAGGATGTCGAAAGCATAGATGCGCGACGACTGCTTGCCGAAGTGTGAGAACACGAGGCCGATGCCCAGCCCGCCGCAGAAGAACGGCAGCATCATCAGCAGGTAGACGGCGAGCAGTTTCACAGGCTGGGTCTGGTCCCACAGCAGTTCGAGCGGATTGAACGGAACCTGTTGCGCAAGCCAGAACGCCGATGGCATCAGCACGGCCAGCGCCGCCGCAGCCGCGACGTATAGCGCGCCGAAGTGCGGGGCGGTCTTTTCCTTCAGCAGGGTCAGCACCGTGCCGCTCGCGCCGTAGCCCAGCATCGCCGCACTGATGATCATGTAGGCGAAGTGGTGCCACAGCACGATGCTGAACAAGCGCGTGAGCAGCACCTCGTAGGCCAGCACACAAGCTGCAAGCAGGCCGATGGCGATGAACGGGGGACGATTCATGTCAGTGCCCGCCGGTCAGCGGGACGAAACGCACCGGCAATATCTGGCGGGTGGCGACCGAACCGTCCGGCTTCTTCTCCACCAGCATCAGCGACTGGGTCATGAACTGCGTGCCGAGCGGGATCACCATGCGCCCGCCCGGTTTCAGCTGCTTGAGCAGCGGCGGCGGCACGTGGCTGGCCGCGGCGGTCACCATGATGGCGTCGAACGGTGCCGCTTCCGGCCAGCCGTAGTAGCCGTCGCCCACCCTCGTTTTCACGTTGCGGTAGCCGAGCGTTTTCAGCCGCTCGCCCGCCTCGTTGCCCAGCGGTTCGATGATCTCGATGCTGTAGACCGAACCCGCGAGCTCGCCGAGTATCGCCGCCTGATAACCGGAGCCGGTGCCGATCTCGAGCACCCTGTCACCGGCCTTGACCTTCATCAGCTCGGTCATCAGTGCGACGATGAATGGCTGCGAGATGGTCTGCCCGTGGCCGATCGGAAGGGGTCGGTTGAGGTAGGCGAGCGAGCTCAGCCAGCCGGGTACGAAACGGTCGCGCTCCACTTTTCGCATCGCCGCGACGACTTGCGGGCTGAGTGCGGAGGTGCCGCTGGATGATGCGGTGGCGGCGGCATCGGCCATCACTTCATTCACCATCTGGTTGCGCTCGACATCGTATTCACCACCATGAGAAGGGGATGCGAAGCAGAAAAAAATGGGGAAACCCAATGCGAGGAAGCGTTTCATCATTCCGCCCCGGAGAAGTGTCATCCCTGTCTTCCGCCGATGGCGCGCAGCCGCTCGTACAGCTCGCGCTCTTCACTCGTCAGCTGTTCAGGCACATGCACCGCGATGCGCAGATACATCTCGCCGTGGTGCCCGTTGCCGAATTCCGGCAGGCCTTTTCCCTTGAGGCGCAACACCGCGTCGGGCTGCATGCCGGGAGGGATGGTCACCGTGGCCGAACCATCCAGCGTCGGTACTTGGAGGGTGGTGCCAAGCACGGCATCGGTCAGGCTGATGGTCTCCTGGCGCAGCAGGTCGGCCCCGGCGCGCTCGAAGCGAGGGTCTGACTTTGAACGCACCACCACGAAAAGGTCTCCGGCGGCGCCACCCGCTTCGGGGCTGGGCATCCCCTTGCCGGAAATGCGCAACACCATGCCCTCGTCCACCCCCTGCGGGATCTTCACGGTCAGGGTCTCTTCTTTTTCCTCCCTGCCGCTGCCGTGGCATACCGGACAGGGACGCTCGATGATGCTGCCGCGCCCGTGGCACACCGGGCAGGTGCTGATCTGCTGGATCAGGACATGCCCCTTTTCCTGGCGGCTGCTGTGGGTGATGCGCCCCGTGCCCTTGCATGTCTCGCACTTCTTCGGCGCCGCGCCGCCCTCGGTGCCGGTGCCGTGGCAGGCACGGCAGGTAGCCGGGCGCCCAAGCCGGACTTTCTCCTCGCCGCCACTCGCCACTTTTTCCAGCGGGATGAACAGTTCCGCTTCGATGTTCGCCCCGGGCTCAGGCCCCTTGCGACGGCGGTGAAAGAACCCCTCGAACGGGCCGCCGCCGGAATCGAAATTGAGTCCGCCGAAAATATCGTCGAAGTTGATGCCGCTGAACAGGTCCTCCTGGCTGAACCCCTCCACACCGGCAAAGCCGCGGGCATCGTATTCGCCGCGTTTCTTCGGATCGGACAGGATGGCATAGGCCTCGGCGATCTCCTTGAAGCGCTCTTCGGCGCCCGTCTCCTTGTTGCGGTCCGGGTGATATTTCAGGGCGAGGTTGCGGAAGGCGTCCTTGATCGCCTTCTGGTCGGCATCCTTGGCGACGCCGAGCACCTCGTAGTAATCACGTTGGGCAGTAATGATCGCTCACCTTGGGTTCACAGGTCACTGGGGCTTGTCATTCGCATCGGTCTTCTTGCCTGCTTCGCTTTCCTTGTCCTGCTTGCGTGCGAACGATTGCCTGATCCTGGTCAGCTCGGCCAGCCGTTCCACGACTCTGCGATTGATACTGCCTTCCGGATAGTTGCCGCCGGCATCGGCCTCTCCGGCAGGCAGACCGGTCAGGATGGAGATGGCCTGATCGACATTCTCCACGGCGTAGATGCTGAACTTCCCCGCCTCGGCCGCCGCCACCACATCGCGGCGCAGCATCAGGTGCTTGATGTTCGAAACGGGAATCAACACGCCCTGATCGCCGGTCAGTCCGCGTGCTTTGCAGATGTCGAAGAAGCCCTCGATCTTCTCGTTGACCGCGCCGATCGCCTGCGCCTGGCCGAACTGGTTCACCGAGCCGGTGATCGCCAGCGACTGCCTGATCGGCACATCCGCAAGGTTGGAGATCAGCGCGCACAATTCGGCCATCGAAGCGCTGTCGCCTTCGATCATGCCGTAGGATTGTTCAAACACCAGGCTGGCGGAAAGCGCCAGCGGCTGGTTCTTCGCATAGCGCGCGGCAAGGAAGGACGAGAGGATCAGCACACCCTTGGAGTGGATCGCGCCGGAAAGCTTTGCTTCGCGCTCGATGTTGATCAGCTCGCCTTCGCCCAGACGGACCGTGGCAGTGATCCGGGTCGGCTGGGCAAACGCGAACTCGCCCAGCTGGATCACGGAAAGACCGTTGATCTGCCCCATTACCGCCCCATCGGTGGCGATCATCAGGGTGTCGCGCAGGATCGCCTCGTGCAGCCTGTCCCTGATCCTGTCCTGCCGCCGTATCTGGGCATCGATGGCGTTCTGCACATCGACGACCTCCACCGCAGCCCTGCCCGCCTCATGCGCCCAGTAATCGGCTTCATGCAGCAGGTCCACGACACTGCGCATGTGGGTGGAAAGTCTTTCCGCATCCTCGACCAGGCGCGCGCTGTGTTCGATCACACGAGCCACTGCGCCACGGTCGAACGGCAATAACTTTTCCCTGCGGCCCAGCGTGGCGATCAGCCGTGCATAGAGCTGGTGGGTGTCGGCATTGCGCTCGATGCGCTCCTCGAAGTCCGCCGCCACCTTGAATAGTTCGCCGAACTCCGGATCGTATTGCTGCAGCAGGTAATAGAACAGGCGGTCGCCGAACAGGATCACCTTGGCATCCAGCGGGATGGGCTCGGGCTCCAGCGATACGGTGCTGACCAGGCTGTACATCTGGCCCAGCGATTCGATGCGGATCTCGCGCGTCTGCAGCGCGCGTTTCAGTCCTTCCCACGCGAACGGCTGCACCAGCACCTTGCGGATATCCAGCAGCAGATAGCCGCCGTTCGCACGATGCAGCGCACCGGACTTGATCAGGGTGAAGTCCGTGACCAGCGCGCCGAGTTGCGCGAGGTGCTCGACCCGTCCGACCAGGTTGCTGTAGGTCGGGTTGTCCTCGCTGACGATGGGAGCGCCGTCCTCCTTGCCGTTGGTCACCATCGCGTTCACCTCATAGCGGTGGAAGCTCTGGCGGGTGACCATGGTCAAACCGCCGAACGTGGCAGTCTCCTCCTGTTTGCGGAAATCGTCCGCGTTGTCGATCATGTCCTGCTGCACCAGATCGAGGTACTTCAACACCTCGGGCAGGTCGGCGTAGGACTCCTTGATCTCGTTCACCGAATGGTCCACCACCGACAGTGTGGTCTCGCGGTCGAGCTGCTTGATCTTCTCGTGCCGCTCCCTGCGCCATTGCGGCATCTGGTGCATGACCTTTTCCAGCTTCTCCTGCAGCCCGGCGATCGCCGCCTCCACCCGTTTTTTCTCCTCATCCGGCAGCTTCTCGTACTCGTCCGGTGGGATCACCTCATGGTCGCGGGTCGGCGCGAAGGCGAATCCTTCGGGCGTGCGCAACAGGACGATCTGCTTCTGCTCGGCCTCTTCGCCCAATTCCTTGAACACCTGCTCTTGCCGCTTGCTGAACTCCTCCTGGATCGCTCCCGCCTTGGCCCGGTATTCATCGCTCTCGAACAGTGTGGGGATCGCGCTACGCAGATACTCCACCAACTTCTCCATACGCTGGCGCAGCTCCTCCCCCCTGCCGGAGGGAAGCTTGAGCATCTTCGGTTTGTGTGGCTGTGCGAAGTTGTTGATGTAGCACCAATCGGCCTGCTTGGGCTCTCCGCCTGCCTTTTTCTTGAGGAACTGCTGCACGAGGCTATGCTTGCCCGTGCCCGACGGCCCGAGCACGAAGAGGTTGTAGCCATCGTGACGGATGCCGGCGCCGAAGCGGATCGCATCCATGGCCCGCGTCTGACCGATGACCTCCGTCAGGTCCTCGAGGTCGGCCGTCGTCTGGAACCCGAGTTGTCCCGGATCGCAGGGCTGGTAGAGCTGTTGCGGTTGCAGTGGCAGAGGATCGTTCATGTCATTCCCCTCTATGGAGTTGCTGTCTGCTTACAGGTGGCGCCACATGTTCGAAGTTCACTGGTTCTCCTTATACTCGGCATCCACCACCTTGCCACGCGGGCCTGCTCCGCTCGGACGCGGTTCGCCCGTCGAAGCGCCGACGTTGGGCGCAGGTTCCGGCCCTTCCCAGCGCGTCTCCGCGTAGGGAGCGCCTTTCGGTGCCTGACCCGTCTGCGCATATAGCACCGCCCCGGCCTCCTGCAGCACCTTCTTCAGCGCTTCCGCACGCTCGGTGGCAAGCGGCGCATCCTTCTTCATCAGCGCCTCCTTGGTCTCGCGCAAGGCAGTCTCGATGCGCTTTTTCAATTCGTCGGTAAGCTTGTCGGCGAAATTGGCGAGCAGTTTCTCGGCCTCGTAACAGCCGGCATCGGCGGCATTGAGTTTCTCCGCGTCGTCGCGCCGTTTCTTGTCCGCATCGGCATACTTCTCGGCATCTTCCACCATGCGTTTCTTGTCGTCTTCAGAAAGCCGGGTGGAGCCGGTGATGCTGATGGACTGCGACTTGCCGCTGGCGGTGTCCTTCGCCGACACGCTGAGGATGCCGTTGGAGTCGATGTCGAAGGTCACTTCGATCTTGGGGATGCCGCGCGGCGCGGGCGGCAGGCCGTCGAGGTTGAATTCGCCCAGGCTGGTGTTGTCCCCCGACATCGGCCGCTCGCCCTGGAACACATGGATGGTGACGCTGGTCTGCATGTCGGCGGCGGTAGTGAAGGTCTCGCTGCGCTTGACCGGGATAGGTGTGTTGCGCGCGATCAGCGCCGTGGCGATGCCGCCCAGCGTCTCGACGCCCAACGTGAGCGGCGTCACGTCCACCAGCACGATGCCCCCAACCTCGCCCGCCAGCACGCCGGCCTGGATCGCGGCGCCGGCTGCCACGCATTCCATCGGATCCACGCCCATCTCGGCCTTGCGTCCGAACAATTCCTCGAAAAAGGCGCGCACCACCGGCATGCGCGTCGGGCCGCCGACGAACACCACGCGGTCCACGTCCTTCGGCGTGATGCCCGCGTCGTGCAGCGCCTGCTCCACAGGGCCTTTGCAGCGCTCGACCACCGGGCGCACCAAGCGTTCCAGTTCGGTGCGGTTGAGGTCCAGTTCCAGGTGGCGCGGTTCGCCGTTGACGGCAGCGAGATAAGGCAGGCTGAGATGAGTGGTGACGCTGGCGGTGAGTTCGATCTTGGCGTTCTCGGCCGCCTCCATCAGCCGCGCGGCGGCCTTCGGGTCATTGCGCACATCCACGCCGGTGGACATCTGGAAACGTTCGGCGAGGTGCTCGTAGATGCGCTGGTTCATGTCGGTGCCGCCGAGCTGTGTGTCGCCGCTGGTGGCTTTGACCTCGAACACGCCCTTGCCGAACTCCATGATGGTCACGTCGAGCGTACCGCCGCCGAGGTCGATCACCGCGATGCGCAGTTCCTGCGCCAGGCGGTCAAGGCCGTAGGCCAGCGAAGCGGCGGTAGGCTCGTTGACCAGACGCACCACTTCCAGCCCGGCGATGCGGCAGGCATCCTTGGTCGCGGCGCGCTGGTTGTCGTCGAAATAGGCCGGAACCGTCACCACGGCTTTTTCCACCGGCTCGCCAAGGAAGGCTTCGGCATCGCGCTTGATCTTTTGCAGCAGGAAAGCCGACAGCTGCTCGGGAGAATAATCCTTGTCCCGCAGGCGGTAGTTCTCGCGCTTGCCCATCCTGCGCTTGAACGCGCTGGCCGTCCCCTCCGGATTGGAGGTCGCCTGGCGCCGCGCCGGTTCGCCCACCAGCATCTGGCCGTCGGCGGTGAGTGCGACGTAACTGGGGAATGCCTTGCCGCCGAGGCTGATGCCTTCGGCGCTGGGGATGATGACGGGACGCCCGCCGCGCAGCACCGCGGCGGCCGAGTTGGAAGTGCCCAGATCAATACCGATGATGGCCATGATGTTCTCCCTTTACTGAAAGCGGCAGATGCCGCACAGCTTCAAAAACAGCGTTATTGATGTTCATTTCAACTTGATCTCCGTCCATATCCGCGACAGCACGCGGCGCTGGTGGCGGTCGAGGTCGCGCAGCATCTCCAGCCTTGCACGCTGTCCCGGGCCGGGAAACACCGCGGGGTTCTGTGCAATCTCGGGCTGGATGTATTGCAACGCGTCGCGGTTGGGATTGCCGGAACCGAGCAGGTTGGTAAGCTCGGACGAGTTGCGCCCCTCGAGCATGAAATTGATGAAGCGGTGCGCGAGGTCGGGACGCGGACCGCTCTTGTGCAGCACCATCGAGTCCAGCGCGAGCACCGCGCCCTCCTTCGGAATGCTGGGCAGGATGCGGAACCCGCGTTCCGCTTTCTGCGCGTCCAGGTCGGCCTGGAAGATGTCGCCGGAATATCCGTGCACCAGCCAGATGTTGCCGACGGTGAGCTCCTTGATGTAGCTCGATGCGTTGAACGCGGCCCAATAGGGCTTGGCGCGGATGATCAGGTCGCGCGCCTGTTTCCAGTGGACCTCGTCGGTGTCGTTGACCGAGTAGCCGAGATATTTCAGCGCCGCCGCCAGCAGCTCACGCTGGCTGTCGAGCACGGTGACGCGCCCCTTCAGTTTCTCGAGATAGCGCGGCTCGAAGATCACCGCCCAGCTGTCGAGGGGGATATCCAGTCCGCGCACCTTCTCGCTGTTGTAGCCGATCAGCGTGATCGTGTAGGCATAAGGCACCGAGTACTTGTTGCCGGGATCGAACGCGGTGTTGAGCCAGGCCGGGTCGATGTTCTTCAGGTTCGGCAACAGGCTCTTGTCCAGCAGGCGCAGGGCCTGCTCGCGGATCAGCGTTTCCATCGCGTTGCCTGTGGGCACAATGATGTCGTAGCCGGTCGCGCCCGCGGCGAGCTTGGCGAGCATCTCCTCGTTGTCGGAGTAATAGTCCTGCACCACGCGGCAGCCGCACTGTTCCTCGAAACGCGCGATGGTGACGTCCGAGATGTAGTTGTTCCAGTTGTACAGGTGCAGCACGTCATCGGCATGCGCACTGCCGACAATCAGCATGAATATCAGTCCGCGCCAGATCATGTCTTTCCCCTCAGCACATCGGGCGCAAATCTTGAGGCGAGTACGGTCAGAGTCAGCGTGAGCATCATCAGCAGCGTGGATACGGCATTCACCTCCGGCGTCACAGCGATCTTGATCATCGAATAGATGCGCAGCGGCAGCGTCTGCACTCCGACCCCGGCCGTGAAGAAGGTGATGACGAAATCGTCGATCGACAGGGTGAACGCCATCAGCCCCCCCGCGATCACCGCAGGGCGGATCAGCGGGAAAGTGACATGGCGGAAGGTCTGCCAGGGCGACGCGCCGAGGTCGCGTGCAGCCTCGAACAGGCTCTCGTCCATGGCGGCCAGCCGCGCCTGCACGATCACCGCGACGAAGCCGATGGAGAAAGTGATGTGAGCAAGCACGACGGAAAGCACCCCGAGGGTGAGGTTCAGCACCTGGATGAAGAACAACAACAGCGACACACCGATCAATATCTCAGGCATCGCCACCGGCGCCAGCACCATAAAGGTGAGCACCCGGACCTTGTAGCGCTGCATGGCGATACCCGCCATGGTGCCGAGCACCGTGGCCGCCAAGCTGGCGATCAGCGCAATGAACAGCGAGTTGCCCGCAGCGACCAGCATGTCCTGGTCTCCAAAGAGCAGCCGGTACCAATGCCAGGTGAAGCCCACCCATTCGGCATTCAGGCGAGAATCGTTGAACGAGTAGGCGACGACGATAGTGAGCGGCAGGTAAAGGAAGGCATACGCCGCCAGCCCGGCGGCCCACGCCCAAGGCCCGCGGCGCTCGGTCAGCCTGTGTCCGGCGCTACGCATAACCAGCGACTTGGTTGTCGTTTTCTGACGACCTAGTCGAATGGCTATTTGCTTAAGCATAACGGCCTCCGCGTTCGGCCAGCTTGGCGGCGAGCCAGACGATCAGCAGCACGGTGACGGTCAGCAGGATCGACAGCGTGGAGCCGAACGGCCAGTCGCGCGTGCCGAGGAACTGATCCTTGATGAGGTTGCCGACCAGCATATCGCCGGTGCCGCCGAGCAGTTCCGGAATCGCGAACATGCCGAGCACCGGGATGAACACCAGCGCAGAGCCGGCGAAGATGCCGGGCTGCGACAGCGGAAAAGTCACACGCCAGAATCGTTGCCAGGCATTCGCGCCCAGGTCCTGCGCCGCATCGAGCAAAGCCGGCTCTTGTTTTTCCAGGTTGGTGTACAGCGGCAGCGTCATGAATGGCAGATGCACATAGACCAGCGCGACCAGCACCGCGAACGGCGAGAACAGCAGGTGCACCGGCGCGAATCCGAATGCGCCGAGCACACCATTGAGCATCTGGCTCAGCGCCGATTGCGGGCCGAGAATGATCATCCACGCATAGATTCCGATCAGGAAGTTGCTGGTGAACGGCAACACCACCAGCAGCACCATCAGATTGCGGTTCTTCTTCGGACTGTGTGCGATCAGCATGGCGAGCGGGTAGGCCATCACCAGACAGATCAGCGTCGTGGCGAGCGCCATGAACAACGACTTGATGAACACCTCGGTGTAGATGAAGTCGCTGAAGAAGAACTGGTATGTCTCCAGCGTCATGCCCTGCAGGGTCTGCGGGTCTGCGGCGACCAGCGGGGCCAGCCCGCCGAATTCGCCGGGATAACGGAACGAGGCGAGCATGGTGATCACACCGGGTGCTGCCACGAGCAGCAACAGGAACAATAGCGGAGGGCCGCTCACCAGCCATTTGGTGAGGCGGGTGCCGGGCGCAGGCGGGGCGCGCATGTCAGTCATTGAGGAACATCCCCGCATCGTGACGCCAGCCCACCTTGACCGCATCGCCGGCCTCGAACAGCTCGGCGCGTCCCGGCGCGGAATTGGGGAGCAGCGCCTCGATCATCGCACCGTTCGCGAGCCTGACGCGATACACGCTGACGTCGCCCTGATACAGCAGGCTGTGCACCTCGCCCTCGAAGTGGTTCTTCAGTTCGGTCAGTTCACCGTGCACGCCGATGCGCACCTGTTCCGGGCGGATGGCGTACACGCCCTTGTCTCCGGTCGATGCACCTGCCAGCGGCGGTGCGATGATCTCGCCCAGGCCGGCGGCAAGGCGCAAATGGCCGTGGCCGGCTTCCTCCACCCGCGCCTCGATCATGTTGATGTTCCCGATGAAGTCGGCGACGAAGCGGTTCTTTGGAAAGCCGTACAGCCGCGACGGTTCGTCCACCTGCTCCACTCTGCCGTGGTTCATCACCGCGATGCGGTGCGACAGTGCAAGCGCCTCGACCTGCGCGTGGGTGACGAACACGAAGGTGATGCCGACTTCGCGCTGGAGGTTGATCAGCTCGACCTGCATCTCCTCGCGCAGCTTGGCATCCAGCGCCCCCAGCGATTCGTCGAGCAACAGCAGGCGCGGTCGGTTGACCAGTGCGCGCGCCAGCGCGACGCGCTGCTTCTCACCGCCGGAGATTTCGTGCGGGTAGGCGTGCGCCTTGCCGGACAGGCGCACCTGTTCCAGCTCGCCGGCCACGCGCCGGCTGATCTCCGCGGTATCGTGGTGTGCCATCTTGAGCGGGAATGCGATGTTGTCTGCGACCGTCATGTGCGGAAACAACGCATAGCTCTGGAATACGGTATGGATGGGGCGCTTCTCCGCCGGGGTGGCAACAAGATCCCTGCCGTCGAGCAGGATCTGCCCCGCGTCGGGCAGGTCGAAACCGGCGATCATGCGCAGGATGGTGGTCTTGCCGCTGCCGGAGGGACCAAGCAGGGTGAAGAATTCCCCCGCCTCTATGCTCAGGCTGACGTCGTCAACCGCGACGAAATCGCCGAAGCGGCGAGTGACGTTCCTGAGTTCGAGTAGTGCCATGGCGGATTACCCGTGATTGCCTGGGCAGACAATACCTAATCAGCGGTGGCGCGGGAATAAGGGGTTTCCCCTAGTAAAAAAGGCTTGCCGCCATGGCAAGCCTTTCAGGGTAGGTGAATACCTTACCCAAGTCCGGCTGTTGGAAAACGTAGCGAGGATGGCCAGATGCAAGGCGCACGGAGCTTTGCATGGCCATTCGACTAAGCTGACAAACAACGCCAGCCAAGTCGCTGGTCAACGCAGCGACCGAGACATACCTCTTAGGTAGGCGAGAAAGCGAGTACCGCGCAACGCCGCAGATGGCCACCGCAGTAGTTTTACAACAGCCGGTTAGCCGAGTTGCTGGCCGTGCTCACGCGTCGCGTGGAACTGCACCTTGGGCCAGCGCTCCTGCGCAAGGCGCAGGTTCACGCCGGTGTCTGCGAGATATGCGTAGTTGCCGTCCACGTCCTTGGCCAGGCGACCCTGGTTCGCCTTGACGAACTCGTTGAGGTGGTTCGCATCGGGGCAGGTCACCCAGCGCGCGGTGTGGATGCCGGCGCGTTCGAACACCGCGTCCACGCCGTACTCGTCCTTCAGGCGATGTTCGACCACTTCGAACTGCAGCTGGCCGACGGCGCCAATCAGCGGCGTGTTGTCCACCAGCGGCAAGAACACCTGCACCGCGCCTTCTTCGCCGAGCTGGCGCAGCCCCTTCTCCAGCTGCTTGGCCTTCATCGGGTCGCGCAGACGTGCGCGGCTGAACAGCTCCGGCGCAAAGTACGGGATGCCCTTGAAGGTCAGCGCTTCGCCTTCGGTCAGCACGTCGCCGATCTGCAGCTGGCCGTGGTTGTGCACGCCGATGATGTCGCCGGCGTAAGCCTCGTCCATGCGGGTGCGTTCGTTGGCCATGAAGGTGACCGCGTTGGCCAGCTTCATCTCCTTGCCGGTGCGGCGGTGCTTGACCTTCATGCCCGGGCTGTAGCGGCCGGAACACACGCGCATGAACGCGATGCGGTCGCGGTGGTTCGGGTCCATGTTGGCCTGGATCTTGAACACAAAGCCGGTGAACGCGGGCTCGTCCGGACGCACCATGCGCTTGTCGGTCTCGCGCGGAAGCGGCGAGGGCGCCCAGTCGACCAGCGCGCGCAGCACTTCGCGCACGCCGAAGTTGTTGATACCGGAACCGAAGAACACCGGGGTCTGCTTGCCCTTGAGGAATTCCTCCAAGTCGAACGAAGCGCCCGCGCCCATGACCAGTTCGGTTTCGTCGCGCATGGTCTGCATCTCGCTCGGGCATTGCTCGGTCAGCTTGTCGATCTGCGCGCCCTTCAGCACTTCGACTTCCTGATCGGCTTTCTCTTCGCCGGGGGTGAAACGCATCACTTCGTCGTTCAGCAGGTGATACACGCCCTGGAAACGCTTGCCCATACCGATGGGCCAGGTCACCGGCGCGCAGTGGATCTTCAGCACCGACTCGATCTCGTCCAGCACCTCCAGCGGCTCGCGCACCTCGCGGTCCATCTTGTTGATGAAGGTGATGATGGGCGTGTTGCGCAGACGGCACACCTCGAGCAGCTTGATGGTCTGCGCTTCCACGCCCTTGGCCGCGTCCACCACCATCACCGCCGCGTCCACCGCGGTCAGCACGCGGTAGGTATCCTCGGAGAAGTCCTGGTGGCCGGGGGTGTCGAGCAGGTTGATGACGCAATCGTCGTAGGCGAACTGCATCACCGAGCTGGCCACCGAGATGCCGCGCTGCTTTTCGATCTCCAGCCAGTCGGAAGTCGCGTGGCGACCGCTCTTGCGCGCCTTCACCGTACCCGCCATCTGGATCGCACCGCCGAACAGCAGCAGCTTTTCGGTCAGCGTGGTCTTACCCGCGTCGGGGTGGGAGATGATCGCGAAGGTGCGGCGGCGTTTGACCTCGCGCGCGACGCCACCATCCGCTGCGGGAGCGGACGTATCTGGAGCTGTGTTGTCGTTCACTTGATCGGTCATATGCAATGGGCAACCCGAAAAAAACAAATGCCCGAACGAGTCGGGCATCTTTATCTGGTGGCTCGGGGCGGAATCGAACCACCGACACGCGGATTTTCAATCCGCTGCTCTACCAACTGAGCTACCGAGCCATTTTTCTTCTTGATCCGGATCAGTCATGTTCTGCGACGATCCGAAGAGCCGCGCATTATACCGATATCCAGAAAAATAACAAACCCCGCCGAAGCGGGGTTTGTTTTTGCAGCAGTAGAACCGGTAGGTTCTATTACATCATGCCGCCCATGCCACCCATACCGCCCATTTCACCGCCCATGCCTGCAGCCGGCTTGTCTTCCGGCAGCTCGGCAACCATGCATGCGGTGGTCAGCATCAGGCCTGCGATCGAAGCTGCATTTTGCAGTGCCACGCGAGTCACCTTAGTCGGATCGACTACGCCCATCGCCAGCATGTCGCCATACTCGCTGGTGGCTGCGTTGTAACCGTAGCTGCCCTTGCCTTCCAGCACCTTGTTCACGACCACGCTGGACTCATCGCCTGCGTTCATGGTGATAGCACGGATAGGCGCTTCCATCGCGCGCAGCACGATGGTAATACCGGCGTCCTGGTCATGGTTCACACCCTTGAGGCCGGAAACTGCTGCCTTGGCACGCAGCAATGCCACGCCACCGCCGGGAACGATGCCTTCTTCAACGGCTGCACGGGTCGCGTGCAATGCGTCTTCCACGCGTGCCTTCTTCTCCTTCATCTCGACTTCGGTCGCAGCACCCACCTTGATCACGGCCACGCCGCCGGACAGCTTGGCCAGACGCTCCTGCAGCTTCTCCTTGTCATAGTCGCTAGTGGATTCTTCGGCCAGCTTCTTAATTTCAGCAACTCGAGCCAAGATTGCTTCATGCTTGCCTGCACCATCGATGATGGTAGTGGTTTCTTTGCCTACCTCAATGCGCTTGGCCTGACCCAAGTCGTTCAGGGTAGCCTTTTCCAGCGTCAAGTTGACTTCTTCGGAGACCACAGTGCCGCCGGTCAGGATGGCGATGTCTTCCAGCATGGCCTTGCGGCGGTCGCCGAAGCCCGGTGCCTTGACCGCAACGGTCTTCAGGATGCCGCGGATGTTGTTCACCACCAGAGTGGCCAGTGCTTCGCCGTCCACGTCTTCGGCGATGATCAGCAGCGGACGGCCAGCCTTGGCGACTTGTTCCAGCAAGGGCAGCAGGTCGCGGATGTTGGAGATCTTCTTGTCGTGCAGCAGGATGAAGGGGTTCTCCATCGCCGCGATTTGCTTGTCGGCGTTGTTGATGAAGTACGGAGACAGGTAGCCACGATCGAATAGCATACCTTCGACCACATCCAGTTCGTCTTCCAATCCGGTACCGTCTTCGATGGTGATGACGCCTTCCTTGCCAACCTTCTCCATCGCCGCTGCGATCTTCTCGCCAATCACGGCATCGGAGTTAGCGGAGATAGAACCGACCTGGGCGATCTCCTTGCTGGTGGTGCAAGGCTTGGAGATCTTCTTCAATTCTGCAACAGCGGCGATGACAGCTTGGTCGATACCGCGCTTCAGGTCCATCGGGTTCATGCCGGCGGCGACGAACTTCATGCCTTCCTGCACGATGGACTGCGCCAGCACGGTCGCGGTGGTGGTGCCGTCACCGGCCACGTCGGAAGTCTTGGAAGCCACTTCCTTCACCATCTGCGCGCCCATGTTCTCGAACTTGTCCTTCAGTTCGATCTCCTTGGCGACGGATACGCCGTCCTTGGTGATGGTCGGTGCGCCGTAGGAACGGTCCAGCACCACGTTGCGGCCCTTGGGACCCAGAGTCACCTTGACCGCATCGGCCAGGATGTTCACGCCGACGACCATCTTGCTGCGCGCGGCGTCGTGGAATTTTACGTCTTTAGCTGCCATGTTTATTTCTCCTGAATCTTCGTGTTGGGTAAGTTTGTTGTCGGGTTACGGCCTTCAGACCTAACCCGACCTACGCGTCTTAGGCTTCGATCACGCCAATGATGTCTTCTTCGCGCATCTGCAGAAGTTCGACCCCGTCCATCTTGAAGTCCTGACCATATACTTTAGCGAACATCACTCTGTCACCGACCTTCACGTTCATCGGACGCACCTTGCCGTCATCACCGATCTTGCCGTTGCCCACCGCAACAACTACGCCTTGATCGGGCTTCTCGGTAGCCGCATCGGGAATAATGATTCCAGATGCAGTCTTGGTTTCTGCTTCCATACGCTTGACGATGACGCGATCGTGCAAAGGACGAATTTTCATTCTTAGTTCTCCTGAATCAGTGGGTTAATCAAATGCGGAAGCGGGATATTCAGTGCAGACATTTCTTAGCGCTGCATGGCCATTCGACTAAGCTGGCCAACTACGCCAGCCAAGTCGCTGGTTAGCACTCCCCGCTAGCGACTGCTAATGATAGGGGCAGCCTCCTCCCTTTTCAAGTACGGCGTACTGCTTATTTTTGCAGGGAGGCGATCAAGCAAGGCAGGGAAATCGCAGCTGAAGCGCACCCAGCCCCCTCCTGCCGGGGCCGGGCCAATAGCCTAAACTGGATAGTTTTTGCGATTGCGGCACCGAGCCCGGCACCGCAATAGAGAAGGAAAGCGTTATGCCTTTTCGGGCAGTGCGATCTTGTTGTCGGTGCTGAACTGGTAGTCGCGGAAGATGTGCTCCGCGGACAGCACCTGATAGCTGCCGTCGGCCAGCTTATTCGTGGTGTCCTTCAGCTTGTAGGTGTAGTGGCCGCAGGTCCACAGCTTGAAGTTGCGCATGTGGGTGCACAGACAGGTCTTGTCGAAGACCTGGATCTTCTTCTCGTCCGGATGGGCCGCCACTTCGCGGTTGTAGGAATCGACATAGGCACAGCGACCGTTGGCATCCAGGATGTAGCCGTAGGCCTCACATCCGGGACGGATGCCGGAACCGATGGCCGGGCTGTTCTTCAGCATGCGCATCGGGTAGCCGGTCGGCGACACGCCGTTGACTTCGATGTCGCTCTCGCTGGCCTTGAAGTATTCCTGCTGTACGTCCTTGGGCAGGCCGCATTCGTCCGCCACGGTGAAGCGCGTCGCCACCTGGACCGCGGCAGCCCCCATCTCCAGGAAGTTGGTCGCGTCGGTGCCGGTGAAGATTCCGCCTGCGGGGATCACCGGGATGTCGAGTTGCTCGGCCTTGAGGAAGTCCAGCACCTCCTGAGTGATGGTGCGCAGGTCGTACTTCATCCAGTCGTCCAGACCGAAGCCCAAATGGCCGCCCGCGAGCGGGCCTTCCACCACGACGTAGTCTGGCAGGCGGTTGGTGCGCGCGTTCTTGCGCAGGAACAGCTGCAGCGCGCGCAGACTGGAGACGATGATGCCCAGCTTGGCGTCGCGGAAGCGCGGATGGTCTTCGATCATGGCGAAAGAACCGAGGTGCAGGCCGGCCGCGAGCGTGATGCCGTCGATGCCCGCATCCAGCGCGCTGCGCAGGCGCACCGTCAGGGTCTCGCGCGGTGCGTTCATGGTGAGCTTTTCCATGCAGTTGATGAACACCATGCCTTCGCCGCGCTTGGCTTCCATGGTCTTGCTCACGTGCAGGCGTGTGGACTCGGCGATATGGCCGAGGTCGAACTTCACCGCCGCCTTGTCGGCGTTCTCGATGTTGTACTTGTACTGCTGGAGTTTGGTCTTGACGAAGTCGGTGTCGTAGAGGCGGTCGGTGACGGTCGGCAACATCGCGTCGGAGATATGGCCGATGCCGCCCAGGCGCGCGGCCTCCAGGGCCAGTTCCGCAGTGGAGATGTCCACGCCCATCCCGCCGATCATGATCGGCACCAGCTCACGCTTGCCGAAGCGCAGACGGAAATCATCCACTCGTTTCATTGCCACTTCCTCCAACTGCCCCCCTTGATTCAGGGAGTCTCTAATAATCAATCCACTGCGCGGCACGAACCGCTTTCCATGACTATCAAGGACTTCCTTCAATATATTAACAAAAGGGGTCAGAAATAATCACTCAGGCCATGACCGCCCGGGTCAAGGCAAGATGCGAAGAATGCCACAGATGAGGTAATACTGAAAGCCACGCCCGTTTCGGGCCGCAGCATGCAATCGCGTCAATCGGACAGCAAATCGTGCAAAGCGTTCATCAGATCGGGGTGGGCGAAATGATATTGTGCGGCCTGCATCCTTTTCGGCAACACCCGCTGCCCCTCCAGCAGCAGACTGGCGCGTTCGCCCATGCCCAGCCGGAGCAATGCCGCCGGCGCGACGAAGGGAGCCGGACGCCCCAGCTCCGCCGCCAGCGTGGAGGTGAATTCCGAATTGGTGACAGGATGCGGCGCAGTCATGTTGTATGCCCCGCTGGCTTGCGGGTCGCGCAACAACGTGAGCACCATCGCCACGTAATCGTCGATATGCACCCAGCTCAACCACTGCTCGCCGTCGCCTATCTTTGCCCCCAGGCCGAGCCGGAACGGCAGCAGCATGCTCCCCAGCAGGCCGCCTTCCTTGCTCAATATCAGGCCGGTGCGCAGCAGACATACCCGCACCCCTGCGCGCTCGGCGCCGCGCGCGGCATCTTCCCAGGCCTTGCACAACTGCGCAGGGAAATTCATCCCTGGGGGCACCGTCTCGTCCAGCGTGGCACTACCGCGATCGCCGTAATAGCCGACCGCCGAGCCGCTCAGCAACACCGCCGGCTTCTGCTCCGCAGCGGCGATATGGCGCACCAGTTCACCGGTCAGGGTGATACGGCTCTGCCACAGCACCTGCTTGCGCAGCTGCGTCCAGGGTGCATCGACGATAGATTCGCCCGCCAGGTTGATCACCGCATCGAAAGCCCGCTCGGGCAGCCACTCGTCCAGCGACCCAATGGCATGCACCCCGGCACCGCACTTGAGCGGAATGGTCTCGGGCTTGCGGCTGAATACCGTGAGTTCGTGGCCCTCTGCCAGCAATGCCTTGCACAGATGCCGGCCGATCAGCCCGGTTCCGCCCGTGATGAGAATGCGCATATCCGCTCCCGCCTGAGGTTTATCAGGGAGCAGGCTATCCAAACA
The DNA here is from genome assembly GCF_018324385.1 of Ferrigenium kumadai. Lineage (NCBI taxonomy): Bacteria > Pseudomonadati > Pseudomonadota > Betaproteobacteria > Nitrosomonadales > Gallionellaceae > Ferrigenium > Ferrigenium kumadai. The sequence continues at coordinate 248,108 of NZ_AP019536.1, read as the reverse complement.
TCGGGCTGCTGGCAATAAGCAAAACCCGTTATGATTCCGCGCATGTCAGACTCAACTCAAAACAACGCCGATCTTCTTGCGCGCAGCCTCGCCGCCGTGTGGCACCCCTGCTCGCAGATGAAGCACTACGAAAACTATCCGCTGGTGCCGATCGCACGCGGCCAGGGCGTGTGGCTGTACGACTTCGACGGCAGACGTTACCTCGACACGGTGAGCTCCTGGTGGGTGAACCTGTTCGGGCATTGCAATCCGCGCATCAACGCCGCCATCACCGACCAGCTCGGAAAACTGGAACATGTGATGCTGGCGGGCTTCACCCACGAACCGGTGGTACAACTCTCCGAGCGCTTGCGCGAACTCGCGCCCGCCGGACTGGGGCATTGCTTCTACGGTTCGGACGGCGCATCGGCCACCGAGATCGCGCTGAAGATGAGCGCACATTACTGGCGCAACAGCGGCAAGCCGCAAAAGACCCAGTTCATCAGCCTGCAGCACAGCTACCACGGCGAGACGCTGGGCGCGCTGTCGGTGACCGACGTGGCGCTGTTCCGCGACGCCTACGGCGCACTCATCACCCAGCAGGCCACCGTGCCCAGCCCGGACTGGCGCGCGGCGGGAATCGGCGAGAGCGCGGAAGATTTTGCGCTGCGCTGCGCTGCACAACTCGAAGCGCATCTTCAACGGCATCACGAACATCTCGCCGCCTTCATCGTCGAGCCGCTGGTGCAGGGCGCGGCGGGCATGGCGATGTACCACCCGTCCTATCTTCGCCGCGCGCGCGAACTCTGTTCGCAATATGACGTGCACCTGATCGCCGACGAGATCGCGGTGGGCATGGGCCGGACGGGAACGCTATTCGCCTGCGAACAGGCCGGCATCGCGCCGGATTTCCTGCTGCTGTCGAAAGGCATCACCGGTGGCTACCTGCCGCTGTCGCTGGCGATGACGACGGACGACATCTACCATGCGTTCTACGCCGACGAGACCGCACGCGGTTTCCTGCACTCTCACTCCTACACCGGCAACCCGCTGGCCTGCCGCGCCGCGCTCGCCACTCTGGACATCTTCGCCGAGGACGACGTGCTGAACGCCAACCGCGGCAAGGCGTCGCATTTCAACCGCATCGCCGCACCGCTGCGCGACCATCCTGCCGTCAGGAACTTCCGCAACACGGGAATGATCTGGGCATTCGAGGTGGAGAGCCGCCATGCCGATTTCGCGCGCCGCTGTTTCGCGCTCGGCCTGCAGAACGAACTCCTGCTGCGCCCCATCGGCAACACGGTCTACTTCATGCCGCCCTATGCGATCGGCGAAGATGAGATGTCCATGCTGGCGGACCGCACACTTAACATCGTCGAACAACTGCAATGAGACGCCTTGCCCTGCTGACATTCGTTTTCTGCTTCGCCTGCGAGGCAGCAGCCGCCGTTCTGCCCATGCCGGTGCGCACTGCATTGAAGCAAGCCGGCATCCCGTTGTCCGCCGTCGGCATCGTGGCACAGCAGACGGGCGCCCGTTCGCCGCTCATCAGCGTGAATGCGAAGCAGGCGATGAACCCCGCTTCCACCATGAAGCTGCTCACCGCCTATGCGGGACTGGAACTGCTCGGCCCTGCCTACGCCTGGAAAACTGAGGCGTATCTCGACGGCGAGTTGAAGGATGGTGTGCTGCAAGGCAACCTGGTACTGAAAGGCTACGGCGACCCAAAGCTTACCCTCGAGCAGTTCTGGCTTTGGCTGCGGGAACTGCGAGCGCGCGGCCTGCGCGAGATACGCGGCGACCTGGTGCTGGACCGCAGCTTCTTCGAACTGCCGCCGCACGATCCCGCCGCCTTCGACAACGATCCGGTGCGCGCCTACAACGTCGGCCCGGACGCGCTGCTGCTCAACTTCAACACCCTGCGCCTGCGCTATCTGCCGAACGGCAACGGCATGAAGATCATCAGCGAACCCGCGCTGGAAGGCATCAGGCTGGACAACCTGCTCGCGCCGCAACCCGCCCCCAACTGCGACAACTGGGACGACACCATCCGCGTGCAGCCCGAAGGCGACAGCGTCGTCCTGCAAGGCGGCTACCCGGGAGAATGCGGCGAGCGTGAACACAATCTCAGCGTGATACCGCACACGCGCTATGTGGAGGCGCTGTTCCGCACGTTGTGGCATGAACTCGGCGGCACGCTGCAAGGCAAGGCGCGCGACGGCAGCGCAAGCGCCAACGCCCAGCTGCTCTCGACGCACCACTCGGCACCGCTCGCCGAGGTCATCCGAGACATCAACAAATTCAGTAACAACGTTATGGCACGACAACTGTTCCTGACGCTAGGCACAGCAGGAGGAACGGGGCCGGCGAACCTCGAACGAAGCACTCGGGCCGTGCAAGCCTGGCTGTCCGGCAAACACCTGGATTTCCCCGAACTGGCGCTGGAAAACGGCGCAGGGCTGTCGCGCATGGAACGCATCAGCGCACTTCATCTCGCGCAGCTGCTGCAGAGCGCGGCGCAAAGCCCGCTGGGGCCGGAACTGGCCGCCTCGCTGCCCATCCTCGGGGTGGACGGCTCGGTGAAAAAGCGCCTCAAGGGAAGCCCGGCCGCCGGCCACGCCCACCTCAAGACCGGCACACTGGAAGGGGTGAAGACCCTCGCTGGCTATGTCAGGTCGCGCAGCGGCCGCGAATGGGTCGTGGTGTTTCTCATCAACCATCCAAACGCGAAATTCGGCCAAGGCGCACAGGACACGCTGATCGAGTGGCTGCAACAACAGCACTAGCGCCGCATCCGGTTAAGGCATCCGCCATTCCGGATTGAGCAATTCACTTTATTGCCTCAAGGCCCCTCAGCACATAGGATGGCCTCACCGCGACACCCCTTAGCGCCGCTGGCTAAAGGATTGCCGTTCCAGTCAACGTTCATGGGAGGGCTAGACCATGAAAAAGATCGCCGCCATTGCCCTGCTGAGTGCCATCGTCCCTGTGCCTGTTTACGCTGTCGACGACAACGCCTATGTGTCTATCAAAGCAGACGATGAAGCGCTGAACACGCCAGCGTACGAAACCAGACGACTTATTGTCGAGAGGCTTGAAAAGCTCAGCAAGTTCAGCCTGGTGGAAGTGAGCGACAATTTCTCGCTATACGGCAAGCTATCTTTCCCCCGCATCAAGAGCAGTGACGCCGATAACGTAATACAGCGCGATGCCCCCACTTATGGACTACACGCCCAATTCAACAGCCCGCTGCGGATAGGTATCCGTTTCGGGTGGGACCGCTATATCGCCGGGCAAAATGCCAACGGAAACCTCTACTCACTGACCGCCGCAGTGAAGTTTTGAGCCCGCCGCAAAAACTCCATGTCCAATTTGGCCTGGACTTCCATCTCAATGGCTTGCCACTCTTGCTCCAACTGCATTTGGATACATCATTTCGCCTTCAAGACTACGTAATCCCCCTTATTGCCCTGCCCTGACCGGGTGCCTACGATGCCTCACGCTACAAAAACCACTGTAGGCCGCAGGGAATCAACTGCTGTTTTCGATTAACTATCGCCAAGAGGATCAACCATGAAAAAGATCGTTGCCGTTGCATTGCTGTCTGCAGCCGCCTCCTTGCCCGCCTACGCGGCCGGCGGCGCATACGCCGGAATCAAGGTAGGCAGCACCCATGTGGGGTTCAATGCGTTGAGCAAGTCCTCCGACACCGCATTCGGCGCGCTGCTCGGATACCAGTACAACCCGAACTTCGCCGTCGAGGGCGAGTACACCGACCTCGGGCGCTTTACCACTGCCACTGCCGTCAATGGCAAATCCAATGTTTGGGGACTGAGCGCAGTAGGCGCACTGCCGCTGGAAAACAACTTCTCGGTGTATGGCAAGCTTGGCCTCGCCCGCTCCAATACCACCACCTCCGCCGCCACCGGCACAAAACGCACCGCCGCCACTTACGGCCTGGGGGGGCAGTACGACGCCACGCCGATGATCGGCCTCCGCCTCAGCTGGGAGCGCTATGGCGTTGGGATGACAGGCCAGAACGCCAGTGACGACCTCTACTCGCTGGCCGCCTTATTCAAGTTCTGATGCTTATCAAACACCACAAAAAGCCGGGGATTTCCCCGGCTTTTTATTTGTTATCAAGATCAAAAAATATCTGAGTGAAGTTACTCAAAATAGGCCGTTTGGCATATTGATTAATTACAAATAGCACGCGTAGGATGCACCCGAACTGCACAGTCACGCTACTTTGTAGTTTTCTGGATATATTTACAGCTAACAAGGAAATCAAAAAATGAAGAAAATCGCTGCCGCCCTACTGTTGTCCACGGCTGTTGCCGCGCCTGCTTTCGCAGCAGACTCCGCTTTCTATGCAGCCTTTGATATTGGCCAGTCCAACGCCAAGGACGCATGTAACGGTATTCCGGCAGGTGTATCTTGCAAAAAAACCGACACAGCTGTCCGTCTTGCAGGCGGCTACCAGTTCACTCCAATCTGGGGCGCTGAAATCAGTTACGCCGATCTTGGCAAAGCCCGAGCAAGTGGCTTGATTTTGGGCATCCCGGTAAGCGTCGATTCAAAGTCTAACAGCGTCCAATTGGCGGCAACTGGGACTTTCCCGATTAGCGGTGGATTTTCAATCCTTGGAAAACTGGGCATCGCCCGGACTGAGGTTAAGACGTCAGGTAGCGTCTTAGGTATTGTTGTTGCTTCAGCCAAAGCCACCAGCACCAAAGCTGCTTACGGCATCGGCGCCCAATACGACTTCACCAAGAATGTTTCCGTGCGTGCCCAATACGAGGACTTAGGCACAGTTGGCGATGCCAATACAACCGGCGCATCGAAGCTTACCCTTGTTTCCGCTGGCTTAGTCTTTAAGTTTTAAGCCCCCGCCAACAAAGCGCCGGGGGGTTCCCCGGCTCTTTGTTGTTGCTGCTGCCGCTCGACCTACAAACCCAATTCTGCCCACATCGCATCCACCTTCGCCTTCACCGCCGCATCCATCGCGATGGGCGTACCCCATTCGCGCTGCGTTTCGCCCGGCCATTTGTTGGTGGCATCCAGGCCCATCTTGCCGCCCAATCCTGACACCGGGCTGGCGAAATCGAGGTAGTCGATCGGCGTGTTCTCCACCAGCAACGTGTCGCGCACCGGATCCATGCGTGTGGTGATCGCCCAGATCACATCTTTCCAGTCGCGCACGTCGATGTCGTCGTCCACCACCACGATGAACTTGGTGTACATGAACTGGCGCAAAAAGCTCCAGATGCCGAACATCACGCGCTTCGCGTGCCCGGCGTATTGCTTTTTGATGCTCACCACCGCCATGCGGTAGCTGCACCCCTCCGGCGGCAGGTAGAAATCAGCGATCTCGGGGAATTGCTTCTGCAGCAGGGGCACGAACACCTCATTCAGCGCCACGCCCAACATCGCCGGTTCGTCGGGTGGCTTGCCGGTGTAGGTGGAGTGGTAGATGGCATCGCGCCGCATGGTGATGCGCTCGATGGTGAACACCGGAAACTTGTCCTGCTCGTTATAGTAGCCGGTGTGGTCGCCGTACGGTCCTTCCAGCGCGGTCTCGTCCGGATGGATCACGCCTTCCAGTACGATCTCGGCGGAAGCGGGCACTTGCAGGTCGCTGCCGATGCACTTCACCAGCTCGGTCTTCGAGCCGCGCAGCAATCCGGCGAACTGGTATTCGGACAACGAATCGGGCACTGGCGTCACCGCGCCGAGGATGGTCGCCGGATCGGCGCCGATCACCACCGCGACCGGGAATGGCTGCCCCGGGTTCTTCTGGCAGTGATCGCGAAAGTCCAGCGCGCCGCCGCGATGCGCCAGCCAGCGCATGATGACCTTGTTCGTGCCAAGCACCTGTTGGCGATAGATACCCAAGTTCTGGCGCGACTTGTTCGGCCCGCGCGTGACCACCAGACCCCACGTGATGAGCGGCGCGACATCGCCCGGCCAGCAGTGCTGGACGGGCAGTTTCGACAGATCGACATCCTTGCCTTCCCACACCACTTCCTGACATGGCGCGGAAGAAACCACCTTGGGTGACATGGTGAGCACCTGCTTCAGCATGGGCCATTTCTCCCAGGCGTCCTTCAGGCCCTTGGGCGGCTCGGGTTCCTTCAGGTAGGCGAGCAGCTTGCCGACTTCGCGCAGCGCCTGAATATTTTCCTCGCCCATACCCAGCGCCACACGGCGCGGCGTACCGAACAGATTGGCGAGAACGGGCATGTTGTGCCCGGCCACGTTCTCGAACAGCACCGCCGGACCTTGCGCGCGCAGCACGCGATCGCAGATCTCTGTCATTTCCAGGTGCGTGGAGACGGGCGCGGAAACCCGTTTGAGTTCGCCCATCTTTTCCAGTTGTGCGATGAAATCGCGCAGGTCGTGGTATTTCATAACAGCTCCTTAGCCTGTAGCTCGTAGCCTGTAGCTGGTAGCCAACCCTGGTTTTGCTACCTGCTACGGGCTACCGGCTACAAGCTCAATAAAACTTCTCTTCGCCCTCGGGCCGAGTCTTGAATCGCTTGTGCAGCCAGAAATATTGTTCCGGCATTTCGCGCACGCGGTCTTCGATGAAGGCGTTCATGCGCCGCGTGTCGACGACTGCGTCACCGGTCGGATAGTTCTCCCAGGCCGGGTAGAACCGCACCTCGTAACCCTGGCCGCCGGGCAGCAGCTTGCTGATGCAGGGCACGACCTGCGCGCCCGTCATCTCGGCCAGCCGCGGCACGGTGGTCAGCGTCGCGGCTGGCACGCCGAAGAAAGGCACGAACACGCCATCCTTGATCGCCAGATCCTGGTCCGGCAGGTAATAGAACGGCCGTTGCTCGCGCATCGCCTTGATGACCGGGCGCAACCCCTGCTGGCGCGCATAAAGTTTCTGGTTGCCGAAACGCGAACGGCCGTGCAGCAGCATGGAGTGGAACAGCGGGTTCTTCTGGTTGGAATAGACACTGACCAGGTCGACATTCTGGATCAGCCAGGAACCGCCGACATCCAGCGCAACGAAGTGTGGCGCCAGCAGGATCACCGGCCCTAGCTCCTGCGCCCTGGTGTAGTGTTCCAGCCCCTCCACACGGATATAACTTTGAATGCGCTCGGACGAAGCCCACCACAAGAGGCTGCGCTCGATGAAGCTGCGCGCGAACGACTGAAAGGTACGCTTCACCAGCACGCGGCGCTCGGCCTCCGGCAACTCGGGGAAGCACAGGCGCAGATTGGTGTCGGCGACGGAACGCCGCTCGCCCGCCACGGCGTAAAGCAACAGGCCGAGCGCGTTGCCGATCCTGGCGAGGACGGAAAGTGGCAGGAAATGCAGCAGCCACAGGATGAAGATACCCAGCCGGGTCATCATGGCAGTACCTCCGGCAAGGCCACGCCGCGCGGGACCTTGTAGCGGTTATAACTCCACAGGTATTGCGCCGGGCAGGCGCGTATGGCCTGCTCCAATGCGGCATTGATCTGTTGCGGCACCGGCCGCGCGAAATCCAGCGTCAGCGGTTCGACGTGAATGACGTAGCCCTGCCCCTGCGGCAGCCGCTCGGAATAGGCGATCAGCACCGTCGCGCCACTGCTCTGCGCCAGGCGGCCCACCAGCGTCATGGTGTAGGCAGGCTTGCCGAAGAATTCCGCCCACTCGCCCTCGCCGCGGCTCGGCACCTGGTCCGGCAACAGGCCGATGGCCTCTCCGCGCTTGAGTGCCTTGTACAGCAGGCGCACGCCGCTGACATCGGCCTTGGCCAGTTTCGCCTGGCCGCGTTCGCGCCCGGCACGCATCACTCCTTCCAGGAAACCCAGCTTCGGTGGACGATACAGCACGGTGATCGGCATGCGCTGCGCCGCATACAGTGCGGAGATTTCGAAACAGCCCAGATGCGGAGTGAGGAAGATGATGCCCTGGCCGCTCGCTTGTGCCGTCTCGATGTGCTCGATGCCGACGCATTCCTTCACCTTGTCGAGTACCTCGCCATAAGGCCGCCCCCAGATCCAGGGCAACTCGGCGATGCTCCTGCCCGTCTCGGCGATGACCGCAGGCAAGATATCCGACGATATGCCGGCCTGGCGCAGATTTTCGCGGGTACGCGCGGCATATCGAGCGGAAGCCGCATAGGTCAGCCGGCCAAGCAACGCGCCCAGCCTATGCAGCACGCCCAGCGGCAACAGTGAAAAGAAGCGAAAAAAGGATTTGAACAGGAAAGCGGACATATAGTTGGGTTTGCTATAATGCGCGCCCTATTAAATTAACGTAGTGATCGAACGGAGAGCCATGAGCGAGTACTTCTTTACATCCGAATCCGTGTCCGAGGGCCATCCGGACAAGGTAGCCGACCAGATTTCCGATGCAATTCTGGACGCGATTCTAGCGCAAGACCCCTATGCGCGGGTAGCTGCCGAGACGTTGTGCAACACCGGCCTCGTGGTATTGGCCGGCGAGATCACTACTTCCGCCAATGTCGACTACATCCACGTCGCGCGCGACACCATCAAGCGCATCGGCTACGACAACACCGAATACGGCATCGACTACAAGGGCTGCGCAGTGCTGGTGGCCTATGACAAGCAGAGCCCGGACATCGCCCAGGGCGTGGACCGCGCTTCCGACGACTTCCTGAACCAGGGCGCGGGCGACCAGGGCCTGATGTTCGGCTACGCCTGCCGCGAGACCGACACGCTGATGCCGCTGCCCATCTACCTGTCGCACCGCATCGTCGAGCGCCAGGCGCAACTGCGCCACGACGGCCGCCTGCCCTGGCTGCGTCCGGACGCGAAGTCGCAAGTCACCGTCAAGTACGTCGATGGCAAGCCGTACGCCATCGACACCGTGGTGCTCTCCACCCAGCACGCCCCGGAAATGACACTGGAGCAGATCCGCGAAGCCGCGATCGAAGAGATCATCAAGCCGGTGCTGCCGAAGGAACTGATCAAGGGCGACATCAAGTATCTGGTGAACCCGACCGGACGTTTCGTCATCGGCGGCCCGCAGGGCGACTGCGGCCTGACCGGGCGCAAGATCATCGTCGACACCTACGGTGGCGCAGCCCCGCACGGCGGCGGCGCGTTCTCCGGCAAGGATCCGTCCAAGGTCGACCGCTCGGCTGCCTACGCCGGCCGCTATGTGGCGAAAAACATCGTTGCCGCCGGCCTGGCAGACAAGTGCCTGGTGCAAGTCTCCTACGCCATCGGCGTGGCACAACCGACCAGCATCATGGTCACCACCTACGGCACCGGCAAGATCTCCGACGAGAAGATCACCGAACTGGTGAAGAAGCACTTCGACCTGCGCCCGAAGGGCATCGTGCAGATGCTCGACCTGCTGCGTCCAATCTACCAGAACACCGCAGCTTACGGCCACTTTGGCCGCGAAGAGCCGGGGTTCACTTGGGAGAATACAGACAAGGCGGCAGCCCTGCGGGCTGACGCTGGCCTGTAAGGCCACGCCAACGGCGCTTGTCTTTATTCGGGCGAAGGCTAGCCTGTGCTTGCACAGGTTAAGCCGCGTAGCGGCGGCCGTAGCCAAAACACCGACAAAGCACCAAATGAAAACAGCCGCCTCGTGCGGCTGTTTTTTTTCAGTATAGAATCCGCCCAAGCCAACCACACCAGCTTTCCCGATGCTGAAACGTATCGCCGTCAAACAGTTGCGCCTGGGCATGCACATACATGAATTCTGCGGCTCGTGGATGGATCACCCGTTCTGGCGGAGCGCTTTCCTGCTGGACAGCGACAAAGACCTGCAGACCATCCAGACCACCGGCATCAAGGAGGTGTGGATCGACACGTCCAAAGGGCTGGACGTCGAAGGCGGCCAAACCAAAGAAACGGTCGCGGCCGAAGTCGAAGCCGCCCTCGTCCAAGTGGCCACACCCGGCAAGCCGCCCCTGCGCATCGACGTCGCACAGGAGGCCGCCCGCGCCGTCAGGATATGTGCCAAATCCAAGGAGGCCGTCACCTCGATGTTCCATGAAGCACGTATGGGCAAGGCACTGAACGCCGACAATGCGCTGCCCATCGTCGAGGAGATCACCACTTCGGTCGCGCGCAACCCCGGCGCGCTGATCGGCCTGGCGCGCCTGAAGAACAAGGACGATTACACCTACATGCATTCGGTGGCCGTATGCGCACTGATGGTCTCGCTGGCCCGGCAACTGGAACTGGATGACGAACATGTCCGCCAGGCGGGCTTGGCCGGCCTGTTGCACGACATCGGCAAGATGATGATTCCGCCGGAGATCCTCAACAAGCCGGGCAAGCTGACTGACGCCGAGTTCGAGACCGTGAAGAGCCACCCCGCCGAGGGCCACAAGCTGCTGCTGGAGGGCAGCGGGATCAGCGACATCGCGCTGGACGTCTGCCTGCACCACCACGAAAAGGTCGACGGCAGCGGGTATCCCGAGCGCCTCAGCGAAGAACAGATCAGCCTTTACGCCAAAATGGGGGCAGTGTGCGATGTGTATGACGCGATCACGTCCAACCGCCCCTACAAGAACGGCTGGGAGCCTGCGGAGTCGATCCGCAAGATGGCTGAATGGAGCAAGGGGCATTTCGACCAGCGCATCTTCGAAGCCTTCGTCCGCAGTATCGGCATCTATCCGGTCGGCTCGCTGATCAAACTCAAATCCGAGCGCCTGGGCGTAGTCATCGAGCAGACCGAGAAATCCCTGCTCACCCCCAAGGTGAAGGTGTTCTTCTCCATCAAGTCCGATGCGCGAATCACGCCGGAAATCCTGGACCTGTCGAAACCCGCCTGTGCGGACAAGATCGTTTCCCACGAAGATCCCGCCAAGTGGGCCATCCACGACATGCACACCCTGTGGAGCGGGGTGGCTGGCGCGCCCTGGTAGCCGCCTCTGCAACAAATCGCTTTTACGTTTATAATCCGCGCCCTCCGAGGGGTGCTGCAGCGGGTTTGATCACCATTCCCCCGTCAGGCTCGGAGCCTCAAACGTTTCAACGGCACCCATTCATTAACTTTCATGAATGGAGTCTGTTATGAACGCAGCTTTCACCGATTACAAGATCGCCGATATCTCCCTCGCCTCCTGGGGCCGCAAGGAGATCGCCATCGCCGAGACCGAGATGCCCGGCCTGATGGCCATCCGCGAAGAATTCGCCAAGACCCAGCCGCTGAAGGGCGCACGCATCACCGGTTCGCTGCACATGACCATCCAGACCGCCGTGCTGATCGAGACGCTGAAGGCGCTCGGCGCGGAAGTACGCTGGGCCTCGTGCAACATCTTTTCGACGCAGGACCACGCTGCCGCTGCTATCGCCGCGGGCGGCACACCGGTGTTCGCCGTCAAGGGCGAGACGCTGACCGAATACTGGGACTACACCCACCGCATCTTCGAATGGGCGGACGGTGGCCTGTCCAACATGATCCTGGATGACGGCGGCGACGCAACGCTGTTGCTGCATCTGGGCGCGCGCGCCGAAAGCGATGCATCGCTGATTTCCAAGCCAACTTCGGAAGAAGAGACCTGCCTGTTCGCATCGATCAAGGCCAAGCTGGCAACTGACAAGACCTGGTACTCCACCCGTCTCGCCGCAATCAAGGGCGTGACCGAAGAGACCACCACCGGCGTGCACCGCCTTTACCAGATGCATGCACGCGGCGAACTGAAGTTCCCTGGCATCAACGTCAACGATTCCGTGACCAAGTCCAAGTTCGACAACCTGTATGGCTGCCGCGAATCGCTGGTGGACGGCATCAAGCGCGCGACCGACGTGATGGTCGCGGGCAAGATCGCGGTGATCTGCGGCTACGGCGATGTGGGCAAGGGTTCCGCGCAAGCCATGCGCGCACTGTCCGCACAAGTCTGGGTCACCGAGATCGACCCGATCTGCGCACTGCAGGCCGCGATGGAAGGCTACCGCGTCGTAACCATGGAGTACGCTGCCGACAAGGCCGACATCTTCGTCACCACCACCGGCAACTTCCACGTCATCACCCATGACCACATGGCGAAGATGAAGAACAACGCCATCGTGTGCAACATCGGCCACTTCGACAACGAGATCGACGTCGCTTCGCTGGAAAAATACCAGTGGGAAGAGATCAAGCCGCAAGTCGACCACGTCATTTTCCCGGACGGCAAGCGCATTATCCTGCTGGCCAAGGGCCGCCTGGTGAACCTGGGTTGCGGTACCGGCCATCCGTCCTACGTGATGTCGTCCTCCTTCGCCAACCAGACCATCGCTCAGATCGAACTGTGGACTGAAGCGGTGAAGGGCAGCAACAAGTACCCGGTGGGCGTGTACACGCTTCCGAAGCATCTGGACGAGAAGGTCGCGCGCCTGCAACTGAAGACGCTGAACGCACAGCTGACTGAACTGACCGACCAGCAGGCTGCCTACATCAGCGTGCCGAAGGAAGGCCCGTACAAGGCGGATCACTACCGCTACTAAGAGCATGTCCGCCGCCCGCAACGAGTTCGCCGAATACGTCGTGGAACTCATGGCGGGCTGGGCCGCAGTGTCGGCGCGCAGGATGTTCGGCGGTTTCGGCCTGTACCGGGAAGGGTTGATGTTCGCCCTGATCGCGGAGGACCAGTTGTACTTCAAGACCGATGCGCACAACGTGGCGCAGTTCGAACGGGCGGGCAGCCGCCCGTTCGTCTACGAGAGCAAAGTACGCACCGTGCAGATGTCCTACTGGTCGGCGCCCGAGGCTTGCCTCGAGTCGCCCGCGGAGATGCGCGAGTGGTGCCAGTCGGCTTATGCCGCGGCACTGCGAGCGCACGCCGCGAAACCCGTTAAACGCACCGGAAGGAAGGCAACATGAGACTACTGCTGATCTGGGTATTGAACGCGCTGGCCCTGCTGGCCGTGGCGAACTTCGTGCCGGGCATCCATCTCGACAGTTTCGTCGATGCGATGATCGCCGCTTTCTTCCTTGGTCTGGTCAACACATTGATCCGCCCGCTGCTGTTGTTGCTGACCCTGCCGGTCACGCTGCTGACGCTGGGCCTGTTCATCTTCGTCATCAACGGACTGCTGTTCTGGTTCGTTGGTTCGGTGCTCAAGGGCTTCGTAGTGGACGGCTTCTGGTACGGCGTATTCGGCGCTGTTTTGTACAGCATCTTTTCGTGGGCGATGTCTGCCGCCGCCTCTCAACTTCTGAGGAAGTCATGAATAAACCACTTATCAGTTTTGAATTTTTCCCGCCGCAGACGCCGGAAGGCATGGCGAAACTCACCGCCACCCGCCAGCAACTGGCGCTGCTCAAGCCGGAATTCTTTTCCGTTACCTTCGGCGCAGGTGGCTCCACACAGGAGCGCACGCTGGAGACCGTGCTGCTGACCAAGAAGGAAGGGCACTGCGCCGCTCCTCACCTCTCCTGCGTCGGCTCCACGCGCGAAAACATCCGCGCCTTGCTGCACACCTACAAGGATGCGGGCATCAACCGCATCGTGGCGCTCAGGGGCGACCTGCCGTCCGGCATGGGCAGCATCGGCGAGTTCCAGTACGCGAACGAGCTGGTGTCCTTCATCCGCGCCGAGACCGGCGAGCACTTCCACATCGAAGTGGCCGCTTATCCCGAGTTCCACCCGCAGGCGAATTCCGCGCGCGATGACATGCTCAACTTCAAGCGCAAGGCCGCGGCAGGCGCCGACTCCGCCATCACACAGTATTTCTACAACACCGACGCCTATTTCCGCTTCGTCGAGGAGACGCGCAAACTCGGCGTCACCATCCCCATCGTGCCGGGCATCATGCCGATCATGAAATTCTCGCAGCTGGCGCGCTTCTCCGATGCCTGTGGCGCCGAGATCCCGCGCTGGATGCGCAAGACGCTGGAAGGATACGGCGACGACGTTGAGTCGGTACAGAACTTCGGCCTCGACGTGGTCACCCAGCTGTGCGAGAAACTCATCGCGGGCGGCGCGCCCGGGCTGCACTTCTACACGCTGAACCAGGCGAACGCCTCGATGGAAATTCTGAATCGTCTGGGTTACCGATGAGCAAGTTGCGCGCACCCGAACTGCTGCTGCCCGCCGGCACGCTGGAAAAGATGCGTACCGCTTACGCCTACGGGGCGGACGCGGTATACGCCGGTCAGCCGCGCTACAGCCTGCGTGCGCGCAACAATGAATTCAAGCTGGAAGAGCTGCGCATCGGCATCCAGGAAGCGCACGCATTGGGCAAGAAGCTGTTCGTCGCCAGCAACCTGATGCCGCACAACGCCAAGGTGAAGACCTACATGGCGGACATGCAGCCGGTCATCGAGATGCAGCCGGACGCGCTGATCATGGCCGATCCCGGCCTCATTGCCATGGTACGCGAGCGCTGGCCAGAGATGCAGGTGCATCTGTCGGTGCAAGCCAACACCGTCAACTATGCGGCAGTGAAGTTCTGGAAATCACTGGGGCTCACCCGCGTTATCCTGTCGCGCGAACTGTCGCTGGACGAGATCGAAGAGATCCGCCAGCAGTGCCCGGACATCGAACTCGAAGTGTTCATCCACGGCGCGCTATGCATCGCCTATTCCGGACGCTGCCTGCTCTCCGGCTACTTCAACCACCGCGACGCGAACCAGGGCACCTGCACCAACTCCTGCCGCTGGGACTACAAGGTGGACAACGCGGAAGAGACCGGCACGGGCGACATCCAGAAGATCGACTTCGATTTCGACAAGGCATTGAGCGAGAGCGCGCTGTCCGACTGCGGTTCGCAGCCGCGCCACCCGCTGGCCGATCGTGTGTATGTCATCTCGCGCCAGGACCACCCGGGTGAACTGATGCCGGTACTGGAAGACGAGCACGGCACCTACATCATGAACTCCAAGGACCTGCGCGCGGTAGAGCACGTCGAGCGACTGGTGAGGATCGGCGTGGATTCGCTGAAGGTGGAAGGCCGCACCAAGTCCATCTACTACGTGGCGCGCACCGCGCAGGTGTACCGCCAGGCCATCGACGACGCCGTCAAAGGCCGCCCCTTCGACCTGAAGCTGCTGGGGGCGCTGGATGCCTTGGCGAACCGCGGCTACACCGACGGCTTCTACGAGCGCCACCACACCCACGAACAGCAGAACTACATGCGCGGCCACTCCGAGAGCTTCCGCCAGCAGTACGTCGGCGACATCGTGGCTTGCGCGA
Source organism: Ferrigenium kumadai (assembly GCF_018324385.1). Lineage (NCBI taxonomy): Bacteria > Pseudomonadati > Pseudomonadota > Betaproteobacteria > Nitrosomonadales > Gallionellaceae > Ferrigenium > Ferrigenium kumadai. Next base: position 233,019 of record NZ_AP019536.1, on the reverse strand, counting down.
ACGGCATGGCCGAGATCGACGTGAAGAACCGGTTCTCGGTTGGTGACAAACTGGAGATCATCCACCCCTCAGGCAACTCCATCATCGAAGTGAAAGAGATGAAGAGCCTCGAAGGCGAAGCGCTCACCGTCGCGCCGGGCAGCGGGCACCGCGTGCAGATACCGTTGCAGGGAGAGTTGGCCAAGGGGATGGTGGCTAGGTTCTTGTAGGTATGCCAATTTCTTCTTTGTCGGTGTAGAGTCCGCAACGAAGTATGGCGCTATCCCGCACAGCCGCATGCCGTACACCACCTTTAAAGGAGAGGAACGATGAACTGGAAGAACACCACAATCCGTTACGGCTCGCTTACCATCAGTATCCACTGGCTGATGCTGCTGTTGTTCATCGCGGTATATGCCAGCATCAACCTCCGTGAGTTGTACCCCAAGGGGAGTGACCTCCGCGAGGCATTGAAGGCCTGGCACTTCATGCTCGGCATGCTGGTGTTCGTGCTGGTCTGGCTGCGGCTGGCCGCGCGCCTATCCGGCCCCACGCCAGGCATCCAGCCGGAACCGCCACATTGGCAACAACTGTCGGCCAACCTGTTGCATCTGGCGCTCTACCTGCTGATGATAGTCATGCCGTTGACCGGTTGGCTGCTGCTCAGCGCATCCGGGAAACCCATCCCGTTCTTCGGACTGGAACTCCCGGCGCTGGTCGGCGAAAACAAGGGACTCGCTGAACAGCTCAAAGAGATACATGAGACTGTCGGCACGGCGGGGTATTACCTCATCGGCCTGCATGCCGCAGCAGCCCTGTATCACCACTACATCGTGCGCGACAACACACTGACCCGAATGCTTCCTGAACGGAAATAGAGACTCATGATCTTCGCCAGCCTTTCGCAAGCCGACCGCTATGCCGCACTGCATCCGCTGTTTCCGCGCGCATTCGAATACATCCGCAACACAAACCTGATGTTGCTCGCGCCGGGGCGATATCCCGTCGTCGGGGACGATCTGTTCGCCATCGTGGAGCATGTTCCGGGACGCACACGCGAAGCGGCAAAGCTGGAATGCCACCGCAAGTACATCGATATCCAGCTGGTGCTGGAAGGCACGGATGAGATGGGCTGGATGCCGCTGGCGGATTGCCACGAGCCGGTGAGCGATTACAGTCCCGAGAAGGACATCCAATTTTTCCGCGATGCGCCCGCGTCGTGGGTCGCCACGCCACCCGGCGCGTTCTGCATCTTCTTCCCGGAGGATGCGCACGCGCCGCTGGTCGCCAGCGGCGACATTCGCAAGGTGATCTTCAAGATCGCGACTGCTCGCGGCTGAGTTCGCGCATCAGCGCGATGGCTTCCTGCGGCGTCAGCTCCTTCTCCTTCTTATCCCGGAACAACAGCCATAGCACCGCGCCGTTGAACAGAACGAACATCACTTCGATATAAAGTATCGGCGTGACGATGGCAAGCATCGGCCCGGCGGAAAAAATGAAGTAGAACCCCTGGAAGGTCGGCAGCACCGCATTGGTGAGAGCGTAGAAATATTCGAACGGCGGGAACAGCAGAATTACCGTGAGATTGGCCGCAACCATCAGCAGGATGGCATTCTGATAATTGAGACGATGCCGGGTAACAAGAATGTGCTTGGCGTCGCGCAACAGCAACCAGGCGATGCCGACATTCACCAGCACCACCACGATCTCGAGGAACAGCACGTCACGGTTGATGACTTCGTTACTTTCGCTGCCGAAAGCGAACTGAAAACCCGAGAAGATAAGTGCGCCGGGATCGGTGAACGGGAAGGAATCAAAGGGCGGGAAAAGCAAGATCAGCGCGAGATTGGCCAGCCCCACCCACAATGCGACCTTCTGTTTGCGGTTCATGATGCGCATCCCCAAGCAACATTCGTCCGATCATGCTACCGCCAATCCATCAACCGGACAATCGCTGGGGATTATTCTCCGAGATCGAAAGCGATATCCCCTTCTGCCACGGCATCGCCGACCCTGATGCCCTTGAAATCGAAAAGGCTGCCATCGAGCAGGTGCGACGGCTTGACGTTCTGCATCGCGGTGAAGATGGTCTGGGTCCGCCCCGGATACTGGCTCTCCCACTGATGCAGCATCTCCTTGATGTTCTGGCGCTGCAGGTTCTCCTGCGAGCCGCACAGGTTGCACGGGATGATGGGAAACTCCATGCCGCGCGCGTAGCGGGCGATGTCCTTCTCGGCGCAATAGGCCAGCGGACGGATCACCACATGGTCGCCCTTGTCGGTGACCAGCTTGGGCGGCATCGCCTTCAGCTTGCCACCGAAGAACATGTTCAGGAACAATGTCTCCACCATGTCGTCACGGTGGTGCCCCAGCGCGATCTTGTTCGCGCCCAGCTCGCCCGCAACCTTGTAGATGATGCCGCGGCGCAGGCGCGAGCACAGCGAGCAGGTGGTCTTGCCCTCGGGGATCTTCTCCTTGACGATGGAGTAGGTGTCCTGCGTCTCGATGTGGAAATCGACACCGATGGATTTCAGGTAGTTCGGCAATACGTCGGCGGGAAAGCCGGGCTGCTTCTGGTCAAGGTTCATCGCCACGACCTTGAAGTCGATCGGCGCGCGCTTGCGCAACGTCAGCAGGATATCGAGCAGGGTATAGGAGTCCTTGCCGCCGCTCAGACACACCATCACCGTGTCGCCCTCCTCGATCATGTTGAAGTCGCCGATGGCCTTGCCCACCATGTGCTCCAACCGGCCCTTCAGGCGGTTGAAGTTGGTGGAGTGATGCTCGAAATGGATGGGTTGTACGATATCGTTCATGTGATCTCAGATGTTGACGGTGCGGCCGCCGTCGACCGCGATGACCTGCCCGGTGATGTAGGGCGAGTCGTTCAATAAAAAACGCACGGTGCGCGCGATGTCGTCCGGCTCGCCTTCGCGTTTGAGCAGCGTGTGCGCCACGATCTTGCGGCGGCGATCCTCGTCGCCCCAGTCCGAGTCCTCCGGCCAGATGATGACCCCGGGCGCGACGGCATTGACGCGCACCTGCGGCGCCATCTCCTGCGCCAAGCCCTTGGTCAAGGCCACCAGCCCCGCCTTGGCGACGCTGTACAGCAGATGCCCCTGCATCGGCCGTTCCGCATGGATGTCCGCGATGTTCACGATCGCACCGTGACGGCGGCGCAATTCGTCCGCCGCCGCCTGCGCGAGGAACAGCGGCGCCTTGAGGTTGGTGCCGAGCAGGTCTTGCCATTGCCCCTCGTCGATCCCGGCAAGCGGCGTGGCGTAGAAGCTGGAAGCGTTGTTGACCAGCCCGTCCAGCCGCCCGAACTTTTCGATGACCTCGTGCACCAGTTGTGGCAATGTCGCCACGTCGAGCAAGTCGGCCTGGAACACGGCGACACTGTCCGGACGTAGCGCGTTCAGTTCGTCCCGCAAGTCCAGCGCCTGCTGCATGGAGCTGCGGTAATGCACGGCAAGCGTTGCACCGGCAGCATGCAGACGGCGGCAGACCGCCGCGCCGACGCGCTTTGCCCCTCCGGTCACCAGCACTACTTTGCCTTGCATCGCACTCTCCACTAAACTCCCGCAACTTCGAATTATACCCGACCATGCCCACACCTTTACCCGCCCCCGGCCCGGAAGCCGCCCGCCATAGCGCACAACTGTCCGAATACATCCGCCGCGACATCGCCGCACAGGGCGGCTGGATCCCGTTCTCCCGCTACATGGAGCTGGCGCTGTATGCGCCGGGACTGGGCTATTACACGGCGGGCTCCTCCAAGTTCGGTGAGGCAGGCGACTTCGTCACCGCTCCTGAGCTCTCGCCGCTGTTCGGTCGCACCATCGCGCGCCAGGTCGCCGAGATCATGGTGCAGAGCGCGTCGCATGTCATGGAACTGGGCGCGGGCAGCGGCAAGCTCGCGGCGGACATGCTGGCCGAGCTCGAACGTCTCGGCAGCCTGCCGGAGAGTTATTCCATCCTCGAGGTGAGTGCAGACTTGCGCGAGCGCCAGCAGGCCTTGCTGCGCGAACGCTTGCCGCACTTGTCCGGACGCGTGCGCTGGCTGGATGAACTGCCCGCGACCTTCAGCGGCGCGGTGGTCGCCAACGAAGTGCTGGACGCGCTGCCGGTGCATCTGGTGCACTGGCAGGACAGCGCCATCGCCGAACGCGGCGTCTCAGTGAGTGGAGAACAATTCGTCTGGCAGGAACGCCCCATCGGCGATGCCGCATTGCTGCAGGCGGCGCAGCAGATCGGGGTGCCGGACGATTATGTCAGCGAGGTCTGCCTCGCCGAGCGAGGCCTGATCAACAGCCTCGCGCAGCGCCTGCAGCGCGGCGCGCTGCTGTTCGTCGACTACGGTTTCGGCGCGCGCGAGTTCTACCACCCGCAACGCAGCAGCGGCACGCTGATGTGCCATTACCGCCACCATGCGCACGACGATCCGCTCTATCTGCCCGGCCTGCAGGACATCACCGCGCACGTGAATTTCACCGACGTCGCAGAATGCGGCATCGACGCGGGGCTGGAACTGCTGGGCTACACCTCGCAAGCCTTCTTCCTGATCAATTGCGGCATCGCCGAGCTGATGCAGGATGTCCCGCCGGAGAACCTGCGCGACTACCTGCCGCTGTCGGCGCAACTGCAGAAACTCACCAGCCCGGCGGAGATGGGCGAGCTGTTCAAGGTAATCGCGCTGGGCAAGGGCATCGATGCGCCGCTTTGCGGTTTCCTGCGCGGCGACCTGACGCGCTCGCTATAACAACTCGGAGACCTTCGCGCGCAATAGCGGCAGCACCTCTTCCGCGAACCACTGATTGCGCTTCAGCCATGCCTGATTGTGCCAGCTGGGGTGCGGCAGCGGCAGGAATTCCGGCAAGTAATCGCGGTAATGGCGCACGGTCTCGGTCAGCGTCTTCTGCGCGCGGTCGCCGAGGTAATACGCCTGCGCATAGTTGCCGACCAGCAGGGTCAGGCGGATGTTGGGCAGCGCCGCGCGCAGGCGCGGATGCCACAGCGGCGCGCATTCCGCGCATGGCGGCAGGTCGCCGCTCTTGCCGGTACCGGGATAGCACAGCCCAGTGGGAATGATGGCGATGCGCTTCTCGTCATAAAAGGTGTCGCGCGACACCTGCATCCAGTCGCGCAGGCGGTCGCCGGACGGGTCGTTCCACGGAATGCCGGTCTCGTGCACTCGCCGGCCCGGGGCCTGGCCGACGATCAGTATCTTCGCCGTGACGCTCGCGCGCAGGATGGGTTTGGGCGGGAACGGCAGGTGGTCGGCGCACACGTCGCAGGCCCGCACCTCGCGCAGCAGCGCCTCCAGCTTTTCAGCCTTGGATGGCATGCTCCACCGCCGCCACGCGCGCCAGCCGCACACGCTCGGGAATCTGGCTCTTGTCCGCGCACTGTTGCGCGATCCGGCCTGCATCCACCGACTGCGCCGCCTGCAAAGCACTTAACAGATACTCCGCCTGCGGGTAGGCGTCGTCCTCGTGGCCGACGCGCCCGCGCGCATCAGAGGCACAGGCCTGCAACAGCTGCGCGAAGCGTTCCGGCCTGCGCCAGGCATCCGCCGACTGGAACAGTTTGACAATGGTGTCGGCGCGCAGCTCTTTCGCGCGGTGCACATCGCCATGATAGCGCGCCGCCAGCAGCGCGAGGTCGCGGCAATCGGCGGGCACTCGCAAGCGTTCGCACATCGGTTGCAACAGCTCTACGCTGCGCGCCTCGTGGCCGATGTGGCGGGGAAGGATGTCTTTCGGCGTCGTTGCCTTGCCGAGGTCATGCATCAGCGCGGCGAAGCGCACTTCCAATGCATAACCGCTACGGGCCGCATCATCCACCACCATCAGCGTGTGGATGCCGCAATCGATTTCGGGATGATGTTTTTCCGGCTGCGGCACGCCAAACAGCGCATCCACCTCGGGCAATATCTTCGCCAGCGCCCCGCAGTCGCGCAGTGTCTCGAAGAAGCGAGACGGTGTTTTCTCCATCAGGCCGCGCGCCAGCTCCTGCCAGACGCGTTCGGGCACCAGCGCATCGACTTCGCCGTTGGCCACCATAGCTCGCATCAACGCCAGCGTCTCGGGCGCAATGGAGAAACCGAAGCGCGCCGCGAAGCGCGCGCCGCGCAGGATGCGCACCGGGTCCTCGCCGAATGCCGCGCTGACGTGGCGCAGCACGCCCGCCTTCAGGTCGGCCTGCCCTCCGTAGGGATCGACGAGGTTGCCGTCCGCATCCTGTGCGATGGCGTTGATGGTGAAATCGCGGCGCAGCAGGTCCTGCTCCAGCGTGACGTCCGGCGCGGCGTGGACGACAAAGCCCTTGTAGCCCGGCGCGGTCTTGCGCTCGGTGCGCGCCAGCGCGTATTCCTCATGGGTCCTGGGATGCAGAAACACGGGGAAGTCCTTGCCCACCGGCTGGAAGCCGCGCGCCATCATTGCTTCCGGCGTGCAGCCGACCACCACCCAGTCGTGGTCTTGTACCGGCAAACCGAGCAGGCGGTCGCGCACCGCGCCGCCTACGCAATAGATTTCTGGCTCATTTCTCATCGGGTATGGCTTGCTGGTTCTCCGTCGTCTTGCCCGCGACGATCCCCATGCGCTGCTTGAGCGAGCGTGGCGGCGCGCCGAACTGCCGGGCGTAATAAACGGTGTTGCTCATCACTTTTTTCACGTAATCGCGCGTCTCGTCGAAGGGAATGGTCTCGGCGTAGATCGCGCCTTCCAGCGGCACCTCGGCGCGCCACTGTCGCGCCCGCCCAGGTCCGGCATTGTAGGCCGCCGAGGCCAGCACCGGGCTGTCGTCGAACCAGGACAGCACGGTCTTCATGTAATAGGTGCCAAGCTTGAGATTGGTGTCGAGCTGGTGGATCAGCGACTGGCGGTAGTCCTTCAGCCCCAGCTTGTGCGCCACCCAGCGCGCCGTGCTGGGCATGATCTGCATCAGCCCGGCCGCGCCGACGTTCGATTTCGCTGCCGTGACGAAGCGGCTCTCCTGCCGCATCAGGCCGTACACCCAGGCCTCTTCCAGCCCGAATTCGCGGATGTGCGACTGCAAGGCATCGCGGTAAGGCGCGAGGTAGCGCAGGCTGAAGTCGTGCACGGCCACCGTCTTTTCCGCCGCGCCGATGGCGCGGTCGTACATCTCGTTGCGACGTGCGATCTCGGCCGCAGTGAGCAACTCCTGGTCATTGAAATTGCGCAGTGCCCAGCTCCACTCCTTCATCGCCTCGCCGCGCAACTCCATGCGGTACAGCGCCAGCGTACGCTGGATGCCGGGCAGCGCCAGCATCGCGTTGATGTCCTGATCGCTTGGCTTGTAGGCCGGCTTGTTCTCGCTGAGCAGCGGCGTTGCGGCCATCTCCTCTCCAGCCAGCTGTCCGTAAAAATGATATTCGCGGCTCAGCGGCGCGAGCAGATTCCTCCCGTCGGCAGGCTTGCCCAAAGCCATCAGCGCCCGCGCCTTCCAGTATTGCCAGGCTGCATCGCGCTGTTGCTGTTGGCTCATCGCGTTCACACCCGCCAGCACCTCGGCCCAGTCCTGTGCGCGCAACGCGGCGCGCACCCGCCATGCCGCCTGCTGCTCGCTGAGCGATATATTCGCCGCCAGCCTGAACCACTGCAGCGCGCGCGCGTCCTGCTTGCGCGCAGCCTCATACCCCAGCCAGCCGTAGAAATACTGCTGTTCCGCCAGAGGGAACGAGGCCGCAAGCTTTTCCCAGCGGGTGGCGGCGAGATCGGGCGATTGTTTCGCCAGGCGCTGCAGGGCGAACAGCGCGACGGCGCGCTGCCCTTCGCCCGCATTCGCCAGATTCACGTTCTCGAGATAGCGGTCCGCATCCCCCGCCGCACTGTCCAGCGCCGCAGGGGATATCGCATAGCTGCCGACCAGACGTGCGGCCAACAGCTTTGCAAGCGACACGTTGCCCGCCTCCAGCGTCAGGCGCAACCGCTGCCAGATGTCCTGCTCGCCGATGATGCCCGCAGCGATAGCCGCATCGAACAACGGTCCGCAGCTATCCGGCTGTCCCTTGCCGCTGAACCACAGACCGCGCGCCTCGCGCAGCGCGCCCTGCTCGTCGCTGCGGCGGCGCGATTGCAGGGCATAACAGGTCAGCTCGGCATCCTCGTTGAGCAGGCGCGGATATTCCGCATCGAACAGCGCCCATTGCTGCTTGTTACCCAGCGACTTGAGCCATTCGCCTCGCATGCGGTCGATCACCGGACTGTCTTCCGGGCGCGAGAGAAAGTCCTTTACCCGCTTCGGATCGGCATGTTCCAGATCGAGGCGCAACTGGTAATAGCCGGCATACACCTCCAGCGGCGTTTTATTCAGACGCTGCGCGAACCGCTCCAGCTTGGCCGCATCGCCCGCGCGGAATGCGTCGCGCGCGGCAAGAAAATCCGCGTCCTGATCGGCCCATGCGGGCAGGGCCACCAGCAGCAAAAGGGAAACAATGTACTTCATGGAATCATCAACGTAACAACTGCGCTGGAGCATAGCACACCGCCCCCACTCGCCTTCCGCCATAGCGGAAAATCATTGCAAAACGATGACAAAACCTTGCTTGTTGCGCAAACAACACGGTTTATGAATCTTTCGTTAAATCTGCAGCCCTCGCCTTGTTTCGCACTTTTCGTTCCGGATAATCCGCCTCCGAAGTTCTCCTCGTGAACTTTCCGCAGTCTGCAGCATGTGCTGAAGACGTACATAAACCCAAGGAGTTTTACATGCAAAAGAAAATCATCGCACTGGCAATCGCTGCTGCGGTTTCCGCACCGGCTTTCGCTGACAACAGCAATGTCACCATTTACGGCCAAGCTCGTGTCTCGTTCGACTTGGTCAATACCGGGGCAAATGCTGCCGGCACAGCTGGCGTCAGCGCGAACAAGGTGTCGAGCAATACCTCTCGCCTCGGCCTGAAGGGTTCCGAAGACCTGGGCGACGGCCTGGCCGCCATCTGGCAGATCGAACAACAGATCGATATCGACACCGGTGCGAACACCCTGGCTACTCGCAACACCTTCGCCGGCCTGAAGAATGAAAGCGCGGGCACCGTACTGATGGGCCGTCACGACACCCCCTACAAGCTGGCTACCCGCAAGTTGGATATGTTCGCAGACACGATCGCCGATAACCGTTCATTGATGGGGGGCGTTAGCGCGACCAATATTGCAGCCGCCACTCTTGCCGCCAATGGCAAGTCCGTCGGCTCATCCTTCGACGGGCGCCCGACCAACGTATTGGCCTACATCAGCCCGGCGATGAGCGGCTTTACCGCCGCCGCCGCTTATGTTGCCGGCGCGGAAACCGCCACTGCGGGTCAAATCAAGGGCAACGCATGGTCGGTAGCGGGCATGTATGACGCCGCCCCGTTCTACGGCTCCCTGGCCTACGAAAATCACAAGCTTGGCTCTGTGGGATCGGGCACTGTCGCCGCCCCCGGTGCTGCTCTGAATGTGGCCGGCTTGACGGAATCCGCATGGAAGATTGGCGCCGGCTATACGATCGATGCCTTTACCCTCGGCTTTGCTTATGAGCGCACAAACGACAACTTCGGTGCCGCAGGCGCCAACTTCCTCGGCCACAACGCATACTACCTGTCCGGGAAGTACAGCTTCGGCACCGACGCGGTGAAGCTGGCTTACACCAAGGTTGGCAAACTGGGCGCAGCGGTAAACACCGATGCCAAGCAATTCTCCTTGGGGTATGACCACAACCTGAGCAAGCGCACCACCCTGTTTGCCTTGTATACCAAGCTGTCCAACGGCACTGCCGTGAACTACGGCCTGTCCACCAACGGCACGGGGGGCAACAACACCCAGAATGGTGCGGGTGCATCCCCTTCTGCCTGGTCGTTCGGCATGAACCACACTTTCTAATCTGAGTAGGTCAGTTTGAAAGTAGCGGGCACCTTCGGGTGCCCTTTTTTATCTTAAATTCCCATAGACCAGCCAAACCTCACTCCTTAGCTACATTTATGGTGTGACCGCTCCCAATGCGGTCTTTTCGAATACAATCCGCGCCGACTTGTAAGCTCCCTGCAAGGAAACTGGTTGTTTGTTGCAAAAATACAACACTTTTGTAACGAAATTGTAACTGCCCTTGTATCCACATTATCGCGATGGATAATGCCCTCAGGTTCCTCAAGCTACCGAGAACCTCCAAGGGATCGGCAACATTCGCTGCCGATGTAACCGGAAAATCTAACGAGGAGTTTCAAATGCAAAAGAAAATTATCGCGTTGGCAATCGCTGCTGCGGTTTCCGCTCCGGCTTTCGCCGATACCAGCAACGTGACCGTGTACGGCGTGGCTAACGTGTCCTACGACATGACCCGCACCGGCAACAACACTGCTGGCGTTGCAGGCTTCAGCAACAACAAGGTTTCCAGCAACACCTCCCGTCTGGGCCTGAAGGGTTCCGAGGACCTGGGCGACGGTCTGTCCGCCATCTGGCAAATCGAGACCCTGATTCAAATTGACGGCGGCGCATGTACAGCCCCCGGCGTTTGCCCGGCTCAAACCCTGGCTAACCGCAACACCTTCGCCGGTCTGAGCAGCACCACTGCTGGTACCGTCCTGCTGGGCCGTCATGACACTCCGTACAAGATCGCGACTCGCGCCATGGACGTGTTCGGCGACCAAATCGCCGACAACCGCTCCATCATGGGTAGCGGCGGCGCTTCGTTTGACGGTCGTCAACCCGACGTCGTGGCCTACATCAGCCCGGCAATGAGCGGCTTCACCGGTGCGATCGCCTACGTGGCCGGCGCTGAAAGCCAAACTGCTACAACTCAAACCAAGGGCAGCGCATGGTCGCTGGCCGGCTTGTACGGCAATGGCCCGCTGAACATCAACGCTGGCTATGAAGTGCACAACATCGGCTCGGCTGCTGGCAGCATTGGCATTGTGGGCCTCACCAAGACCGTCAAGGAAACTGCTTGGAAGATTGGTGCAAGCTACACGATCGATGCCTTCACGATCAACGGCGTTTACGAAAAGACCAGCGATGACTTCGGCGGTCAAGTTGCTCTGGGTACCGCTCTGTTGCCAGCAGGCGTGGACGTACTGGGCCACAACGCTTACTACCTGTCCGGCAAGTACGCCTTCGGCAGCAATGCCGTCAAGCTGGCATACACCCATGCGGGCAACCTGAACATGGGCGGCACAGTTGCTAGCGCCAACACCGGAGCTAATCAGATTTCCGTGGGCTTCGACCACAATCTGAGCAAGCGCACCACCGTGTACGCCCTGTACACCCAGCTGAACAACAAGTCTGCTGGTGCATACACCTTGGGCAACGCCTCCATCGGCAATGGTGCTGTGTTCAACAACGGCGCAGGCTCCAAGCCTTCCGCTGTTTCCCTGGGCATGAAGCACACCTTCTAATCGATTGCATCCGCAAGGGTGCGATTGTTTAGAAAACGACGGGCACCTTCGGGTGCCCGTTTTTATTTCCGCCCATTCAGGATATTCTTCCCGCCTTATTCATCCGCCGCTCATTCCGATTGTAGAACATGAACGACCAACAACTGCTGCGCTATGGCCGCCACATCCTGCTGCCGGAGATCGGCATCGAGGGACAACAGAAACTGCTGGACGCGAAGGTGCTCATCATCGGGCTGGGAGGGCTGGGCTCGCCCGCCGCGCTATATCTCGCCGCCAGCGGAGTCGGCAAGCTGACCCTGTGCGACCACGACACAGTGGACTTCAGCAACCTGCAGCGCCAGATCATCCACCGCACCTCCACCGTCGGCGAGCCAAAGGTCGCGTCGGCGCAGGCCGTGCTGCGCGACATCAACCCCGAGGTCGAGTGCGTCGCCCTGCAACTTCGCGCCGACGAGGAACAATTGAATGAGCTGGCCGCGCAGGCCGACATAGTGCTGGATTGCAGCGACAACTTCGCCACGCGTTATGCGGTCAACCGAGCCTGCCTCGCACAGCGCAAGCCGCTGGTGTCGGGGGCGGCGATCCAGTTCGACGGGCAGGTCGCTGTATTCGATTACCGGAATGCGGAAGCACCCTGCTACAACTGCCTGTTCCCGGAGGACAGCCAGGCCACCGAGTTGCGCTGCGCGACCACGGGCGTGTTCGCGCCGCTGGTCGGCATCGTCGGTTCGATGCAGGCGGCGGAGGCGCTCAAACTGCTGGCGGGGATCGAGCGCGGGCTAAGCGGAAGGCTGCTGACCATCAACGCGCTGGACATGAACATCATGCGCAGCGCATTGAGCAAGGACCCCGCCTGCCGCGCCTGCGAGGGCTGACGGAAGGTTATTCCTCGACCAGCAGGTCGAGTTTCTTCGCCAGCCACTTGGTGGTGGTGGCCTGGATCAGGATGGTCATCAGGATGGCGATGAAGGTGACCGAGGCGATGATCTGCGCGCCCGGCGCTTTCATGCCGACCAGCATGCCGGCCAGTGCGCCGGGAATCACGCCGGTCTCGCGCGTCCAGCACATGAACAGCATCTCCTTGAAGCTCCACTTCGCGCGGCGATCCGGCAGCGCGCACAGGAACACGGTGACCGGGCGCGCCACCAGCATGAAGACAACCACGATACCCACGCCCGCCCACAGGTATTGGTTCATCAGGCCGAAGTCCACCTGGGTGCCGAGCAGGATGAAAATGAACATTCGCATGATGAATGCCGTGGTCATGACGTAGTCTTCCAGCTGATGGCTTTCATCTTCCGAGCGTTTGAAGCCGAGCGAGTCCACATTGCCCAGCATGATGCCGAATACGAACACCGCCATGAAGCCGCTGGCCTGCAGTCCATCCGCAGCCATATATGCCGCGATCACCGCCATCAGCGTGACCACGGGGGAGAATTCGGCGAGGAAGTTGTAGCGCTCGTGGGCGATCAGCAAGGCGGCCAGGTAGCCGAGCACGCCGCCGATCACGATACCGAACGATGCCTGCTTGAGCAGATCGATCAGCGCGTCGCCGGCGGAAAACTCGCCCGCCCCCATCGCCACGCCCAGCACGGCGAAAGTGACGATGGCACCCATCGCGTCGTTGAAGGCAGACTCGCTCATCACGGTCTGGGCGACGCGTTCCTTGATCTTGACCTGCTTGAATACCGGCACCAGCGTGGCCGGATCGGTGGAGGCCAGCGTCGCGCCCAGCAGCAGTGCGACGATGACGGGAACGCCGAGGAAGTAATAGGCCGCCGCGCCGGTGATGGCTGCGGTGATCAATACGCCGATGGTGGCGATCACCACGATGGTGATCCATACCTCCTTCAGCACCTTGAGCCGGATCGATGCGCCCCCGTCGAACAGGATGTAGCTCGATCCGAAGATCAGGATCAGCTGGTTGACGGTCGAATCCGCCTTGATGTCGACGAAGCCCAGCATGCCCGGACCGATCAACATGCCCACCAGCAGGAACACCACCACATCGGGCACGCGCGCCAGGCGCGCCAGCAAGCCGGAGAAGGTACCTATGCCGAGGATGATGCCGAAGATCAGTAGCGTGTGTTTGGCGAGTTCCAGCGAGGCGGAAGATTCCATGTTGTTCCTGGTTCTAGAGTTGAATGTTCGAAGTATTCCGAGCACGAGAATGTGCATGCATACAACCTTCGCACATCATGCGGTCGCGCATGCTAGCAAAGATCGCCGCCTGCCACATCCCAATCTGTCCGAGCCGTATTTTTTTAATAATGCCTATTAATCCTCGTTATCCTCGCCGGCCTGGACTCGACCGGGTGGCGTGAAGACTATGCCATCTGCGAGGCAGGCAGGCCGAGGTAGTAGCCCTGCGCGTAGTCCACCCCCATCGCCTGGATCGCTTCCATGATCTCCTTGGACTCGATGAATTCGGCGACCATCAGGATGCCCAGGTCCTGGCACAGCCGGCTCAGGTTACTGACCAGCGCGTAGTCGACCTTGGAGTTGAGCACGTTCCGGACGAATGCGCCGTCGAGCTTGACGAAATCGAAATGCAGTTCGCGCAGATAATGGAAAGAGTTGTAGCCGCTGCCGAAATCGTCCAGCGCGAAGGAGAAGCCCTTCTTGCGCAACTCGGTAAGGAATTTGCGCATATGCGTCATGTCGCCGATGGCGTCGCGTTCGAGGATCTCGAACACGATGTTCTTCGGCGGGATGCCGATCTCCTGGCAGAGCTGCTCCGCATAGCCGAGTACGCCGCGGCCCTGGATCTCCTGCGCCGACAGGTTGATGAACAGCTTGATGTCGGGATCGTCCCGCTCGATCTTCTCCTTCATCGCCCGCAGCGCCTTGCTGATGATGATGCGATCGAGCTCCCTGCCCAAACCGTATTTCTCGATGGTCTCGATGAACATGCCGGCGGAAACGGTGCGCCCGTCCGGCTCGCACAGCCGCGCCAGGCTTTCGTAGGCGAACACCTTGCCCGTCCTGCAATCGATAATGGGCTGGAAGAACGGCATGATGCGGTCTTCGCGCAGCGAGTCGCGCAACTTCTCCGCGTGGTCGCGGATCACGCGGCTCTCCTGGATCTGGGTCTCCATGTGGTCCACGGTACAGACGGTATCCTTCCCGAGTTTCTTGGCTCGGTACAGGCCGATGTCGACGCCGGCCATCAGGTCGGAGATGGTCTGCGCGTCCTGCGGATAGGAGACGATGCCGATCGAGGTGGTGATGTGGAAGCTCTTGCCGTCCGGCGCCTCGAACACCACGTCGCGCAATTCCGAACGCAGCTTCTCGGCGACCACCATGCCGCCCTCCTTGCCGGTCTCGGTCAGGATGATGGCGAACTCGTCGCCGCCGATGCGTGTGGCCAAGTCGCCCTTGCGCATCACCGAACGCAGCGAATCCGCCACCCCGATCAGGGTGGTGTCGCCGCAGGGATGGCCGTAGGTGTCGTTGATGTCCTTGAAGTCGTCGAGATCCAGCATCAGGATGGAAAACTCGTGGCCGTGCCGCTCCGAGCGCCCGGCCTCGTAGTCGAGCATCTCGTTGAAATAGCGGCGGTTGTGCAACCCGGTCAGCGGATCGTGGGTCGAGTAGTATTCCAGCTCAGTCATGGTGCGGCTCAGCGCCTTGCTCGAACCGACCACCATCACCATCACGGCGAGAATGGAACGGATCACGCTGGCTTCCTGCGCGCTCAGCTTGTGCAACGAGCCGTAGGCGACGCCGAGCAGGCCGGCGAGGTTGAGCATCTCGAGTTCCGGCACCGAGACCGCGATCATCTTAATGTCATCGATGGAATCGTACTTGCCTTCGGCGGGTATCTGGAACTCCTCGATATCCAGCGGCGCATCGTCAGGCAGCCTGAGCTTGGCCAGCATCTCGCGCGCCAGTTGCTCGCGCACCAGAGACTTGACCTCCTCGCTGTAGTCGCCAAGGAAGTACACGAACAGCGACAGGCCATGCTCCTCGGCGAAGGCGATGAAGAAGAAATTGAACGGGAAGATCGCGTGGAAGCCGGACAGGATCTCCTGCACGAACACCTTCCATTGCGCGACCTTCTCGTGGGACAGGATGATGTTCTGCAGCACGTTGCTCTGGCGCTCGAACAGGTCTTTCTCGATCAGGGTATTTGCAAGGCTGTCGACCGTGCCGCGGAAGTCGAGCATGATCTGTTGCAGGTTGCTTTCGCTCTCGCGCCATTGGCGGTCCCGCTCTTTCAGCAACAGCTCCATGGTCTGTCCAAGCCGGGACGAACGGGTGGAACCGCGCCGCAGCAGGTCGATCAGCCGCGCTTTCTCATCAGGACTGATACTGGTCTTTTCCAGATGGAGGATGCTGTCGCTGAGGTTGGACTCGATCTCGGAATTGACGCTCTGCACCAGGGCGCCGATGTTCTTCGCGAACAGCCGCGAACGGGTCTGGCTTTCCAGCAGTGCTGCAAAGCGCACCAGTCCCTGGTAGCGCAGGTCTTCCAAGCCCGACGGGATCACGGACAGCGGCAACGTCATTTACACCCCCGCCTGAAAACGCCCGCTTCCAATCATGAGATCGACCCCGCACTGCAGTTCCTTGAACCATGCCAGGAAATCTTTCACCGCCTGGCCTCGATACACTGGCCCGTGCTGCGGCGCAAGCATGGCGATGTCAAGTTTGGAAACCGCCTCGACCCATATGCGCGCGGCCTTGTTGGAACACATGTAGCGGCGGTGGAATTCCTCGATATAAGGCAGGTGTTCGCTGAAGTTGTCGACGTAGGCGAAGTCCTTGTCCATCGGCAGCATGGCTGCACCTATGTCGCCGGTGAAGAGAATTTTGGATATCGGATCGTAGACGTTGATCTGCCCTTCGGAATGCAGGAAATGTGCGGGCAGCAATTGCAGGTCGAACTCCGGGCAGACCGGGTAGGACATGCCCTCGTCCGGCACGCCGATGAAGCGGTGCATGCCGGTAATGCCGTAATGCGGGAGGAAGCGAGTCCAGATGCGCGACACGTAAACGCTTGCATCGGAGATCTCCAGCCAGGTCGAGATACCGCCGACGATATCCGGATCCTGGTGGGACAGAACGATACCCTTCAGCTTGTCCGGGGAGATATAGCGCAACATCTCGGCCAGCACGCGCGGCATCACGCCGAAGCCGCCGGGATCGAGCATCACACCGCAGTCGCGATGCACCACCAGATACTGGTTGGATCTGATCCCATCTTCTTCGCCCGGCTCACTCTCGTTCAATAGAACGAATTTGTGATCCTCGGCCCCATACAAGACGATGTTGCGCATGCCGCCTCCCACAAACTTATAATAATCGTGAATGGGTGGGATACTAGCATGGGCATATTTTTTTTTGCTTGGGATTTTGCGGCCGGAAATCGGTTAGACAAACCGGCCGCCGTTAGCACTGATTATTAGTAGTATCGCTGGTCATATTCCATCAGGGATGATCCCCGATGGCCGAACCCCCGGGACTGAACGGCGAAGGTGGAGCTGTCACATTCTTCCCTGCCCGAAACATCCATACCGGATCGAAAGCCGCCTTTGCCCCGGATGGCCGCGGTCAGGCTCAGGTATGCATCATCGGCCAGTTGCGATTGTTGTGGCAAAGAAGTAGCTGCGCTCATTTCCGTCTCCTATGATTTGGGATCCCAATCGAATGCCCTCTCCCCATCCGCGAAGAATGGTCGGGGCATGACTGGAATCGATTCACTTGTGGCCGGGCAGAACTGCCCGGGGAACGCCGCATCCCGGGATACGGCAACTGCTTGAGGCGCCACCTTAACGCCCGGATACCGCCTGAACAATACGACAAAATACCTAATCGAACGTACACAGTGGCAGCTTGGCAATAGTGCAACTACTCATTTCGGGTGATTGATTTCGGCGCCCTGGCCGTGCAGCATGAAGGCGTGAACACTGACACTCGTTGACACCCGTTTTACGCAGCAGCATCCTCGACTCCGGGAGGTTCCATGCGTATCACCACCCTCGGTTGCAATGCCAGCATCACCGGCGAGTTGCGCACCACCTGCTACCTGGTGGACGACGATATCCTGATCGACGCCGGCACCGGCGCGGGCGAGCTGAGCCTCGCGCAATCCATCGCCATCGACACGGTATTCCTCACCCACTCGCATCTCGACCACTGCGGCCTCCTGCCGATGCTCGCCGATGCCGCCGGCAGTTTCCGCGATGCGCCGCTGACCGTGTACGCCCTCCCGGAGACCATCGCCACACTCGAGGAGCACATGCTCAACAACAAACTGTGGCCGGATTACACCGTGCAGCCCATGCCGGAGCGGCCCTATATCCGCTTCCGCCCCATCCTGGCAGGAGAGACCGTGGAACTGGGCGGCAGGCGCATCACCGCGCTGCCTGCGCGGCACGCCGTGCCCTGTGTCGGCTATCGCATCGACAGCGGCAAGGCCAGTCTGGTGTACAGCGCGGACACCACGTTATGTGAAGATTTCTGGCTGGCGCTGAACCGCATCGACAACCTGAAACACCTGCTGATCGAGACCACCTTCCGCAACGACAACGCCGCAGGCGCGGCGCGTTCCGGACACACCACGGCGAACCTGCTGGCGCAGGGGCTGCGCCTGCTGGAACGCCCGGTCGAGTTGTTCATCGTGCACATGGAGGCGGGCTATGAGGAGGTCACCATGCGCGAAGTGTTACAAGCCGCAAGTGAATACCACCCGCAGGTGCTGCGCCGCGGCCACGTGTTCGAGCTCTAGCCCAAGAACCTAGGCTTCCTCGTCGATATGTTCGGTGATGTCTGTGCCGCGCAGATTGTGGCGGCGTCGGTCAGGTCCGGTGCGAAGATCGAGCAGCACCGGCTGATGGCTGACGCGACGGCAGAGCACGCGCCGCTCCTCCGGATGGATGGTCCTGTGCTCGACTGTGGACACCGGTGCCGCTGCGGGAAGCGGCTCATGCCTCTCGCCGAGGTCGACGACCACCTCCGGATGATCACGGATACGCACCGGGCGCACGGGGCGGGTGCGCATCGCCCCCCGCACCTCGCGGGTGCCGATGCCGGTGAGCGTCGGCGGCGGCTGACTGGGAACATAACGCATGGATCACCTCCAACAGCGTTCAGAACAGATAACTCTGTGCGCAGGAAAACGACGTTCGCATCCGGACCATCTGTTTACCTTGCGGCAACACGTACGCCCTCCCGCACCCGATCATCCGGATGGACGATCACTTGTTCACCCGCATTGACGCCGGAGATGACCTGCGCGTTAAGGCCGTTGCGTTGGCCGATCTCCATGCGGCGTTTGACGGCTTTGCCCTTTTCGAACACGAAGGCTGCCCAGCCGTTGCCGTCGCGGAACAAAGCGCTGGCGGGGATTTGCAGAACGTCGTTGGCCTCCCACAGGATGAAGCTGGCTTCGACGCGGTAGCCGTCGCCGAGGTGTTGCCATAGTGCGGGGGGCGAGGTGAAGGAAACGATAGCCCAGACGCGCTGTTCTTCCACGCCGAGGGCGGAAACTTTGGTAAAGCCGGCGGGCTCGACCACGCGCACCGCGCCCTCGAGTACGCCCGCACCGCCCCAGCGCTCGAATACGACACGGGTGCCGGGATGGATGCGCACGGCGTCGGCCGACAACACGTCCACCTCGACTTCCAGCGCACGTGGATCACCGATCTCGATCAGCGGCTGGCCGGCCGCGACCGCGCCTTCGCTCTTGTGCGGGATCCTGAGCACCCGCCCGGCCACGGGGGCGTGGATGGCTACCATTTCTGCGTTGCTGCCGCTTGCGGCATATCCCAGCGCTGCGCGGGCGGCCACGAGTTCGTGGCGTGCCGTGGAAACGGCGAATTGCGCCGAGCGCAGTTCCGCCGCACTGCGCTCGGCCTCGCTGACAGCCCGGTCCTCGGCCGATGCGGAAACGTACCCTGTCGCCCGCAGTGTGCTCACGCGCTGGAGCTCTTTTTGCGCCAGGCTGGAGCTGCTCGCGGCGGCGTTGGCTCGCTGCTCCGCGGCATTGACGACAGACTCGGCAGCAGCGATGCGGGCAGTGGCCTCGGCACGGCTGCGCATGTCCAGTACCTCGGCGCGAACGGGCTCGAGCTCGACAAGTGTGGTGTCACGTTCGACCGCATCGCCTACATCCAGCCGGACTCGCCGTGCATAGCCGCTCACCGGTGCGGTGACCACGTAGCGATCGACCACTCGCGTGCGGCCTTCCTGCTCGATGGTGACCCGCAACGGCGCGCGGTTAGCGACACCGAGGTCCACCTCGACGGGCTGCGGGCGGAATCCCCAGAACAGCCCCCCGGCGACGAGGACGACAATCAGGGCAAGGAAGATGCGGCGCCGCCATTGCACAATGTTCTTCATATCGTCACTCCGCCGTCTTCAGGACGGCTATCAGGTCAAGTTGATCCAGCCGGCGGCGCACCGCCAGACCCGACAGTATCGCGGAAACCAGCACCGCCACTGCGGCAAAGGCATAGGTTCGCGGCACCAGTATCACGGGAACACGGAACAGATCAGTCTGCATTCTATGCGCGATGTAATAACACATCCAATCGCCCATCCACAGGCCCAAAGGAATGGCCAACAGCGTCAGGATACCCAGTTCACCGAGCAGGATGTAGGCAATCTCCGCGCGGGTGAAGCCCAGCACCCGCAGGCTGGCGAGTTCACGGCCGCGTTCGGTGAGCGCGATGCGCGCGCTGTTGTATATCACGCCGAAGGCGATGATCACGGAGAACACGGTGGCCACGTAGGTGAAGAACAACATGGTGTCCCGCATCACGCGGTTAAAATTGCGTATCTCCTGCACACGCTCGGCGACGCCGGCGATGCGGGGCATACCTTTCAGTTGCGCATAAATCGACTGCAGTTGGCCGCTGTCCACGCTGAGATAGGCGCCGGAGATGGTAGGGCCTTCGAGCATGAAGCGATTCAGTGCGGCGAGATCCATATAGCCCGACACCCCCAGGTACTCTCGCACCACCCCGGCAATGGTGGCCTCGCGCACCGGCCGGTTGCCTTCCAGCACCTCCACCGTCACGCGGTCTCCGACGCGCACGTCCAGCAGCCTGGCGAGAAAGTCGGTAAGCAGGATGCCGTCGGCTGGCAACGCGACCAGCCTGAGGTCGGTGTCGAGCAGGCGCTGGATATCGCCACCCGGCTCGACACCCCGAATACCGGTGCGATAGCTGAGATGGCCGTGGCGCAGCCGCACCGGCACGTTCCGGAACACCTCCACGTGTTGCACGCCCGGCAATCCGAGAAGATCGAAGCGGGCGCGGTAGGCAGTGGGGTCGGTGAAGGTCACCGAGATATCCTCGCGCTGGGCCATGCCGAACTGGAGGTTCACCATGTAACTGACCGTGTCGCGCTGGAACAGGCCGGTGATGATGATGCCGCACGCCATCGCGATGCCCAGCAGGGTGAGCATGGATTTCAGCGCCCGGCGCTGGATGTGGCGGATGATCATGCGCGCGGGTTGCGACAGCCAGCGCTTGAGGCCCAGTTTCTCCACCCAGGTCTCGCGATAGCTGCCCGGCGGCTCGGGACGCATCGCCTGCGCCGGGCGCAAGGCCACAGCCCGCCATACCGCGAATACCGTCCCAGCCCCCGCCGCCAGCAGGCTGGCCACCGCGGCTTCCAGCACCGTGTCCGGCTGCAGGCTGAATTTCAGATAGGGGAAGTGATAGAACTCCATGTAGATGCCGGAGAGCACCTTGCCCAGCCACGCCCCCAGCGCGGTGCCGCTGACGATGCCCAGCCCGACGATCACCGAGACCATCTTGAGGTAATGCCACAGTACCGCAATATTGCTGTAGCCAAAGGCCTTGAGTGTGGCGATCTGCTCGCGCTGCATCGCCACCAGTCGCCCGATCACCACGTTGAGCAGGAAAGCGGCGATGCCCATGAACATGATGGGGAACAGGCTCGCAAGAACGCCGAGCTGATCGAGCTCCTGGCTCAGGAACCGGTGCGAGCGCTGATCCTTGCGCTCATAGGTGCCCAGCCCGCCGTACGGATTGACCAGCTCGTCGACGCGGTCGATGACGTGCTGGATATCGGCACCCGGGCGCAGGCTCAGGGCCAGATCGTTGAACGCACCGTCCATGTCGTAGGCCTGACCGAGGGCACGGCGTTCCATCCACATCACGCCATAGCGCTTGTAATCCGGGAATACTCCGCCGGGACGCAACTGCTGGACGAATTCAGGCGACAGTGCGGTGCCCACCATGGTCAGTGCCTGACGCCTCCCATTGAGGATGGCGTAAAAGCGGTCTCCCAGCTGCAGCGCATGCGCCTGGGCAAAGGGCGTGCTCACCACTACCTCGTCAGGCCGCCCCGGTGCCGGCAGGCGCCCCTCGCTCAGGTGCAGCGCATTCAGGCCCTGACGACCGCCAGAGGAGACCGACACCATCAACGCGGTCACCGGCTCGGCAAACGCCGGCATGTCGAGGCGCACCTGGGCCACCACCCTCGTCTCCACACGATCCACGCCGTCGATGTCCTGTACGCGCTGGCGCAGCGATTCGGGTGCGCGCTTCAGCGTGACGAATATCCCTGCGAAGCGGTATTCGCGGTAGTAGCTTTCCTGCGTCGCACGCAACGCCCCCAGCGTGGTGAGGAACATGATGTAGGTGCCGACGCCGCACATCACCACCAGGGCGATGGCCAGCGCCTGGCTCTTCATCTGCCACAGGTCACGCCAGAGTTTGCGGTCGAGCGCCTTCACCAGCGGAGTTCCGTGGCGAGTTTCTTGTATTCGTTGCGCTCGATGCGCGCCACCAGGCCGTCGCCGAGATACACCACGCGATCGGCCATCGCCGCGATCACCGCATTGTGCGTGATCACCACCGTGGTCGTTCCCAGATCCCGATTCACCCGCGCGATCACATCCAGCACCATCACCCCGGTCTGGGCATCGAGAGCGCCGGTCGGCTCGTCGCACAGCAGCACCTGGGGACGCTTGGCCACGGCGCGCGCGATCGCTACGCGCTGCTGCTCGCCGCCGGACATCTGGGTCGGGAAATGATCGACGCGCTGAGCCAGCCCCACCAACCCCAACGCCTCCTCAGGCGTCATCGGGTTTTCGGCGATCTCGGTGACGAGGGCGACGTTCTCTCGCGCGGTCAGGCTGGGAATGAGGTTGTAGAACTGAAACACGAAGCCGATATGCGAGCGGCGATAATGCGTCATCGCAGCATCGTCGTTCAGGGTGAGGTCGTGGTCGGCATACCTCACCGATCCTGTGGTCGGCGTATCGAGTCCGCCCAGGATATTGAGCAGGGTCGACTTGCCGCTCCCCGATGGCCCCAGCAACACGACGAACTCACCGGCGTACAGGTCAAGATCGATCCCGCGCAAGGCCTGCACCTGCACCTCGCCCATCTGGTAGACCTTGGTGAGGCCGCGCGCCTCGAAGATCGGGCGCGAGGCCGTTGCAGCGTTTTTGTCCGAATCAGTCATATGCGATCTACCTAACTCACAGGAATACTCTGACTATTTAAAAACCACTATATCGGACATGACATCTTCAGGGTGACCGGAACAAGGAGAACGAGCGCGACTTGCCACGAATACCATAGTGCAAACGGCGCCCTATAACGGTCTCATCGTTGTTGATGATTGAACTGCCAAGTCATAACCGCAATACCAAGATACCAGTATTTTCAGCGGGATTAACCGAATTTCGGCATCACCCGACTGAGGGCTGCGACATCTAGTTGCCGGTCAATCTGCGTCGCAGCCAGAAGCTGATTCCATCCACCGCGGCGATCATCAACAGCATCGCGAAGATCACACTGGCGGCCTGCTGCATCTGGAACAAGGAAAGGTGGTATTTCAGCATCTGCCCCAGCCCGCCGGCACCGACCACCCCCAGGATGGCCGCGGCGCGGATATTGTTCTCCCAGCGATACAGCGTGTAGGACATCAGTTGCGGCGAGACCTGCGGCAATGCCGCGTAAAAGAATGCGGCCATCGGTCTTGCGCCGTTGATGCGCAGGGTAGCTTCCGGCGCGGACGGCAGGTTCTCGAACGCGTCGGCGAACAGGCGGCCAAGCACGCCGGTGGTGTGCACGGCCAGTGCCAATGTGCCGGCGAATGGCCCTAGCCCGGCGGCAACCAGCAATATGACGGCCCAGACCAGCTCGGGAATCGATCGCAATATATTGAGTGCCAGGCGAATGAGCGGGCGGGCGACGGCGCCGAACCTTCCGCTGGCCGGCAATGCCAGTGCGATACCGAACACGAATGCGATGGCCGTTCCCAGTGCAGACATGGACAGGGTTTCCAGCATGCCCTCTGCGATCTTCACCAGGAAAGGCCCAGCCAATTCCGGCGGCGTGAAACCGCGCAGAAACTCCAGGCTTGAACGCACTGCATCGGCGGTGAAAAGCTCGCCCCATTTGATGCTCAGCGAGTAAAAGCTGGCGCAGACCAGCGCCAATATCCCGACCAGCAACACGACGGTGGCGGGCTCGACGACAGGCGGCGGAGACGGGCGGCGTTTATTCATATCAGCCCAGACGCTTGCGCAGGAAAGTGCTGACCAGATCGGCACAAGCCACCAGCAGCACGAAGACGATCAACATCGTGGAGACCTCATCGCCTGCCAGCATCTTCATCGACTCATCCATGCGCTGGCCGATCCCGCCGGCCCCGACGAATCCCATGACCACCGAACCGCGGATCGCGCACTCCCAGCGGAAAGTGGTGTAGGACACCAACTCGGAAGCAGATGCCGGCAAGGCACCATAAAACAATGCGGCCAGCCGGCCGCTGCCGTTCTTCAGCAGCGACTGTGTGGCATGGGATTCGGATGACTCAAGGATCTCCGCATAGACCTTGCCGAGCATGCCGCTGTAGGTCAGCGCGATGGCCAAGACGCCGGCCGTCGGTCCCAGGCCGACGATACGCACCAGAAGCAATGCCCAGACCAGTTCCGGCACACTGCGCAGCAGCACCAACAGCCAGCGGGCCGCCTGCCTGACTGCGGCGCTGGCGAGGCGCATGCGGCCGGATTCCAGGCGCGAGACCGACAACGATTCCGTCGCCAGCAACGTCAGCGGAACCGCGCCCAGCAGCGCCAGCGTCAAACCCGCCGTTGCGATGGCAACGGTTTGCCAGGTGGCCTCCAGGATCAGCGACAGAAATTCGCTCGAATGCGCGGGCGGGAAGAAGCCGGAAAGGAAGTTCCAGGTCGCCCCAAGGCTTTGCTCATCCAGCAATATCCACGGCTTGAACTCGCTGGCGACCAGCATGGGCCACAGCAATATCAGCGCGACAAGCGTAGCCGTGACACGACCTCGCCATGCAGGATCGGGATAGTGATGAGAGGCGTTGACGGACATGCCCATCTAGGATCAGCAGTGCGTGCAGACGCCTTCCGGCGATTGTTGGACAGCATGATCGCCATCTTCGTCGTGCCTCGCGTTGCGGTACAGCGCCGCGATCATCGCATCGGTCACCTCTGCACGAGGGGCATCGAAGACGATGCGGCCATCACGCAGGCCAACGATGCGCGGGAAATTTCCAAGCGCGAGCTCGACCTGATGAAGGCTGCAGACCAGTGTGGCGTTGCGAGCCGCAGCTTCCTGCTGCAAGGTGGTTAGCGTCTGCAGTGACAGCGCGGGGTCGAGCGCGGAAAGCGGCTCATCCACCAGAAATGCATCCGCCTTGGACACCAGCAGGCGCGCCAGCCCGCAACGTTGCCGCTCGCCGCCCGACAAGCGGTCCACCCGCGCATACAGTTTGTCCTGAAGGTTGAAGCGCGCCAGCGCATCGTATGCGGCCCCGGCATCGCTCGGCCTGATCAGGGATGCGATGGATCGCCAGAAACTCCACTGCGGCAAGCATCCGGCCAGCACGGCAGTCACCACGCGTTGCCGTGGCGGCAACGGGGGAGTCTGCGGAGCGAGAAACAGACGCGCACGCAGTGCATGACGCTCGGTATGCTTCATGGCCCACGGCTCCACACCGAAAGCGGAAAACTCACCGGATACAGGCGGATGCGCGCAGGCCAGGGTGTGCAGCAAGGTCGTCTTGCCCGCGCCCGATGGGCCGATCAGGGCGACCTGCTCGCCCTGATCGATCGACAGGCTGACATCGCTCAGGGCGTGAGAAGTATCCCTGCGCTCGGCCGACGCATGGCGCACGCTGACGCCACGTAAAACGAACGACATGCTTACTTCAGCAGGCCTGCGTTGCGCGCCGCGCTTTCGATCGCACCGTAATTCTCCGCCTTGGTCGGAATGAATCGCGATGCGCGTTGCAGATCGAGGATCTCCTTGTCGCCGGCATTGTTCTTGTCCAGCGCGAGGAAGGCGTTCATCAGTTTCTTGCGCAATGCCGGGTCCATGTCGGCACGCACCGTCCAGTTGTAGTCATAGTAGCCAGGGGTGGTGTAGAACACGCGAACGGCATTGGCGTCCACCTTGCCCTGCGACACCAGCTTCTCCCATACGGAGATATTCAGCGCTCCCGCATCCACCTTGCCGCCTGCCACGGCAGCGACCGTCGCATCATGTGCGCCGGAAAAGGCGATGCGCTTCATGTCGGTGTCCGGATTGATGTTGGCCGCCAGCAAAAAGGAACGGGGCATCAGATGACCCGAAGTGGAAGACTCGGAACCGAAAGTGAATGTCTTGCCTTTCAGGTCCTGCAGCGTCTTGATGTCGTTACGCGTGGTGATGAACACCGACTTGAATTTCTCGTCTTCCTCGCGCTGCACCAGCGGGATCACCTTGTTGTTGCTGCGCACCTTGGCCTGGACAAAGGTAAAACCGCCGAACCACACCAGGTCCAGCTTGTTGTTGATCAGACCTTCCACCGAAGCGGCGTAATCGGTAACGGGGGTGAACTCCACCTTCATGCCCAGTTTCTTTTCCAGATACTCGCCCATGGGCTTGAACTTGCGCTGCAACTCGGTAGGCGATTCGTCCGGGATCGCGGACACGCGCAAGACCGGTTCCGCCACAGACAGGCTGGCCGACAAGAGCGCTATGGACGCGAATACGGTTGCGAAGAGTGATCTGATGTTTTTTGAAGTCATAACTGCCCCTATATGAAAAGTGGGCGCAGCCAGGACCATGCGAGGAAAGGACAGAAATGAAGATACTCCCACGCATCGTTCATGCATGGAAAAAGCTCCCGCTCCTCACTGCTGAAGTAAGGCGAAGCTTCGCACCTCATAGGATCTGCTGACCTGCACAGTGGCAGCGCGTTGATACGGTACATACCATCGCCCCGGTTGGTGTCAGCCACTCGCAGGCCGTCTGACCCGATTCACTTAACAAATGAAACGGCGTTACGGCAAGCCAACACGAAACAGGTACGACAGCGGGGGCGGAGTTTATCAGAAGTGATCGCGCCGAATGCCACGTCTCGTGCCATTTTCGAAGGAACTTGGACACACGTTTGTGTTGACGATGGAAATAAAAAAGGCCTATTCCATTGAGAAATAAGCCTTTTGAATATGTGGCGCGCCCGACAGGAGTCGAACCTGTGACCCTTGGCTTCGGAAACCAATACTCTATCCAACTGAGCTACGGGCGCATTGCTTGAAGGCGCGCAGCATAGCGTTTTTTGGCGGTTCAGTCCAACGCAAATCCAGCCCGCGACACAGACAAACCGTTGCGCACGCTCGTAAATACGTGAGGAAATCCGGAACTGCAGAGACAAGGGAAAAAGCCCCCTCTCCCCAAAAAGGGAGAGTGGAACGGGAGAGGGGGAGAGGAAGTACTACCGGTGATTCCGGACGCATTGCGTGTCCGGCAGGGAGGTACGGCAGCCGGGATCACCACTCCCCGGCTGCCGTAGTCGCCAAGTTTTAAGGCTTGGGATTTCCTTTCTCGGCTAACCTGCGCCATGTCTCGATCACCGTGTCGGGATTGAGCGACATGGTCTGGATGCCGGCATCCATCAGCCACTGCGCGAAATCGAAGTGGTCAGATGGGCCTTGTCCGCAGATGCCGACGTATTTGTCCAGGCGGTTGCAGGTGGTGATCGCCATCTTCAGCAAGGCCTTCACCGCCGCATCGCGTTCGTCGAAACGGTCCGCCACCAGGCTGGAGTCGCGATCCAGACCGAGCGTGAGCTGGGTCAGATCGTTGGAGCCGATGGAGAAGCCGTCGAAGTGCTGCAGGAACTCTTCCGCCAGCAACGCGTTGGACGGGATCTCGCACATCATGATGAGACGCAGGCCGTTCTCGCCGCGCTTCAGGCCGTGTTTCGCCAGTGTGGCAACCACGTCTTTCGCTTCCTGCACCGTGCGCACGAACGGGATCATCAGTTCGACGTTGGTGTAGCCCAGCTTCTCGCGCACGCGCTTCATCGCACGGCATTCCAGTTCGAAGCAATCGCTGAAGTTCGCCGCGACGTAGCGGCCCGCGCCGCGGAAGCCGATCATCGGGTTCTCTTCCATCGGCTCGTAGATCTCGCCGCCGATCAGCTTGCGGTATTCGTTCGACTTGAAGTCGGACATGCGCACGATGACCTTCTTCGGCCAGAACGCCGCGGCCAGCGTGGCGACGCCCTCGGTGATCTTCTCGACGTAGAACTCTTCCGGGCTCGCATAGCCCGCGGCGCGCTGCAACACGGCGTCATGCAACTTGCCCGGCAGCTTGTCATGCTCCAGCACCGCCTTGGGGTGGATGCCGATCAGGTTGTTGATGATGAACTCGAGACGCGCCAGGCCTACGCCCGCGGACGGCAGTTGCGCGAACTCGAACGCCAGCGTGGGGTTGCCCACGTTGAGCATCAGCTTGACCGGAATGGCGGGCAGTTCGTCCTCGTTGTGCACGACCACCTCGAACGGCAGCTTGCCGTGATACACATAGCCGGTATCGCCCTCGGCACAGGAAGCCGTGACGGTCTCGCCGTCCTGCAACGCGGTGGTGGCGTGGCCGCAACCGACGATGGCCGGGATGCCCAGCTCGCGCGCGATGATCGCAGCATGGCAGGTGCGCCCGCCGCGGTTGGTGATGATGGCGGAGGCCTTCTTCATCACCGGCTCCCAGTTCGGGTCGGTCATGTCGGTGACCAGCACGTCGCCTGCCTGCACCTTGTCCATCTCGGCGGTGCTTTCGACGATGCGCACGCGGCCCGCGCCGATCTTCTGGCCGATGGCACGGCCCTCGACCAGCACGTCGCCGCGCTGTTGCAGACGGTACTTCTCCGTGCCGCCGTTGCCCGCATTCGACTTCACCGTCTCGGGGCGCGCCTGCAGGATGTACAGCTTGCCGTCCAGCCCGTCCTTGCCCCACTCGATGTCCATCGGACGGCCGTAATGCTGCTCGATGGATACAGCGTAGCGCGCCAGCTGCAGCACGTCTTCATCGTTCAGCGAGAACTTCGACTGATCGGCGGCCGGCACCGGCTCGATGCGGCAGGAACGTCCGGCGGAGCGTTGCTCGTCGAACACCATGCGCTGCTGCTTGGAGCCCAGCGCGCGGCGGATCACCGCCGGGAAACCTGCGGCCAGCTGCGGCTTGTGCACATAGAACTCGTCCGGATTCACCGCGCCTTGCACCACCATCTCGCCCAGGCCGTAGGACGAGGTGATGAACACCGCGTCGCGGAAGCCGGATTCGGTGTCCAGCGTGAACATCACGCCGGACGCGCCCAGGTCGGAGCGCACCATGCGCTGCACGCCCGCGGACAGCGCCACGTCGGCATGGGTGAAGTCCTTGTGCACGCGATAGGAGATCGCGCGGTCGTTGTACAGCGAGGCGAAGACTTCGCGGATCGCGTGCAGGATGTTGTCGATGCCGTGGATGTTGAGGAAGGTCTCCTGCTGGCCGGCGAACGATGCGTCCGGCAGGTCCTCCGCCGTGGCCGAGGAACGCACCGCGAAGCTGCCCTCGCCCTCGGCGGAGAGCTTCGCGTAGTGGCTGCGGATCTCCTCTTCCAGGCGCTGAGGCAGCGGTGCCTCCACGATCCAGCCGCGGATCTTGCGCCCCGCCTCGGCCAGCGCCGTGACGTCGTCCACGTTCAGGCTTTCCAGCGTCTGCTCGATACGCTTGTCCAGTCCGTCGTTCGCGAGGAAATCGCGATAGGCCTGCGCCGTGGTGGCGAAGCCTCCCGGCACCTGAACGCCTGACGAGCTCAGGTTGGAAATCAACTCGCCGAGTGAAGCGTTCTTTCCGCCCACCTCGGGAATGTCCGCTATTCCCAGAGACTGGAATGGAATGACGTAGGGTTGCATAGCCTTCTCCTGTTTATTGAACTACATTTCTTCAAACGCCGAATCTCTCGGCAAAATCCTTCAGTGCGCGGTCCGCTTGCACTGCGCTTCGCCGCAGCGGTGGTTGCCGCAGCCGCAGCCTTCGCCTTCCTCGCGCAGCGCGCCGAACTCGGGGTGACGCGCAGCAAAACGGCGTGCGAGGGCACGTACCACCAGCCATCCCGCGAACAGGCCGAACACGATCAATACGGTCTTGAGGTAGATCATTCTCCCGCTCCCAATCCGGCAAAGCCCATGAAGGTCAGCGACAACAAACCCGCGAGGATCAGCGACAGCGCCGTGCCCTGCACCAGTGTCGGCACGTTGGCGAGCTGTAGCCGCTCGCGCAGCGAGGCCATCAGCACCAGCGCCAGCGTGAAGCCCGCGCCGCCGGCGAACGAGAAGATCAGCGACTGCGAGAGGCTGTATTCGCGCGCGGTCTGGAACAGCGCCACACCCAGCACCGCGCAGTTGGTGGTGATCAGCGGCAGATAGATGCCCAGCGCGCGGAACAGCGCGGGGCTGTATTTCTTCATCACCATCTCCACCAGCTGAACCGACGAGGCGATCACCACGATGTAGGCGATGAGGCGCAGGAAGTCGAGGTGGAAATAGCTCAGCAGCAGGTTCAGCCCATAGGCGCACAGCGATGCCACCAGCATCACGAACGTCGTCGCTACGCCCATCGGGAAGGCCGTACCCAGGCGCCCCGACACGCCGAGGAACGGGCACAGTCCGAGGAAGGTCGCCAGCACGAAGTTGTTGGCGAGCAGCGTGCTGATGAAGATCAGGCTCAGGGAGTCGTTCATGCTTCAGCCCTCGCTTCCTTGCGGCTGCGCAGCAGGGAGAACAGCAGCAGCCAGCCGCCCAGCACGAAGAACCCGCCCGGCGGCAGCACCATCACCACCCAGGGCTGAAAGTGCTCGCCGAACAGGCTGATGCCGAACAGCTTACCCGCCCCCAGGATCTCGCGCGTTGCACCCAGCGCGAGCAAACCGATGGTGAAACCGACACCCATGCCCAGCGCATTGATCACCGATTTCAGCGGAGGATTCTTCGAGGCATGCGCCTCGGCGCGGCCGAGGATGATGCAGTTCACCACGATCAGCTGGATGAATGCGCCGAGCGCCTCGTACAGCTTCAGGCTCACCGCCTGGATCAGGTAATCCACCAGCGTCACGAAGGTGGCGATGATCACGATGTAGGTGGCGATGCGCACTTCCTTCGGCACCAGGTTGCGGATCATCGAAACCAGCAGGCAGGAGCTGACCAGTACGAAGGTGGTGGCGATACCCATCGACATGGCATTCTCCGCGGACACGGTGACGGCCAGGGTCGGGCACATGCCCAGCACCATCACGAACACAGGGTTCTGGCGCCACACGCCTTCCATGAAGGTGTCGAAGGTGATTCCTTCGTCGGCTTGTTTGGTCAGGCTCATGGTTTCAACTCCCCAATATGTGGGACCAGTTTTGGCAACAGTTTCTGCGCGCTCTCGTTGATGCCGCGCCCGACCGCCTTGGAAGTCACGGTGGCGCCCGCGATGGCATCGATCTGCCACGGACTGGTCTTAGTGCCGTGCTTGACGACCTTCACCGCGTTCGCCAGTGCCGTCATCTCGGTGTTGACGCGCACATCGAGCGCCTCGAAGTTCTTCAGGAAAGCCTGATCGGTGATGATCTTGTCGCCGATGCCCGGCGTCTCGCGCATGGACACCACGCCGATGCCGATGATGCATTGACACTTGGCGTCATAGCCGTACAGCACACGCACGGTGTCGGCATAACCCTTTCCTGCCGCCTCGGCCGCGATGCCCCTCAGCGCTCCGGCCTGGTCGTAAGCGGCATAGAACTTCACGCCGCCTTCGGGCACTGCACCCGAAAGCGGCTGGATGCCGGCCGTGGTCGCCACATATTCGCGCACGCTCGCCGCACCCGGCAGCACCTTGAAAACGGCGCGCTCCAGCGTGATGCGTTTGTTGTCGGCGATGGCATCCTGTGTGCTCTCGAACGCCCCGACGATGAGCACGCCGCAGATGCTGGCGACCAGCACCATGGTGGCGATCATCTTGTTGCCGGGCGTAACCTGGATCTGTGCCGGTTCGCTCATGATTTCCTCCGCTGACGGGTGCCGAACACGCGCGGCTGCGTATATCGGTCGATGAACGGTGTCAGCGCGTTGCCCAGCAGAATGGCGTACATCACGCCTTCGGTGAGGCCGCCGAAGTAGCGGATCATCACCGTCACCACGCCGATCACCGCGCCGTAGATCCACACGCCCACGGGCGTCACGGGCGAGGTCGCCATGTCGGTCGCCATGTACACCGCGCCCAGCATCAGGCCGCCGGACAGCAACACGAAGGTCGGCGCGGGATAGTGGGTCGGGTCGTACAACTGGAACATCCAGGCGGTGAACGCAGCCGAAGCCAGCACTGCGACGGGGATGCGCCAGTCCATGAACTTGCGCGCGGCAAGGTACAGGCCGCACAGCAGGATGAGGATGGCCGAAGTCTCGCCGGCGGAAGCGGTCACCACACCCGTCAGCAGGTCATGCGCCGAGGCGGTCACGTTCTCGAACTTCCAGCGCGCCAGCGGCGTCGCGCCGGTGAAGGCATCCACGCCTTGCTGCTTGACCCAGCCGACGATGTCGGGGGGCATCATCAATGGCGCGGTCAGTGTCGTCGGGACGAACTCGCTGAAGCGCTGCGCGGAGAATGCAGGCACCCAAGTGGTGATCGCGACGGGGAACGCGGCCTGCACAAAGGCACGGCCGATCAACGCCGGGTTGAACACGTTATTGCCCAGGCCGCCGAACAGCGCCTTGCCGATGGCCATTGCCACGAAGCCGGCCACCACGCCCATCCACAGCGGGAAAGCGGGCGGCAGCGTCAGCCCCAGCAGGATGCCGGTGATGGTGGCGCTCCAGTCGTTCAGCGTGCTCGCCTGACCGGATGCGCGGTTGAGCAGGCGCTCGGTGAGCAGACAGGTCGCGGTCACGACCAGCAGCAAGGCCAGCGCCGACAAACCGTATTGCCACACCGAGAAGGCGCAGATCGGCAACAGCGACAGCACCACGTGCTTCATGATGCGTTCGACGCTGCGGTCGCTGATCAGGTGCGGCGAAGTTCTCAGTTCCATACTCATGCTGCCGCCTTTTCTCTATTGACCGCTTTCGCGATGCGGAACTGCTGCACCAGCGGGATGTGCGAGGGGCAGACATAGCTGCAGCAGCCGCACTCGAAACAGCGGTCCAGATTGAACTGTTCGGCCATCAGCTCGTATTCGCGCTTCGCGGCAAGCAGCCCCAGTTGCGAGGGATTGAGGAATTTGGGGCACACGTTCACGCATTCGCCGCACTTGATGCAGGCATAGGTGCGTTGCGCCTCAACTGTCGATTCGGCGAAAGCGAGCACCCCGGATGTCCCTTTGGTGACGGGCACATCCAGCGATGAGACGGTCATGCCCATCATCGGGCCGCCGAGGATGATCTCCTTCGCGCTGCTGCGCGCACCGGCCTGTTCCAGCACGAAGCGCAGCGGCGTGCCGATGGGCACGATGTAGTTGCCGGGCTTTTTCACGGCTGGGCCCGCGACGGTCAGCACGCGCTCGACCATGCCCTCGCCCGCGGGCAGCAGGCGGCCGAGATAAGCCAGCGTCATCACGTTGTTCACCAGCACGCCGATGGAAGCGGGACGTTGCCCGGCGGGTATCTCGCGGCCGAGCAACGCATAGATGATGGTGTCTTCCGCACCCTGCGGATATTTGGTCTCCAGCGCCTGGACAGTGATGCTGCCGTCGGCGGGCAATGCGGCACGAATCGCTGCGATGGCGTCCGGCTTGTTGTCCTCGACGCCGATCACCGTGCGCGGCGCGCCGCTGACCTTCATCGCGATGCGGATGCCGCGGATCAGGTCCTGCGTGCGCTCGACCATCACGCGGTGGTCGCAGGTGAGGAATGGCTCGCACTCCGCGCCGTTCACCACCAGCGTGTCGATCACCGCGTCCGCAGGCGGATTGAGCTTGACGTGCGCGGGGAAGGTCGCGCCGCCCAGACCGGAGATGCCGGTCTGCTGGATCGCGGCCAGCAGTTCTTCCTTGTCCATGGCCTCGATGTCGCGAGGCGCACTCACCCTTACTTCCTGACCGTCCGCCTCGTACACGCGAATGGTGACCGACTCCACCATCTTGCCGTTGGCCGCAGGCATCAGACCGATCGCTTCCACCACGCCGGTGGCGGGCGCATGCACCGGCAGCGACATCGTGCCGTCCGCGGTGGCAATGACTTCGCCGCGCAGCACTTCCTGCCCGACGCTCACGCAACACAAGGCGGGTTTGCCGATGTGCTGCGACAGCGGCACGATCAGCTTAGGCGCGAAGGGGAACCTGCGGATGGGCAGCGCCCCGGTCTCCTTGTGGTAGACCGGATGGATGCCGTGCTCGAAGGTCGCTGCGCGATGGAAGAATGGCAGTCGCATGTCAGTTGAACTTGGCCGCGCGTTGTTTGAGCTTGTCCAGGTTCGGCTCGCTCAGGTTCCAGGGCGTGCCGGGGTGGATGACACCGGCAGTGCATTTTTCCGCCGCTTTAACGAGATCCAGGAAGCTGCCCGCCTTCGGGTTGAGGATGATGACTTTTTTCGTTTCATCGTAGCCAAACACTTTCGGGTTGATGTTGATACATTCGTCGCAAGCCGTGCATTCCGGCGTGTCGACCCATGCTGCCTCGTAACCTTCCGCAGATGCGGCGGGCGCGGCTGCAACCGGCTGGGGCGCATCGCTGGAGCTGATGCCGAGGCCTTCGGAGAGCTTCTGGATCAGTTCCTGGCGCACGCGGTTGGCGATGGCTGTCTCATCGGCTGCACCGGCAGCGCGGCCCAGGCCGGCCACGTCCTTGAGTTGCTGCCAGAACTGCATACGCTCTTCGCAGGAACGGACCATCTCGGCCGACACCAGCACGCGCATCAGACGGTTCTTCTTGTCCACGGACCAGATGAACGGGAACTTGCCGTCGCGCTCGTCTTCGGACAATTTCAGGAAATCGCCCAGCAGCACCTGCTCGTCGTTCCAGGTCTCCGGCGGCGCCTTCTTGAACTGCTTTGCGAAGCGGCCTTCGGACAGCGCGAAATCGGCGAACGTCATCGGCAGCGTCATCGACTTCTTCGCGCCGGTCTCGTCCACATACTCGAGGTTGTAGCTCACCCAATCGGAATCCAGCGACGGGTTGCCTTCCAACGTCGCGCACTCGGAGAAGGTCACGCCGAGATCCGGGTTGTAGCGGAACAGCGGGAAGGCGCGCGACTCGACCGCCATCTTGCTTTGCGCCACGGCGCTGTTGTCGCCCACGCCGTGTTCCGGCGGGCACACCGCGTAAACGTTGAACAGCGCCGGGCGGCGGCTGTTCAGGCCGTCGATGAAGCTTTCCAGCAGGTGCGTGACGTTCGACAGTGAGCCTTGCATCACGAACGAAGTGCGGTGAGCCATGCCGATGACGCTGATCTCCTTGCGCTTCTCGGTCTTGCCTTGCTTGCTCGCGCCGTAGGGCGACATGTCCGCCACTTGGCTGATGAAGCCGGAGGTGCAGGCCTGGCCGCCGGTATTGGAGTACACCTGCGTATCGACGATCAGGATCTTGACCGGCTTGCCGGACATCAAGGCACGCGACAGGTTCTGGAAGCCGATGTCGAACATCGCGCCGTCGCCGCCCATCGCCACCACGGGCGGGCACAGGTGCCATTCTTCATCGCTCAGCTGCTCCCAGTTGAAACGGGCGAAGAACTTGTCGTTCTCGCTCGGCTCGTATCCGCCCGCGAGTTCCATCTCGACCTGGCGCACGGTCTTGAAGCCTTCCACCATCTTGGCCATGTGACCCTCGAACACGCCCATCGCAACCGACGGCGAATCCTGGAACAGGTGCGAAGTCCACGGGAACGGATACGGGTTGAACGGGAAGGTCGACGCCCACACCGAGGTGCAACCGGTGGAGTTCACCACGCCCATCTCGGCGCGGCCCTTCTTGCTCGGGCCTTCCATGTAGCGCCAGCGCAGGTCTTTGAGTTTCTCCAGCATCTGCGTCACGCGGCGGAGCCATTGCGGGTCGATGGGCTGGCCAGCCTGTTTTTCCAGCAAGCTTTCCGACAGGTTCGCCAGCGTCAGGTCGTGCCCCTTGTTGGCCTGTATTGCCTGCATCAGTGCCTGTGTGTCGGTGAGATCGACAGTGCTGCTGAGTTTCAGACGGATGTGGTTCTCCAGCTCGCCGATCAGCTTGTCGAGCTTGGCGACGAACTTCTTCACGCGGGGCTGCATCAGCGCGGTGACGGTGCTGGTGAACAGGTGGATGGAACCCTTCTCGCCGCAGCCCAGGCACGCGCCGTCGCCGCTGACCATGGACATGTAGTTGTGCTTGTCCAGCAGCAGCGTCTCCAGCGCGCCGACCTTCTCGTCCAGGTCGTCGATGCGGCTGAACTGCTGCGGCGTGGTCGGCAGGTCGAGCCAGAAGCTCCAGTCGTCGCGCATCGCTTCCACACTCTCCGTGGTCTGCGTGACCATGGTCAAAGCGTTATCGGAACACACGTCCACGCACAGCGCGCAGCCCTTGCAGGTGTAGGGGTTGATGGTGATGGAGAACAGGCCACCGGCGCCCTTTTCCTTCTTCTCCTTCTGCGTCCAGTACGGCTTGGTGGTGGCGAACTTGAAGCCGCCGATGGTTTCGCGCAGCAGGTTCAGTTCGGCTTCCAGACGGCCGCGATCTTCTCCCTGCGTGGGATCTTCGGCAAAGGCTTCGGTGATGGCGTTGGAAAGCAGCGCGCGCACATCCAGCCCGTCCTTATCCAGTGCATTGCGCAGCTTCTTGTCGATGACGCGGCTGAACTTGCGCAGAAAACGCGTCGGACGTCCGCCGATCTCGATCTTCTGGATCGCGGTGTTGAGCACGTCGGTGGTGGTCGAGACCAAACCGGGGATCGCGCTGTCCGGGCACTGCGTGAAGCATTCGCCGCAGGCCGTGCAGTTTTCTGCATTCCATTCCGGATGCTCGAAGCGCACGCCCGTCATGTCGCGGTATACGCCGGTCACGGCTGGGATAACCGACAGGCCGATGAACGGATCGACCAGGTTGTCCGAGCCCTCGCCCTTCATGTAGAAGCTGCCGGTCTGCTCCCAGAAGCGATGGATGTCGGCAAGACCGCCGTCACCTTCGGGCATGGACTTCAGCATGACGGGCAGGCTGGGCGCAGGTTTGGCTGCCGCCTTTGCGCGCTGGCCGACTTTCATCTGTTCCGGTGCGATCTCGTGCAGCTCCTCGTAGCCGCGACGCACCACGCGCAGGTTGTCCTCGACGATGCGCTTGCCCTTCTTGCCGAACTTGGCTTCGAGCTGGTTCTCGATGGCGGTGAACAGGGTCTCCTCGCTCAGGCCGGCGCGATCCTTCACGTCGGATGCATGGAAGAACGCGCCCTGGAAGGCGTTGCCCTGCATGCGCAGCTGCAGGTCGGGATTGCTGGATTCTTCGCGCGCGATCTTGAACGCGTCGAGATAGAACACGCGGATCTTGTTGTCGACGATGTATTGCTGCGTGCGCATCGGGAAGGTCTCCCACAGCGCCTCGGCACTGTCCAGGTTGCTCTGGATGATGAACACGCCGCCCTGGCTCAGGCCTTCTACCGCGTTGGTGTGCCCGAACACCTGCGGGTCCGGCGACATCACCACGTCGACGTGGGTGTATTCGCAGTTGATGCGGATGGGCTCGGGTGCGGCCGACAGATAGTAGGTGGTCGGCTGGCCCTTCTTCTCCGAGCCGTATTTCGGATTGGCCTTGATGTCCCAGCCTAGCAGTTCGAACAGCGTCATCGCCAGGTTCTTGCCGGTGGTCACCGCGCCCCAGCCGCCGATCGAGTGCATGCGCACGGCGATAGCGCCCTTGGGCAGCAGGTTGGGATTCTCGGAGCCGCGCAGGGCGAGGTCCTTGATGCCGGGATAGGCGGTCTGCAGTTCCTGCTGGCGTATCTCCTGCTTGGGATTGGCCGACTCGTCGCGCACGAAATCCACGGACAGGTAATAGAACTTGCGGTGCGCAGCGCCGGGCAGCATGTTCTCCACGGCGGCGATCAGGCCTTCCGGTTGCAGGTCGCGCGAACCCAGGCCGTAACAGCCGGAGTACAGCGACGGCATGTCCTTGGCACTTTCGTAGGCGGCATAACCGTCATGAGAAATCTCTCTGCCGTTCTCGACGCATTTGGAAATGGTGGAACGCACTTCGCGCATCAGCGGCAGGTCTTCCGACAGCGGCTGGTCGGTGCGTTCCAGCACGGCTACGCCCTTCTTGCCTTTCAGCACCTGGCCCAGCAGGTCGCCGGGGAAGGGGCGGAACATGGTGATGTTGATCACGCCCACCTTGATCTTGCGATGCTCGCGCAGCCAGTCGGCGACGGCAGCGGCCTGCACCGTCATGCTGCCCTGGCCGAGCAGGATGTAGTCGGCATCGTCGCAACGATAAGCATCGACGCGCTTGTAACTGCGGCCGGTCAGCGCCTGGAATTCTTCGGCGTTCTTGTCGAACAGCGCGGGGATATGGTCGAAGAAGTACGGACGCTGTGCGGCCACGGCCTGCATGTAGGCGTCCTGGTTCTGCACCACGCCGGTCTGCATCGGATTGTCCACATCCCAGTTGGAGGGCACGCGGCGGCGCTTCGGGCCGTACAGCATCTGCTGCGCGGGCGTCGGCGTATCGATGATGTCGTCGGCATCGCCCAGATATTCGGCGATCAGTTCCTTCTCCGGCACTAGCATGGGCTCGATCAGGTGCGTGGTGAGGAAGCCGTCCTGCGCCACGATGGCCGGGGTCAGCGCGAACTCGGCGGTCTTGCGCGCGATCATGTTGAGGTCGGCAGCTTCCTGCGCGTTCTTCGCCATCACTTGGATGAAGCCGGTGTCGTCGGCACAGTGATAGTCGTCGTGTGCGCAGTGCACGTTCAGCGATGCCTTGGTGATGGCACGGCAACCGAGGTTCAGCACATAGGGCAGGCGCTTGCCGACGGCGGAATACAGCGACTCGTGCATGAAGGCCAGGCCTTGGGACGAGGTGAAGTTCACCGCGCGCAGACCGGTCATCGACAGGCCGGCGGTGACGCCCGCAGCGGCATGTTCCGATTCCGGCTCGACGAAGATCAGCGGTTTGCCTGCCGCGTTGAGGTGGCCCTTGGCGACCTCTTCCGCCCAGTACTCGCCCATCTGTGTGGATGGCGTGATGGGATAAGCGCCCGCGCCCTGCGAAGCCTCGCGCTCCACCAGGATCACGGCTGTGTTGCCGTCGATGGCGTCGCGCGTGCCGGGATACTTGACCTTGGTGCGAGCGCCGTCGGCGCCTGCGCCGGCCTCGGTCGATTTGAACAGTTTGAGTTTGTTGAACATGGTGTCTCCTAGGCTTCTGCTGCGACAGGTAATGGTTCGATACGGATGATCTTTTTGGCGGACTTGCCTTTGACGATGCGGTCGCCCTCGAGCCAGACGATGGCTCCGGTAGGGCAGCGGTCGATGGCCGCCTTGCTGGCGGTTTCGTTTCTGGCGTAGTCGATCACGGCGATGTTGCGTTCGAGGTGGATCAGCCCATCGGCGGCGTCCATCACGCAGCGCCCGCAGGCGGTGCAAGCCACTTCACACGCGGCTTCGGCGGTATCGGGATCGGATTCGTTGCGGCAGGCCATCCACAGCTTGTGCGACACACCCTGGATGGAGAACAGGTTCTTCGGGCAGATGTCGACGCAGTCGCCGCAGGCCGTGCATTTGTTCACGTCGACCACCGGCAGTCCGTGGCTGTCCATGGTGATGGCGTCGAAGTCGCACACGTCGGCGCAGTCGCCCATCCCAAGGCAGCCCCAGGCGCAGCTCTTGCCGCCACCGCCCGCCACG
This sequence comes from Ferrigenium kumadai, assembly GCF_018324385.1. NCBI lineage: Bacteria > Pseudomonadati > Pseudomonadota > Betaproteobacteria > Nitrosomonadales > Gallionellaceae > Ferrigenium > Ferrigenium kumadai. The sequence goes on along the minus strand of NZ_AP019536.1, from coordinate 193,541 downwards.
GAAGCGGCGCGACAGGATGAGAGTCCTGCATAATTTGCGCGCATCTTCGCGACATGCTTGCCGCCCGCGCAGGCGAGACGCGCCACCCGCTTCTCGATATCGCCCAGGGCGACACCCAGCAATGAGGCAATCTTATGATTCTGGTCGGGAGTATTAACCGTGCAGCGACCGGGCTCGATCTTGCCGTCCACGGCCTGTTCGGCGAAGTTGCGGCAGCCTGCCGTACCGCAGGCGCCGCAATTGGAGTGGGGAAGCAGCTCTTCGACCTGGTCGATGCGCGGGTCTTCGAACACGTACAGCTTTTTGCTGGCAATAGCCAGCAAAAGCGCCAGCAGGCCGCCCAAGCCGGCCATGAACGCTCCCGTGACTGCCACGCTGTATGCTGCTTCCAATCCACTCTCCCCACTTCAATAAATTCGTTCAAAGGGCCTAAAATATGGCTCTCTGACGCTTCACTCATGAACGCCCTGCCGGGCGTTCGGGTGATTAACAACACCCTTTGGTGAATAATGTCTTTGCGGAGCGCAGACTAAATCAAGATACAATTCCTGAGCGAATCAATAGTTTCAATTTTAAGTATTAAGAAAAGATTGCTTCAATCTTGAGTATTAATAAATGCAATAATTGAAATCCAATACGGAGGCGCGAAGATGAATTCGGACAAACAGAGCTATTACAAACACAATCGCCTCAAGCAGATGCGTGCGTTCTGCGAGGTCGTCCGCTCGGGCAGCGTCACTTTGGCCGCACAGAAACTGTTCCTGAGCCAGCCCTCGGTGACTTTGCAGATCCAGGCGCTGGAGCGCGAGTTGGGCGTGACGGTATTCGAACGGCGCGGCCCGGTGCTCAAACTGACACCGGACGGCGAGACCCTTTACGAACTGGCGAAGCCGCTGGTGGAAGGCGTAGACAGCCTGGAGGAGAACTTCGCCGCGCTGCACGGCAAGCTGGAATCCGGCGAACTCAACATCGGCGCCGGCGAATCCACCATCCTGTACGTCCTGCCGGAGGCGGTAAAACGCTTCGTCACCGCGCATCCGGGCATCCATACCAAGATGCACAACGTGACCGGCCGCGACGGACTGAAGATGCTGCGCGCCGACGAGGTCGACCTGGTGGTCGGCTCCATGCTCGACGTGCCCGATGACATCACCTACCAGCCCGTCGCATTCTTCGACCCGGTGCTGATCGTGCCGCTGGGACACCCGCTGGCGGGGAAGACCGAAGTCACGCTGGAAGAGATCAGCCTCTACGGCCTGATCCTGCCGCCGCGCCACCTCTCCACCTGGAACATCGTCAAATACGTGTTCCAGCAACACCACCTGAACTTCACCGTGACGCTGGAAGCGGGCGGCTGGGAAGTCATCAAGAAATACGTCGAGCTCGGCATGGGCATCTCCATCGTCACCGACATCTGCCTCACCGGAACCGAGAAGCTGGTGCGCATCCCGCTCAAGCAATACTTCCCGCAGCGCGGCTACGGCCTGGTGCTGCGCAAGGGCAAGTTCCTGTCACCGCAGGCGCGGCGCTTCGTGGAGATATTGCACGAGGTGTATGGGACGAGGCCGATGCAGTAGAAGCATCTGTAGCATCCGTAGGATGGGTTGAGCGTAGCGATACCCATCGCTGGCGACCGATGGAATTGGTGATGGGTATCGCTGTGCTCAACCCATCCTACGTGGTTGGCTTACGCTCACCGCACTCCCAATCTACTCCCGCATCACCCGCCCAATCCATCGGCAAAATGCCCGTTCGCACGAATCGATGAAACGACGAATGCGGCCAATCGGCCACCCGTGGCACCAAACCATGCTTAACGGGATTGATGTGGATGTAATCGACATGCCGCGAGAAATCGTTCTCGTCGCGGATTAGATGCTCCCAATATCGCCGCTGCCATACACCTCGCTCACCCCTGCTTTGCCGGCTTTCCGAACGGTATTCGCCATGCGCCAAACCGCGTGAAAATACCGTCTTGATCAACCGCCAGCGCAACGCGAAATCGTTATCGCCTTCTGGCAACGTCCAGATTGCGTGAAGGTGATCCGGCAAATCACGACAGCATCGATGGAGAATGGATGACGCTCACGGGTGTATTCGAATGCGCTGCGCAACAGCGCGATGTTGTCGGTCAACAGGGATTGCGACCGGTCTGCAAGATTCACCGTGAAGAAGTAACTCGCTCCGGCGATGTCGCTGCAGCGGTAGTTGGTCATGCGGCATGATAACGATGGGTATCGTTATGTTCAACGGCGCTCTGTTGGAGCAGAACGCATGATGGGTATCGCTGCGCTCAACCCATCCTACAAACCGCCATCGATCCATTTGTCATCAGCATCGCCTGTAGGATGGGTTGAGCCCTGCATAGCCAATCGACTAGGCTGACAAACGACATCAGCCAAGTCGCTGGTTAGCGCAGCGATACCCATCATCCAACTCCCGCTCACCGCTCGTGATTGAGCTCCTGCATCAGCTGCACGGCCAGTTCCTCGATCGACTTCGACGTGGTGTCGAACCACTTGATGCCTTCGCGGCGCATCATGCGCTCTGCCGCGGCGACCTCGTAGCGGCAGTTTTCCAGCGATGAATACTTGCTGTTCGGACGGCGTTCGTGGCGGATACGGTGCAGCTGTTCAGGCTCGATGGTCAGGCCGAACAATTTGCCGCGGTAGGGCTGCAATCTCGACGGCAACTGGTCGCGCTCGAAGTCTTCCGGGATCAGCGGGTAGTTGGCGGCCTTCAGCGAGAACTGCAGGGAAAGGTAGAGGCTGGTCGGCGTCTTGCCGCTGCGCGACACGCCTACCAGGATGATGTCGGCATTCTTCAGGTCGGCATCCGACACTCCATCGTCATGCGCCAGTGCGAAATTCATCGCCGCGATGCGCGTGTTGTAATCCGGATTGGCATGTCCGTGCGAACGCCCGACGGCGCGCGTGTATTTGCAATCGAGCTCCTGTTCCAGCGGAGCGATGAAGGTATCGAACAGGTCGATGAAGAATGCGTCGGCCTTGTGCAGGATCGCGCTGAGATCGGGGTTGGTCTGCGTCATGATGACGATGGGACGAACGCCTTCGCGCTGCCCCACTTCGTTGATGCGCGCGAGGCAATCCCTGGCCTTTTCCTCGTTGTCGAGGAAGGGGAAGCGCAGGGGCCGGAACTCGACTCCCTGGAACTGGGCGAGCAGGCCGTGCCCCAATGTCTCTGCGGTGATGCCCGTGCCGTCCGACACGTAGATGATGGTGCGTTTTGAAATCGTCATGGTCGTTGCTTCGAATGATCCCTATTGTGCAGTTCCAGTCTTGCCATCGCTTTCCAGGTTGGGATAGCGCACGTGGTCGATCAGCTCCCGAACCTCCCGGGGCGGAGCGGCGGTCAGCAGGCTGCCGATGATAATGCCGGCGAAGCCGACCGGCATGCCGAAGATGCCGGCCGCGACCGGGTTGATGTCCCACCACAGCGGCGCGTTCACCCCGAAGAACGGGTAGGTGATGTACATGTAGGTCATGCACGTGACCAGACCGCCGACCATGCCGAGGATCGCCCCTGTCTTGTTCGCGCGCTTCCAGAACACGCCCAGCACCAATGCGGGGAAGAACGAGGAAGCGGCGAGCGAGAACGCGGCGCCGACCAGGAACAGGATGTCGCCCGGCTTGAGCGAGGTGATGTAGGCCGCGAACGCCGCGACCACCAACAACAGCCCCTTGGAGATGAACAAGCGGCGCTTCGTCGGCGCCTTCGGATCGATCATCTTGAAGTACACGTCATGCGACAACGAATTGGCGATGGTCAGCATCAGACCGTCCGCGGTGGACAGCGCCGCGGCGAGACCGCCCGCCGCCACCAGCGCGGTGACCACGTAAGGCAGGCCCGCGATCTCGGGCGTGGCGAGCACGATGAGGTCGCCGCCAATGGTGATCTCGGCCAGCTGCACGATGCCGTCCTTGTTGATGTCGGTCACGCTCATCAGCGACTTGTCCACCGAGGCCCAGGCCGACACCCAGCTCGGCAGCTCGGAGAAACTCGATCCCACCAGCAGGGTATACACGTCGTACTTCGCGAGCACGGCCAGCGCGGGTGCGGTGATGTACAGCAGGGTGATGAAGAGCAGCGCCCAGAACACCGAGTGCCGCGCTTCCCTCACCGTCGGCGTGGTGTAGAAGCGCATCAGGATATGCGGCAATGCGGCGGTGCCGACCATCAGGCACAGCACCAGCGCGATGAAGTTCTTGCGCTTCTTGTCGCTGGTCTCCTCGTCGCCCGCGAACGGCTCGGCATGGGCGGCGATCGGCCCCGCCTTGGCCTTGGCCGATTCGGCCTCCGCTCGCCACAGGCTGCGTGCGGCAGCGACACCCGCCGGGAACTCCGCCACGGCCTTGTCGGCCACCGCTATCGCCTTGGGATCTGCATCGTGATGTGCCTTCAGTTCAGCCGCCGCCTTGACCAGCTTCGCCTTCTCTTCGGCCAGCCATGCAGCGCCGCCGCTCTCCAGCGCCTTCAGCCTGGCCTCGGCCGTTTCCTGTTTCTGCTTGTAGATGGCACGCACCTGCGCCTCGCGCGCGCCGTCCTGCGTGGCCGGATCGTTCAGCACCTTTTCGCGCGCCGTGACCTGCTCCAGCACGTAACCGTAAGCCGCCTGCGGCACAGGGTTGCCGGTGTGCTTCACCGACAGCCAGATCACGGGGATCAGGAAAGCCACGATCACGATGACGTACTGCGCCACCTGCGTCCAGGTCACGGCGCGCATCCCGCCGAGGAAGGAACACAGCAGGACGCTGCCCAGACCGACGAACACGCCGACGCCGAAATCCAGACCGGTGAAACGGCTGACGATCAGGCCCACGCCGTAGATCTGCGCGATGACATAGGTGAACGAGCACAGGATGGCCGCGAACACGCCGACCGTGCGGGGGAGGTTGCCGCCGTAGCGCGCGCCGAGGAAGTCGGGGATGGTGTACTGCCCGAACTTGCGCAGGTACGGGGCCAGCAACAACGCCACCAGGACGAAGCCGCCGGTCCAGCCCATCACGAAGGCCAGTCCGTCGTAACCGGAGAGATACAACGTGCCCGCGAGGCCGATGAAACTCGCGGCCGACATCCAGTCCGCCGCGGTCGCCATGCCATTGAAGAACGCCGGGACGCGCCGCCCCGCCACGTAGTATTCCGAGACATCGGATGTCCTGGACAGGATGCCGATGCCCGCATACAGCAGCACCGTCGCACCGAGGAGGAAGTAACCCAGCACCACGTTGGGCACCCCCATCTGCTCGAGGATGGCCAGCATGACGACGAAACCGATGAAGCCCCCCGCGTAGAGGGAGTAGTAGCGCTTGAGTTGCGAGAAGAACGGCCCGGCCATCACTAGCCCTCTTCCTGCACGCCGCACTCGCGATCCAGCCTGTCCATGCGCCAGGCGTAGTACCCGACCAGCATCACATAGATCAGCAACGCCCCCTGCGCCCCCATGTAGAACGAGAACGGGAATCCCAGAAAAGTGATGGACTGCAAATCCCTGGCGAACCAGACAACCACAAAGGTCGCGACGAACCAGATCGCCAGCAGCACCGCCGTCAGCCGGAGATTCCTGTGCCAGTACTGTCGGTGCTTCTCGGTGAGCTGCATGCGTCCCCCTGTTTTATCGCGTATCAAGACGGTTGCCGATTCTACTCCGCAGGCAGCCATCCAATGCACCCTTACGCAAATTGCCGCACGCTTTTGACATTTCCACCCCGCCAATTACAATGGCTCGGACACAAGGCAGACAGCCTGTCCTGCCGCCACTCCCTGAGGAACCCCTGAGTCCCGCAAGATGCGCATCCTGATCGCCGAAGACGATGAAGTACTGGCCGATGGCCTGACTCGCGCCATGCAGCAGGCCGGCTATGCCGTCGACCGGGTGGCGGACGGGTCGGAGGCAGACACCATCCTGAAAGGGGGACAGCCGTTCGACCTGATCGTCCTCGACATCCAGCTGCCGAAGCTCGATGGCTTCACCGTCCTGCGCAACCTGCGCGAGCGCAACAACCACGTGCCCGTCATCATCCTCACGGCGAGGGACAGCGTGGAAGACCGCGTGAAGGGACTCGACCTCGGCGCCGACGACTACCTGTCCAAGCCGTTCAACCTGCAGGAACTGGAGGCGCGCACCCGCGCCCTGCTCCGGCGCGGCCAATGCGGCACCAACCCCCTGCTGACTTGCGGCTCGCTCACGTTCGACAGCATAGAACGGCGTGCCGCTATCGACGGAAAACCACTGGACCTCACCACGCGCGAACTCGGCGTGCTGGAAGCGCTGATGCTGCGCGCCGGGCGCGTCATCAGCAAGGAGCAGCTGCTGGAGCGCATCTACAGTTATTCGGAAGAGGCCAGCAGCAACGCCATCGAGGTCTACATCCATCGCCTGCGGAAAAAGATCGCGCCCGCCGGCGTGACGATCCGCACCATCCGCGGCCTGGGTTACGTCATCGACAGTCTGCCCTGACCGCCATTTTCCCCACATTCCCAAACGTGCAAGCACCGGCATGAGCGCCATGGAAACCAAGATCCTTTCCCTGCGCAGCTACCTCATGCAGCGGCTGATGATCTCGCTCTACCTGCTGTGGCTGGTCAGCACCGTCGTCGGCTATTTCGCCACCATCAACTATGCCAACCAGCCCTACGACCTAGTGCTGCTGCAACGCGCTTATGCGATCGCGGACGACCTGAAGCTCGGCAGCGGCAACGAACAGCTGGACGTGATACCCGACCTCCCCGACGGCTCGGACCCCGGCATGCCGGACAAGGTGGTCTATACCGTCACCGACAGCGAAGGACGCAAGCTCGCGGGCAACGGCAACACCCTGCGCCCGCTCTCGTACCGGCGCGACCGGACCGGCCCGCTGTTCAGCAACGGCGAACGCGAAGGACAGAAGACGCGCATGGTCAGCCTGGTCTACAAGTCCAACGGCGGGGTGCTGCAGCTGCACGTCGCCGAGACCACGCAGCAACGCCAGGCGCTCATCCGCGGCATCCTTTCCAACATCGTCATCCCGCAACTGCTGCTGACCCTGATCGCCCTTGCCGTCGTGTGGTACGGATTGAAGCAGGGCCTGCGTCCGCTCGAACGTCTGCGGAACGAAGTGCTGAACCGCAAGCGAGACGACCTGAGCCAGCTCGACGGCAGCCAGGCGCCCGCCGAAGTGCGGCCGCTGATCGATGCGGTGAACGACCTGCTCGAACGGCTGAAGCAAGTCATGCAGGCCCAGCAGCGCTTCGTCGCCGACGCGGCACACCAGTTGCGCACACCGTTCGCCGGGCTGAAGACCCAATCCGAACTGGCATTGCGCACGAACGACCCGGAACAGAAACAGCACGCGCTCGAACACATCCTCACCAGCACCCAGCACGGCATCCGCCTGGTCAACCAGCTGCTCGCGCTGGCCCGCAACGAGCCGGGCGGACAAGGCACCGAAAGCTTCACCACGCTGAGCCTCAACCACCTGGCGCAGGAATGCACCGTCAACTGGGTGCAGATGGCCCTGGAAAAGAACATCGACCTCGGCTACGAAAGCACATCCGCAACGGTGGAAATACAAGGCGATGCGGCCAGCCTCACGGAGATGCTCAACAACCTGATCGACAACGCCATCCGCTACACCCCCGAAGGCGGACACATCACCGTCGGCGTCGGCACCACCGCAGACGGCGCGGAGCTATACGTGGAAGACAACGGCCCCGGCATCGCGCCGGAACACCGCGAACGCGTGTTCGAACGCTTCTACCGCATCCTCGGCAGCGGCCAGAGCGGCAGCGACCTCGGCCTCGCCATCGTGGCCGAGGTCGCCAAGCGGCACGGTGCGGAGATCAGGCTGGATGCGGGGAGCGGTGGGATTGGGACGAGGATCGGAGTGTGCTTTTGCGCATCAAATGAAATGCGAAGGCGCCCCTCTTAATTCACAGAAATACAGCCGAATGCGTCGTTCGTGAAGTTCGGCAAGCACCCCTAAGAACTTCCGCTTCTCGGGTAGCGGCCTTACTGGCTAATTAGTTTTACATCTGGTGGCTGCCCAAAGCTGACGCTTAACGTTCAAGCTAAAGGATGCTGCGCGGCTTTACCCCGCGCCCCTTGGGGCGCAGTGTTAAGGCGCGGCTGATGAGAAGCCTAGCCGCACCAAGTGAGAATTTAGTTCCCGGCATAACAAACAGTACTCATAAAAAGACTTAGCCCACGCTGTTAGATCAGGGTTGTTGACGTTGACATTGAGTAGAAAGCTTAGGCGAGCAAAGTGCGGACAGTCATCGATTGCAGTGAGGCTGCTCACGTGGGTTGCATCCAAGAACGGTAGCTGATCAAGGAGTTTACGGATGCTCCCTTTGCTGCGGCTCTCATAATGAATGAAATACTGGAACCAGTTTGCGTATTGGTTCGACTGGGCCGATATGAGTAGTGGAGCCTGAGAATATGGTGCGATCTTGGAGAAGGCAGAGCACACTTCCGCTTCCGAGAGTGTATTGAAGTCAAGCGTCACGGCCGATGCTTTTGATATTTCGTTGATCTGCGAGATGCAGTCACCAATGACTCGCTTGGTGTGTTTCTCGACATAAGGTCGAAGTACCTCGCGGTCTGATTGCTCCTTGACATGCACGACCAAGAGGTAAAAGACGTAGCTTGCAACCACTGAGGCCAAAACGGCTTCAACAATCACGCCAAGGTCGTACGCCCCAACAAATAGGCTAGGGAAGCGATTAAGGAAAAGAATCTTTACGAGCAATAGGGCTGCGGCACCAGCGGCGAGCGCGTTTGCTTCACGGGAAGCTGTCCTGATGAGTTTGAATAGCTGCACTTGAGCGCCCTAATGTAGAATTAATCGGACTGCCCGGTTGATTGCAGGGTTAGGAAACATAGATGCTCCACGCCGCCAGTACTGCTGAGGCGGACACGCAATAGATGCCCGCACGAACCCAAGAATTTGATATGCGACTTGCTGTCTTTAGTCTCTCATCAAGCCCACGAAAAACGTAAACATCACCTTTGCCAACCACGGTCTCAATGGACGAGGCAAGCGTATCAATTGCGAAACGTACTTCGAAGAGCACGCGATTAAGACTGACAGCGAGAAGTACACTTCCGACAAGCCCAAGAATTGCAAGTAGTTGAATTGTTTTTCCGTCCATACAAACTCCTATGCCTAACGTTTAACGTTTGAATTCACCGGACTGCGCGGTTTTTTGCGCCGGTGGGTGGAATGATGGGTTAGCCACGTTTCTTGTTTAACTTCATAATTATGAACCCGACAACCAACGAGGCGACTGCGACAGTGAGTAGAAAGCGCCAGAATACTTGTTGGTCAATAAACCAAAATGCGACTGCTAAGGCCAGGCAGTAGAGAATGCCGGCAACGACAGAAGTTTTTTCTTCTTTCTTGGTTAAGTCAAATAGAGACCGTTTCATCCAAGTTAGCGGGTACAGGAGAGCAAGCACGAAGGCTGACATTGCGAACAACAGCTTTACGAGTTTTTGAACCTCCACATCTGTGCCAGCCCACGGCAATAAGCCAATTGCCAAACCAAACATCATTCCCATCACTATGGCACCCGTGGATAACCCGGCATTCGAAATTGGTACCCAGAACTTTGTTACCCAACCAGAGGAATGCATCGCCTCGGCAGACTTCGCCGTTGTTACATTGATTACTCCAAGCCCTAGAAGCCCAGCAAGTGACAGAATTGAAAATGAATAGAACGAAAGAGGCTCTGTCATTAACGTCTCGACCTTTGCAAGATCAAAGTTCAGAGTCTCCATGCCACCAATAACGAGCCCAAGACATAAGCCATATAACGCAAAGACCCAACTATTCTCCCAAAGGCTTCTAACGGAAATTGGATTGGCGCGAGGAATATTCATATGCAGCAACTCAAAGTGGCTAGCGCCGCGCTCTGCGCCAAATTTGGAGCGCAGCGGAAAATTTGTCCGACAGCAGTCGCCTTGTTAAATTTTATTTTTTGTTTGCTAATGCGGAGAAGAACAGTAAAAACCATAGGATTAGTGAAAGCTTGATTGAATCAAACCAACCCGCATCAGCGTTTAAAACCCAGGAAACATTGCCTGCAATAAAGAATGCCCAAAAGACCATTGCAAGCACTGTGAATGCCAGATATTTGACTTCATTTACAAACGTAAATCGAACGACAATAGCGCTTATGAAACTTGCTATAAGCTGCGACAGCTTCCAGAAAGGGCCATAGGCTAGAACACCAAATATGGCGCAAATTGTAGATAGATTGCCTTCATTGATGACGTAGTCTATCGCCAACTTTGAATCTATGAGATTTACTGTAGGATTAATAAGCCCTCCATTTAAAGAAAGAGGGATAAAGAATGCCATGTACATGGCGAAGTAGGAGAAACCATAAAAATATACCTTGCCAACAACAGCTTCCAGCTTAGCGCGATTTTGGGCTCTCCATTCTTCTACATTCGAGGGCTCGGGTTCCGGTATTTGTTGCTCTGGTATATCCGGAACTGTAACAGGTTTAATTTTAAAGAAGTCTTGGAAAAGCGGGGTAAGCACATTGGCTATCATGCTCAAGATAATTGCTACGATGCCTCCAAGTATTGCTTCTATCATTTGGCACATTCTCCTTTCGTGCTTGAAATTTTAACGTCTGAATCAGGATCGCGACGCGGCTTTATCGCGGCGCGTCCCTTGGAATTATGGGTTAGCCCTCTACTTGACCGAGACTGCCCAGAGTGAAACCTGCGACTTCTGAAATGCGGCCTCGCCACCAAACCCCTTTGTTTCCGGGGATTGGGTTGCCGGACGTATTGAAGAAGCGAGCGTTCTTAAGATGTATGTATTGCGGTAGAGGGGGCGCATCGTCACCTTCCTTTTTGTATATCTCACCGTACTTTGCAAAGGAACCCCTCACAGATTCGGCCGCCTCCGGATCGTTAAGGCCGCTGGAGAAGTCTTCCGCAAAACCTTCAAAGTAAGATTTTCCGCCCGCGAGGACACCGGAGACAAGGAGCCCGCTGACCTGCAATGTAACTCCGATTTCAATGCCGTCGTTTGCCATATTTACCAATGACTGGAGGAACCAGTCGTGCGGAACGGCGAACGGAGTGAGCTCTGCGCTTGTTGTTTCTTCTGTCATGTGGAACTCCTTTTGAAAAGAGGGCTAAAACATGCAGAGCCAATCACCTTCAGCTCTTCATGGATAACTAAAAAACCGCCTCGCAATCTACCACCCCTCCCCCAACTTATCCACGCCCAAACATATCTGTACATTTTTTCACCTCAAAACAAAAACAGCCAACCCTTTCCCAAGGGTTGGCTGTTTCTCTTTTCAAGTCCCCGATCGAGTGAACCCCGCCTAAGGCTTCAGCGCAACCACGAACGCCTTCCCCTTCATCGGCAGCATCTTGCCCATCCGGGCGCGTTTGCCGAAATGGCCTTGCAGGTCTTTGTCCGAAAGCTGCATGACCTGCTCGCGGGCGCCACCGTGCGCGATCACCGTCACCCTGGGATCGTTGATCACGGCGACCGCAGCCAGCTCGTCGTCCTCCGCGATGCCCATCACCACGACGCCTTTGCCGCCGCCTGAAAGCTGCTTCATCTCGGCCAGCAGGAAGGCCAGCAGGCGGCCGGAACGGCAGGCGGCCACGACCAGCGATTTCTCCGACGGTGTGAAGAATGCGGGCGACAGGATCTGCTCGCCTTCCACGCTGATGAACTGCTTGCCCGCCTTGTTGCGGCCGACCATGTTGCCTATGGTGCAGGTGAAGCCGTAACCGGCGGCGGTGGCCAGCATCACGTGCTGCTCGGCGTTGCCGCAGATCACGTGGACGATCTTCGCGCCCGTCGCCACGTCGATCAACGTGGACAGCGGCACGCCGTCGCCGCGGCCGCCGGGTAGCTGGTGCACGGGGATGCTGCACACGCGGCCGTTGCTGCAGATCACGATGCAGTGGTCGGTGGTGCGGCACTCGAACGCGGCCAGCAGGCCGTCGCCTTCCTTGAACGAGATGCCGGAGAGGTCGAGGCCGTGGCCTTGCCTGGTGCGTCCCCAATGTTTTTTGGAAACAACCACCGTGACCGGCTCGTCCACGACCTGCGCGGTCAGCACGACGCGCTCGGCCTGCTCGATCAGCGTGCGGCGGTCGTCGCCGAAGGTCTTGATGTCGTCGTCGATCTCCTTCGCCACGCGGCGGCGCATCGCGGAATCCGAGCCGAGCAGCTTGTTCAGCTCTGCACCTTCGTCCTTCAGCTGTTGCAGCTCGCGCTCGATCTTGATGCCTTCCATCTTCGCCAGCTGGCGCAAGCGAATTTCAAGGATGTCTTCGGCCTGCCGGTCGGACAGCTCGAAGCGCGCGATCAGCGCGGCCTTGGGCTCGTCGGATTCGCGGATCAGCGCGATCACTTCGTCCAGGTTGAGGTAGACGATCATGCGGCCGTCGAGGATGTGGATGCGGTCGTTGACCTGCGCGAGGCGATGCTCGCAGCGGCGACGCACGGTGTCGAGGCGGAAGCGCGCCCACTCGCGCAGGATCTCGGCCATGGGCTTCTGCTTCGGCCTTCCGTCGAGGCCGATCATCACCATGTTGAGCTGCAGCGAACTTTCCAGGCTGGTGTGCGCGAGCAGGATGGTCATCAGCTCGTCGGCGGACTGGCGGCTCGACTTCGGCTCGAACACCAGGCGCACCGCATGGTCCTTGTCCGATTCGTCGGAGACCTTGTCCAGCACGGACAACAGCAGTTGCTTGCTCTGTACCTGCTCCTGCGACAGGGCTTTCTTGTTGGCCTTGACCTTGGGATTGGTCAGCTCCTCGATCTCCTCCATGACCTTCTTCGCGGAGGTGCCGTGCGGCAGTTCGTACACCGCCACGCGCCACTGGCCGCGCGCCATCTCCTCGATCTTCCAGCGCGCGCGCATCTTCAGCGAGCCGCGCCCGGTGCGGTAGCACTCGCGTATCTCGTGCGGCGACGAGATGATCTGCCCGCCGCTGGGCAGGTCGGGACCGGCGATGGAAGACAGCAGCTCATCGTTCGAGCAGTCCGGATTGCGCACGCAGAGCGCGGCAGCAGCGCCGATCTCGCGCAGGTTGTGCGACGGGATCTCGGTCGCCATGCCCACCGCGATGCCGGATGCGCCGTTGAGCAGCACCATCGGCAGGCGCGCGGGCAGCATCGCCGGCTCCTCGAAGTGGCCGTCGTAGTTCGGCTTCATGTCCACCGTGCCCATGCTCAGCTCGGACAGCAGCAGGTCGGCCATCGGTGTCAGGCGCGCCTCGGTGTAACGCATCGCCGCCGGGTTGTCGCCGTCGCGCGAACCGAAGTTGCCCTGGCCGTCGACCAGCGGATAGCGCATCGAGAAGCCCTGCGCCAGACGCACCATCGCCTCGTAAGCCGACGAGTCGCCGTGCGGGTGGAACTTGCCCAGCACTTCGCCGACGACGCGCGCCGATTTCACATGCTTGCTGTTGTGCGCCAGCCCCATCTCGCGCATTGCGTAGAGGATGCGGCGCTGCACCGGCTTCTGTCCGTCGCAAACGTCCGGCAGCGCGCGGCCCTTGACGACCGACACGGCGTATTCAAGATAGGCGCGCTCGGCGTACTGCGCGAGCGGCACGGAGTCGCCGTCGGGCGGCGGCGGCAGCGGCGAGAACTGGCGGACATTTCCTCGACCGCCGCCGGATGCTGCGGGTTCGTCCATTGCTTGTTCGTTCTGGGTATCGACAGGCTCTTCGCTTTCGATACCTTCGAACAGATCGTTTTGCGGCAGGTTAGACATCGCCTGTTACCTCGTTTCCGTGATATTCGAGCCAGGCGCGTCTCGAGCCCGACTCCTGTTTTGCCATCAGCATGGTCATGGTGTTTTCTGTCGCTTCGACAGAGCCCGCATCCAGCGCTACGCACAGCGCGCGCCGCGTGTCGGGATTCATGGTCGTATCCCACAGCTGCTCCGGGTTCATCTCGCCCAGGCCCTTGAAGCGCGAGACGGACCAGCTGCCCTCGCGCACCTTGTCCTTGCGCAAACGGTCTTCTGTCGCCGCCAGTTCGTCCTCGTTCAGCGCGTAGATCTTGCGTATCGGCTTCTTGCCCTGTGCCGGAACATCGACGCGGAACAGCGGCGGCTGCGCGAGGAAGATGTGGCCGTTGGCGACCAGTTGCGGGAAGTGGCGGAAGAACAGCGTCAGCAGCAGCGTGGAGATATGCGAGCCGTCCACGTCCGCGTCGGCCATGATGTAGATGCCCTTGTAGCGCAGGCCGGAGAGGTCGGCCTGCTCGTCCGGGCCGTGCGGATCGACCCCGATCGCCACGGCGATGTCGTGCACTTCCGCGTTGGCGAACAGCCGGTTGCGGTCGACCTCGAAGGTGTTGAGCACCTTGCCGCGCAACGGCAGGATGGCCTGGAACTCCTTGTTACGGCCCTGCTTGGCGGAGCCGCCGGCGGAGTCGCCCTCGACCAGGAACAGCTCGTTGCGGTCCGGATTGAAATCCGCCGCATCGGTCAGCTTGCCGGGCAGCACGGCGACGGAAGAGCCCTTCTTCTTCTCGACCTTCTGCGCCGACTTCATGCGGCTCTGCGCCTGCTTGATGACAATCTCGGCGATGCGCTTGCCGTAGTCGATGTGTTCGTTCAGCCACAGCAGCAGCGGATCGCTGACCATGGAGGAGACCAGCTTCAGCGCGGTGCGCGAAACCAGCCGATCCTTGGTCTGCCCCTGGAACGAGGGGTCGAGCACCTTCGCGGAGAGCACGAAGCTGGCGCGGTTCGAGACGTCGTCCGAGGTCAGCTTCACACCCTTGGGCATCATGCCGTGCAGCTCGATGAAGCTCTTCACCGCGTTGAACATCGCGTCGCGCAGACCGGAATCGTGCGTGCCGCCCGACCAGGTGGGGATCAGGTTCACATAGGACTCGCGGGTGATCGCGCCTTCCTCGGTCCAGGCCAGCGCCCATGCCGCGCCCTCGCCCTCGGCGTAGTTGTCGTCGCCCTTGGGGATGTAGCGCTCGCCCGAGAAGATCGGCGCGACCAGCATGCCGCCCTCCTCCTGCGCATTCAGCGCCTCGGCGAGGTAGCCGCGCAATCCCTCGGGGTAGTTCCACGCCCTGGTCTCGCCGGTCTTCTCGATATGCAGCGTGACCGTCACGCCGGGCAGCAACACCGCCTTGGAGCGCAGCATGCGCTCCAGCTGCGACAAGTTGACGGCGGGCGCGTCGAAATACTTGCCGTCCGGCCACGCCCGCACGGTGGTGCCGGTCTTGCGCTTGGGGCATTCCCTCAGTTTCGCCAACGGACTCTTCGCGACGCCGTTGTCGAAGCGCAGATGATGCTCGCCGCCGTCGCGGTACACCGTGATCTCGACGGCGGTGGACAGCGCATTGGTGACGGCCACGCCGACGCCGTGCAGGCCGCCCGCAAACTTGTATGCGCCGCCCGCCTCCTTGTCGAACTTGCCGCCTGAGTGCAGCACGGTGAACGCGACCTCGACGACGGACACGCCCTCCTCCGGATGGATGCCGACCGGGATGCCGCGGCCGTCATCCTGCACGGAGACGGAACCGTCGGTGTACGCGGTGACGACGATGTTCTTGGCGAACCCGGCCAGCGCCTCGTCGCAGGCGTTGTCGACTACTTCGGTGATGATGTGGTTGGGATTGTCCAGCGTCGTGTACATGCCGGGACGCTGGCGCACGGGCTCCAGCCCGCGGAGCACCTTGAATGACGACTCATCGTAATTAACGCTCAACTGCTACTCCTGTGGTTAAGTGATGTACAGCGCAAAACATCATGGGGCCATGCTACCCGACCCGCAAAGGTCGCAATTGTACAGCGGCTCTCCGGGCTTCCCGCGTTTAAGCGCGCATCTCATGTGAACCAATTGTAGGAGCGTGCCCTGCACGGGAAGACTCCCGTTTCCCCTCGCCCAATAAAAAGCCCCGCCGGGGAACCGGCGGGGCAAGGGGAGGAACAACTTATGAGCTGCTTAGTGTGCTGTCGCAGCCTCTGCGTTGATGCCGGTGTTCTGGCGCACGTAGAGCTCGTCCCACATCTCTTCAGCACGCTTGTCGCGCGTGAACAGCGAGAACAGGATCACCATCAGGAAGCCCAGCGGGATGGAGATCAAGCCTGGGTTCTTCAGCAGGAAGAAGGGCTTCTCCAGACCCATGATGCTGGTGGTCTGACCTTCGAACTTCGCGAGGTCGGCTTCCGCCTTGGCTTTGGCCTTCTCAGTCGCGGCGATGTCCTTCTTCACCTTGGCGAGATCAGCCTCGGCTGTGGCCTTGGCCACCACATCGGCGATGGTCGGCAACGATGTCTCCAGCGCGGTTGCCTTCTCGTTCAGCTTGGCGAGCTTCTCGGCAGCGCCCGGCTTCGCAGCCTTCTCAGGGGTCGCAGGCTGTGCCGGTTTGGCGGTGACGCAACCTTCCAGCGCGAACAGTTCGCACATGAAGCTCGAACGCTCGACGGCAGGTTGTGCTTCCTTCGCAGGCACTGCGGGCTCGCCGTTCAACACCTTATTGGCCGAAGCGATGACAGCCTTCGGATAAGTCATGTTGGGGGAGACCATCACCAGACCGATCGCGGTCAGCGTGCCGACCACCATGCCGGCGATGATGCCGTTGGTGTTGCACTTCTTCCAGTACAGGGTGAGGAACACGGCAGGCAGGTTGGAAGAGGCCGCAACCGCGAAGGCCAGCGCCACCAGGTGCGCGACGTTCTGGCCCTTGGCCATGATGCCCACGATGATCGCGATCACGCCGACGATGACGGAAGCGACACGCGCTGCAACCACTTGCTCCTTCGGAGTGGCATGGTCGCCGCGGATCACACCGACGTAGATGTCGTGCGCCATCGCGGAAGCGGATGCCAGCACCAGGCCGGCCACCACTGCCACGATGGTGGCGAACGCCACCGCTGCCACGAAGGCCAGCATGAAGTTGCCCAGGTACGATTGCTCACCTCCGCCCAGAAACTGCGCCAGCAACGGGCCGGCCATGTTGCCGCCTGCGTCGATGGAAGCGATCTTGTCCGGACCGACCAGCATCGCAGCGCCGGTGCCCAGGAACAGGGTCAGCACATAGAAGCCGCCGATGATGCCCATCGCCCAGATGACGGAAGTGCGTGCTGCCTGTGCCGTCGGCACGGTGAAGAAACGCATCAGGATGTGAGGCATACCTGCGGTACCCAGCACCAGCGCCAGGCCCAGGGAGATCTGGTCGATCGGGTTCTTCAGGAACAGGCCCGGCTCGAGGAAGCGCTGGCCCAGCTCTTCCGGAGTCATGTTGGCAGCCTTGTCGCCCAGCAGCTTCGCGACTTGCTTCTGAACATCGCTATCGCCGACCACCGCTTGCAGGTAGCCAGGCAGGCTGAAGCCATACGGCGCCCAAACCATTGCAACCAGGATGATGGAAGCTGTCACCAGCAACACCGCCTTGGTGATCTGCACCCAGGTGGTCGCCTTCATGCCGCCGAACACCACATAAGCCAGCATCAGGATGCCCACGCCGATCACGGAGATCTCGTAGTCGATACCGATCAGCGTCTTGATCAGCACGCCGCCGCCGACCATCTGAGCGGTCAGGTAGAAGGTGGACACGGTAATGGTGGACAGCGCCGCCACGGTCTTGGTCTTCTTCGGATCGTTACGGAAGGCGAGGATGTCGCCCATGGTGTACTTGCCGATGTTGCGGCAGGGCTCGGCGATCACCAGCAACACGGTGATGTAAGCAACCAGCCAGCCCACGGAGTACATGAAGCCGTCATAGCCGTACAGCGAGATCAGACCGGCGATACCCAGGAAGGACGCTGCGGACAGGTAGTCGCCCGCGATCGCCCAGCCGTTCTGGATGCCGCTGACCGAACGGCCCGCCGCATAGAACTCGGAAGTCGTATGCGTGGAACGCGCCGCCCAGAAGGTGATGGCCATCGTGATCGCGATGATCACGCCGAACACGGCGAAGGTCATCCACTTGAACTCGTCCGCCACCGCACCACCGGCCGCATAAGCGGCCGTGCAACCCAGCAGCGCGATCGCGGCCAGGAAGAAATTGATATGGTTCTTGCTCATTTGATTCTCCCGCTGTTCACATCATTGATGATCTCTTGCGCCATCGCATCGAACTGGGCATTGGCCTTCTTCGAATAGACGAAAGCGATCGCCCATGCGACCACGAACTCGGACAAGGCGAACAGCAGGCCGAAGTTGACCACGCCCCACACCTTGGTATTGAACAGTTCCTTGTAGTACGCAGCACCGATCGGCAACAGGAAGTAATAGATGATGGAGAAAACCATCAGCCCCCACAGGAAAAACGTCTTCTTGCGATGCAGAGCCTGGAACTTGGGATTGGCATCGATCGCCGCCCAATTGACATTTGAATTAGACATACTCGCCTCCACAGACAACCAACATGTCAGGGGCAAACAGACCGCCCCCCCTCATAAAACCACATGCAGATTACGTGATATAGCTTACAGCCGGCTTACAGTGCTTATCCAGCGCTGCGCCTGTTCCAGGTCACGCAGGCCGGCGTAGTCGGCAATGTCCTTTTTGCCCGCCTGCGCAAGGGCGACCTGGAACAGTTGCGCGGTGGCCAGAGCGTCCGCCAGCGCGTTGTGGCGGACATCGATGCGGATGCCGAAATGTCCGATCCAGTCGTCCAGCGCGCGATATCTCTTCGCCAGCGGTGGATTCAGGCCGGGCATCACATAGGCCAGATCCACCCACGGATGCCTGAAGGAAAGACCGAGGTACTCGCGCAATGCGCGGCGGATCATCGTTTCGTCGAAGGTCACATGGAACGCGACGAGCGGCGATTTGCCGAGATAGTCGAGAAAAGCCAGCAAGGCGTCCGCCGGCAGCGCGCCTTCGAGTTGCACCGAAGTGCTGATGCCGTGCAGCAGGATGTTCTTCTTTTCGCTGGCCGCCTGCTGCTGCAACACCACATAGAAACTGTCGCCGAAATCGATCTTGCCGTTCACCACGGCCACGGCCCCGATGGAGATGAGACGGTCCTGCATCAGGTTGAGCCCAGTGGTCTCCACATCCACCACCACACAGCGCGTCTCGCCGAACGGCACATCCAGGTCGGCTTGGGGCAGTGCCTCCCAAGCGTCCAATCGATGTTGCTGCTCCGGGCTCAGCTGCGGCCCGCGGCCAAACCAGCGCGCCAGCCTCGAAATCACAGGTGGTACTCCAGCGACAGCCGCGCCTGCAGTTTGCGTGCCTGGCGGAAGGCTTCCTTCAGGATGCGTCGGTCCAGCTCGTTCAATTTTTCCGGATCGATTTTGTTGTCCAGCGCGGCATCGCCGGCTCCCTCTGCGCTCGACTCGTCGTGATGGCGCAAGCGCAACACCTGGATGAACAGCAAGGCATCGATCCAGGCATCGATCTCCGACTCGTGCAGGTTCATCTTGGCCGCACTCAGGCGCAGGCGCTGGATAGTGTTCGTCTGCGTCACTCCGGCCGCCAGGCTGAAGATGCGCGCCGCATCCACGAACGGCGTGATGCCGTTCACCTTCAGGTCCAGCTTGTTCTCCTTGCCCACCACGAAGTCGCGCACCACGCCCAGCGGCGGACGATTGTTCAGTGCGTTCTCCGCCATCAGGTGCAGAAAGCGGCTGTTGTCGCTGGCGACCCGTGCCAGCCAGCCCCGCAGGTCCTCGGCCAGGTGATGCGCACCATACAGCGAGCGGAAGTCGAAGAAGATGGTCGCGTGCAGCAGCGCTTCCGGCGAGCCGCCGCTGAGCCAGCCGGAGAAGGTGCGCTTCCACTCCTCCAGCGACAGGCACCACTTGGGATTGCCCGCCATGATCTCGCCCTTGCACAGGGGGAAGCCGCACAACGCCAGCGTCTCGTTGATGCGCTTCGCCACCGGCAACAGTTTCTCGCGCACCTCGTCCGCGTCCATGCCTTGCGGCACGTCGAAGATGATCGCGTTGTCCTGGTCGGTGTTCAGCGTCTGCTCGACGCGCCCTTCCGACCCCAAGGCCATCCAGCACAGACCCTCGTGCAAAGGCGTGCCAAGCAAGCCGCTGGCCTTGCACTCCAGCTCCACCACGCGGGCGGTGAGCAGGTCGTTGAAGGTCGAGATGAACTGGGTCAGCTGCTCCGGCGCCACACCCTGCGCCATCATGTTGTGCGCCATGTGCCGGATGTCGGCGGCGGCCTGTTGCAACACTTCGGGAGTCTCTGCGTGGCGTATGGTCGAACCGATCTCGCGCAGGCCGACGCGCTGCAAGGCAAACAGGTCCTTTTCCGAGATCAAGCCAATCAGCCGCTCGTTCTCGACCACCAGCACATGCCGGAAGCCGTGCTTCGCCATCATCAGCGCTGCCTCATGCGCCTGCGCCTGCGGCGGCATGCTCGACAGGTGTGCGCTCATCACTTGGATAACCGGCTGATCGAGATCGATCTGCGGGAGCGCGATGCGGTCCAGCACGTCGTGCAGCGTCAGGATACCCAGCGGCCGCGCCTCTTCGTCGGTTGCGACCATGGAGCCGATGCGCTGTTCGTGCATGACTTCCAGCACCCGCCGCACGGAAGTGTCGGGCGCACAGGTCACCGGCGCGCGCCGGATGATCGCCGACAGCGGACTGGCCAGCGATTGCTGTTCGACGCTGGAATGGCTGTACTGCGCCTGGATGACCTGCTTGGAATGTTCCAGCAGGTTGGCGATGCGCCGCGTGCAGAAATCGCGGAACGCGGCGCTCATCTCGTTCAACTGCCGGAAATCTGCGGCAGGAAGCTCGTAGCAGAACGTGTCGCTGCCGGCCCTGTAAACACTCGCGACCGGACGATCGGCCAGCAGCGCGCCCAGCGGGAAGCACTCCCCCTCCGCCAGCTCCAGCCAGGTATCCGCTTCGGATGCGTGGGCGACGTTCTGCTCGCCGTGCACCATGCCCTGCTTGATGACCAGGAAGCGGTCCACCGCCCCCTGCTCCGGAGACACGATCACCTCGCCCGCGGCGTAGTAGCCGAGACGCATGCGTTCCAGCATCCACAGGAGGTGTCCGGGCTCCATGTGATCGAAAGGCGCATGTCTGGCAAGAAAGTTCAACTGGGACGGATGGATCGCACTCAAGGCGGCACCTCTTCGTATCGGGCAATAGTTTATTATGGCTGCCATTGCGCCGCATCAACAACCCGGATCGACCATGAATTTCACCAACCCCACTCTCGACGAGATACGCCAGCTGCTGCAAACCGTGCACAGCATCGCCGTAGTCGGCCTGTCGCCGAACGAATCGCGCCCCAGCTTCGGCGTGGCGCGCGGGCTGCAGGGCAAGGGCTACCGCATCATTCCCGTCAGGCCGCTGGTCGACGAGGTGCTGGGCGAAAAGGCTTATCCCGACCTGGAGAGCCTGCCCGAACTGCCGGACATCGTGGACGTGTTCCGCGCCCCCGAACATGTGCCGGAGATCGTGGACAGCTGCATCAAGCTCGGCATCAAGCGCATCTGGCTGCAGGACGGCGTGATCAACGAGGAAGCCGCGCTGCGCGCGCAGCAGGCGGGCATCACCGTGGTGATGGACCGCTGCATGTGGCGCGACTGCGTGCACCTGTGCGGAACGGATGCATGACGAGTAAGAGCCGCTGCGCCTGGGCCGGGAACGATCCGCTGTACCGCGCCTACCACGACAGCGAATGGGGCGTTCCATTGCACGATGACCGTGCGCTGTTCGAGTTCCTGATCCTGGAAGGCGCGCAGGCAGGCCTGAGCTGGATCACCATCCTGCGCAAGCGCGACAACTACCGCGCCGCGTTCGAAGGTTTCGATGCGGCGCGCATTGCCCGATACGACGCGAATAAAATAGAATCGCTGCTGCAGGATCCGGGCATCGTGCGCAACCGCCTGAAGCTGGAATCCGCGGTGGTCAACGCGCAGAAGTTTCTCGATGTGCAGGACGAGTTCGGCAGTTTCGATGCATTCATCTGGCAGTTCGCCGGAGGCAAGCCGAAACAGAATTCCTGGCGCAGCCTCGCCGACGTGCCCGCCAGCACGCCCGGGTCGGACGCGATGAGCAAGGAACTGAAACGGCGCGGCTTCAAGTTCGTCGGCACGACGATCTGCTACGCCTTCATGCAGGCGACCGGCATGGTCAACGACCATACCAGAAATTGTTTTCGGCACGCCGAATTGATCGGCAATGAGGAATAACCAATGATGCAATTGAAATTCACCAAGATGCACGGCGCAGGCAACGACTTCGTCGTGATCGACGGCGTGCGCCAGAAGGTCGCGCTGTCGCCGGAACAACTGCGCTTCCTCGCCGACCGCCATTTCGGCGTGGGCTGCGACCAGATCCTGCTGGTGGAAAAATCGCAGCATGCCGATGCGGACTTCCGCTACCGCATCTTCAACGCCGACGGCGGCGAGGTCGAGCAGTGCGGCAACGGCGCGCGCTGCTTCGTGCGCTTCGTGCACGACCACAAGCTCACGCCGAAGCGCGAGATCGTGGTGGAGACCAAGAGCGGGCTGATCAAGCCGCGCCTCGAAGACGACGGTCGCGTGACGGTGAACATGGGCGCGCCGATGTTCGCCCCCGAGTACATCCCGTTCGTGGGTCAGGGCGCGGTGAGCGAGCCGCTGGAAGTGGCGGGCGAGACGCTGGAGATCAGTGCGGTGTCGATGGGCAACCCGCACGCGGTGCAGATCGTCGCCGATGTCGAGCATGCGCCGGTGGAAAAGCTGGGGCCGCTGATCGAGCACCACCCGCGCTTCCCCAATCGCGTCAACGCCGGCTTCATGCAGGTGAAGGACCGCAGCCACATCCGCCTGCGCGTGTACGAGCGCGGCGCCGGCGAGACGCTGTCATGCGGCACCGGCGCCTGCGCGGCGGTGGTCGCCGGCATCCGCCGCGGCCTGCTGGACAGCCCGGTGAACGTCGTCACGCGCGGCGGCCAGTTGACCATCGCCTGGAACGGCGAAGGTGAGCCGGTGCTGATGACCGGCCCGGCGATCTCCGTTTTCGAGGGTGAGATAAGTTTATAGGGAGCAATGATGAGAGCAGAAGACGTCGCACAATACCTGCAGGACAATCCGCAATTCTTCGAAGGCCACACCGACCTGCTGACGCAGATCATGCTGCCGCACCCGCACGGCGGACGCACCATCTCGCTCTCCGAGCGGCAGATGGTCGCGCTGCGCGAGAAGAACCAGGGGCTGGAGAAGAAGCTGCAGGAACTGATCACATTCGCGCACGAGAACGACGCGCTGCAGCACAAGGTGCACGAATTCGTGGTCGCCCTGTTCGCCGCGCGCGACCTCGCCACGCTGCAGGAGATGGTCCCTCACCTGCTGCGCGAGATATTCTCCGTGCCGCATGCCACTCTGCGGGTATGGAAGACCAACCCGCCGAGCGCCGAGGTGATTGCCTTCACCGATGAGCAGCAACATCCGGTGTGCTTGCACCAGGCAGCGCACGACACCGCCGACTGGTTCGGCGAGATCGGCAAGCAGCTGCACTCCTTCGCCTACCTGCCGCTGCACGCGGGCAGCGAAAGCATCGGCCTGCTGGTGATGGCCAGCGAGGACAAGCAGCGCTTCTATCCGGGCATGGGCACGATGTTCCTGCAGCGTATCGCCGACGCGGTGAGCGCGGCCATGCACCCGCACGTCACGCAATGACCGATGCCGCCACGCCAAATCAACGCTACCTCGATGGCTACCTGGCGTGGCTGCGCAATGAGAAGCGCTACTCCGAACTGACCGCCGAGAACTACGCGCGCGACCTGCGCCACCTGTTCGAACTGTCCGCGGGCACGCCGCTCGCCAACCTCAAGATCCACCACATCCGCCGCTTCATCGCGCAGCTGCACGGCAAGGGACTGGGCGGCCGCTCGCTGGCGCGCATGCTCTCGGCGTGGCGCGGCTTCTTCACCTACCTGATGCGCGATCACAGTTTCGCCGACAATCCCTGCGCGGGCCTGCGCGCGCCCAAGTCGCCCAAGACCCTGCCTCAGGCGCTGTCTCCCGATGAGGCTGCGCGGCTGGTCGACCTGCCCGCCGACACGCCGGAAGCGATACGCGACAAGGCGATGTTCGAACTGTTCTACTCGTCCGGCCTGCGTCTGGCCGAACTGGTAAGCCTCGATCCGGAACAGCTCGACATGAGCGACGGCGAAGTGCGTGTCACCGGCAAGGGCAGCAAGACGCGCATCGTGCCGCTGGGCAGCCATGCCATCGCCGCGCTGAAGTCCTGGCTTGCGGTACGCGACCAGCTCGCAAAAGCGGACGAGACCGCCCTGTTCGTCGGCACACGCGGCAGCCGCATCACGCCGCGCATGGTGCAGTTGCGCATGAAGCAGTGGGGCATCAAACAGGGGCTCAACAGCAACGTGCATCCGCACCTGCTGCGCCATTCGTTCGCCACCCATGTGCTGCAATCCTCCGGCGACCTGCGCGCAGTGCAGGAGATGCTAGGCCACGCCAGCATCTCCACCACGCAGGTCTATACCCATCTCGATTTCCAGTACCTCAGCAAGATCTACGACGCGGCCCATCCGCGCGCCAGGAAGAAAACATGACCAGCAAGAAACCCGACTCCAGCCGTTCGCGCCGCCCCGCGGGCGGAAACCGCGACTTCCGCAACAAATCCAGACACGGCAAAAACCCGGCCGAACGGCGCAACGCGCCCACTCAAAATGCAGTGCCGCGCACCCGACCGGCCCGCGGACAGCCCGCCATCATCCTCAGGGAAGGCCGCGAGAAGTCGCTGCTGCGCCGCCACCCCTGGGTGTTCTCCGGCGCGGTCGAGTTCGTCGAGGGCACACCCGCGAACGGCGACACCGTCGCGATATGCGACGTACAGGGCGGCTTCCTCGCCTGGGGAGCCTACAGCGCCGGTTCGCAGATCACCGCGCGCGTCTGGTCGTGGGACAAGGATGAGGCCATCGATGCAGCATTCTTCCGCCGCAAGATCGCTGGCGCGCTGAACGCGCGCGAATCTCTCGGCTTGCGCCGCGACAGCAGCGGCCTGCGCCTGATCCACGCCGAATCCGACGGCTTGCCGGGCCTGATCGTGGACCAGTACGGCGACGTGGTGGTGATGCAACTCGGCAGCGCAGGCCCCGAACGCTGGCGCGACGCCATCGCCGACGCCCTGCAGGAGCTATGCAATCCTGTATGCATCTACGAACGTTCGGATTCCGACGGGCGCGAACTGGAAGGGTTGGAGAAACGTACCGGCGTGCTGCGCGGCACGCTGCCGGAGCACGTCGAAGTCGTCGAACACGGCCTGCGTTTCGCGGTCGATGTCGCCGAAGGACAGAAGACCGGCTTCTTCCTCGACCAGCGCGACAACCGCGCGCTGACCGAGACGCTCGCAAAAGACCGCGACGTGCTGAACTGCTTCTGCTACACCGGCGGCTTCTCGCTGTATGCCCTCAGGGGCGGCGCGAAATCGGTGCTGTCCATCGACGTCTCCGGCGACGCGCTGCGCATTGCCGACGAGAACCTAAAGAACAACGGCCTCGATGCGGCCAAGGCGAAGTGGCAGGAAGCCGACGTGTTCGCCGCGCTACGCAAACTGCGCGATCAGGGCAAACAGTTCGACTTCATCATCCTCGACCCGCCCAAATTCGCCCCCACCGCCGCCTTCGCCGAAAAAGCCGCGCGCGGCTACAAGGACATCAACCTGCTCGGCTTCAAGTTGCTCAGACCGGGCGGCCTGCTCGCCACCTACTCCTGCTCGGGCGGCATCAGCGAAGACCTGTTCCAGAAGATCATCGCCGGTGCGGCACTGGATGCGGGCGTGGATGCGCAGATCGTGCATCGATTGCACGCCAGCGCGGATCACCCGACGCTGCTGAGTTTCCCGGAGGGGGCATATTTGAAGGGATTGGTGTTGAGGGTGGCCGGATAACCCGCCAATTGTCCAGTTACGTGCTGCGGCCCTAACTCGATTTACGCACTGAAAGCGTAGCGAGGATGGTCAGATGCAAGGCGCACGGAGCGCAGGAACCGGAATGTACATTCAGTTTGCCGCTACGCGGCCCCGGATTCCGACAACAAAGTTGCGGTGAAGGCTAATGCGCGAAGCGCGTTATGCCGAAACCAACACCGCGCAACGCCGCAGGTGACCACCGCATAACCAGCGACTTGGCCGTTGTTTTTGGACGGCCTAGTCGAATGGCTAGTGGTTTCATCAGTAGCTTTACTACCACTCCCTGAACGACACCCCCATCCCGAACGTCGTCTGCCGGTGGTTGTAATCGATCAGGCTCTCGCCAAAACCGGATGTCACCTGGGTGTAAAACTTCGCCGACTTGCCGACGAACAGCGGCGTGGTCCAGTCGAATTGCATGAAGCCGCGGTTCTTTCCAAAGTTCAGGTTGTTGCGCAGCAGCAGCGAGACCGACTGGGTCTTGTCCGGCTCCCAGCGGATCACGGCATCGGCGCGCCCCACATAGCTCTGGATGTCGGGGTTGTCGTCGTTCGCGGCATTCTCCGGAATGCGCCACCAGCCGCGCGCCAGTACGCTCAGGCCGTTGTCCCATTCCCATCCGCCTTGCAGGTAGGCGCGGTTCCAGCTGCGCGAATCGGTGGCGCTTTTGCCGTTCGACTGATGCACCAGGCCGACGTTGAGCATCCTGAATCCGCTCTGGTTGCCCGTGCCGAAGGTGGCGATCAGCTCCGGCTCGTAATTGGTCTCGCGGAAAGGCGCGGAGTTGCGCGCATTGAATGCCTGCCAGTTGGATTGCTGGGTGTAGGCGCCCCAGAGCCGGAAGTCGTCGAAGCCCAGCAGGCTGATATGCCGGTAGTTCATGATCTCAGCCTTGAAGCTGAACTGGAACTTCGCTTCCATTGAGTCGAGGTCGAGCGGCACCGGGGTCGCATGACCCGGAGCGGGAGATGAGGGTTGTGTGTTCACCCGGGTCGACTTGCGC
Organism: Ferrigenium kumadai; assembly: GCF_018324385.1. Taxonomy (NCBI): domain Bacteria; kingdom Pseudomonadati; phylum Pseudomonadota; class Betaproteobacteria; order Nitrosomonadales; family Gallionellaceae; genus Ferrigenium; species Ferrigenium kumadai. Next base: position 166,666 of record NZ_AP019536.1, on the reverse strand, counting down.
GCGATGAGGTAACTCGTCCGGTAGGGCCTGAGCGGTGTCAGCTGCGTACCGCCTTCCCTGGCCCTGCCGTCCAGGTTCCATGCACGGGTGAGGTAGGTGCGTTCCTGGTGGTTACTCTCAGTTTCAGCGGGGGCTGAAGGGATTTCAGTCGATTGCGCCGTGGCCGGATTCACGTGTGCCTGTGCAGCCTCGGAAACTGCGGCCGGCGGCACGCTTGCCGGGCGACGTGCGGATGCGGCGAGCGCGTCATAGCACTTCAGCCGTGCGGCGTCGTCGGCCTTGGCCGCACATTGCAGCAAGTCGGCTTCCGCAGCGAGAGCATTGTGGGAAAAGGCCGCACAAAAGGCGGCCGGTATCAGGAACGAGCGCAGATTCATTGTCGTCAGCAGCGCCTCCTCGCGCCTCGCTGGTATAAAGGAACTGGCTCAGAGCGTAAAAATCAGTGCAAGTTCACCATCGGCTTGAAACCCAGCTTGCCCTGCAATCCCTCCGCGCTGCTGCGCGCTTCGTTCGGGCTGGCATAGGGACCGAGATGCACGCGGGTCAGGCCGTCCTTGACGAACAGGGTGATCTGTTTGCCGGCCTCGCCCAGTTCGGCGCGCATCTTCGCTACGAAGCTCTCGGCGGCTTCTTGCGACTTGAAAGCGCCCAGCTGCAGGTAGACATTGCCGGCAGCCACCGGCGCGGACGAAGCGGACTTGGCCGGCTCGGCCTTCTCCAGCGGCCTGCTCTGCACGGGTTCGACCTTGGCGACGCTGTTGACGACCGCGTTGGGGGAGAGGCTTTCGATCTCGACTTCCGCGCTGCCGTTGCCGATGATGCCGATCTTGTGCGCGGCGGTGTAGGACAGATCCATCACGCGATCATGCAGGAACGGTCCGCGGTCGTTGACGCGCACCACTACCGACTTGCCGCTCGCCACGCTGGTGACGCGCGCGTAGCTGGGGATCGGCAGGGTGGGATGGGCGGCACTCATGCCGTACATGTCGTACACCTCGCCACTGGAGGTGCGCTGGCCGTGGAATTTCTTGCCGTACCAGGAGGCGATGCCGCGTTCCTTGAAATTGCCGGAGACGGTCAGCGGCGTGTAGGTCTTGCCCAGCGCGACATAGGGACGGTTGGCGTAGCGGTGCAGCGGTTCGCTGCGCGGCACGGCATCGGGGATCACATCGAGGTTGGCCGGCACGTCCGCGCCGGGACCGTCGCCGGCGAGGTAGCCGCCGCTGCCGGGGACGGGTGCGGCGCCCGGCGTGCCGACCACGCGGCTCTCGACGGGCGCAGGAGTGCTGCGCGTTTCCACCTGGCGTTGCGGCGTGCTGCCGCAGGCGGCGAGTGTCATGGCCAGTGCCAGAATTGCGATTTGCCTGCTCATGCGGTTCCTCCTAGGATTTGACCAGCTTTTTATGCGTCTCGATGCTCATCAGCATACCAAAACCCAGCAGCAGGGTCAGCATCGAGGTACCGCCATAACTCACCAGCGGTAGCGGTACGCCGACCACCGGCAGGATGCCGCTGACCATGCCCATGTTGACGAACGCGTAGGTGGCGAAGGTCAGCGTGATGGAGCCCGCCATCAGGCGCGTGAAATAGGTCGAGGCGTTCGCGGTGATGATGAAGCCGCGCCCGATGACGAACAGGAAGATGGCCAGCAGGATCAGGTTGCCGAGCAGGCCGAACTCTTCCGAATACACCGCGAAGATGAAGTCGGTGGTGCGCTCCGGCAGGAAGTCGAGGTGGGTTTGCGTGCCTTCCAGATAGCCCTTGCCGAGGATGCCGCCCGAACCGACCGCGATCATGCCCTGGATGGTGTGGTAGCCCTTGCCCAGCGCGTCCTGCGAAGGGTCGAGCAGCATCAGGATGCGGTGGCGCTGGTAGTCGTGCAGCATCGACCACAGCACCGGCGCGCTGGCCAGCGCAGTAACGAACATGCCGCCGATCACCTTCCAGGAAAGACCTGCGAGGAACAGCACGTAAAAGCCGCTCGCGGAGATCAGGATCGCCGTGCCGAGGTCGGGCTGGCGCGCGATCAGCGCCACGGGCACCAGCAGCAGCAGCGCCGCAACGACGTAGTTCTTCATCGTCAGCGTGGCCTCGTTCTTCTCGAAGTACCACGCCATCATCAGCGGCACGCCGATCTTCATCAGCTCGGAAGGCTGGATGGTGGCGACGCCGAGGTTCAGCCAGCGCCGGGCGCCGTGGCTGATCTCGCCGAACAGCGCCACGCCGATCAGCAACACCATGCCCAGCACGTAGATCGGCACGGCGGTGCGCATCAGGTAATGCAGCGGCAGGTTCGCGATCAGCCACATGCAGGTGAAGGCCACCACGATGTTGAGCACCTGGCTCATCGGACGCCCCCAGCCGGCGTTGTCCGCGCTGTGGAGCACCAGCAGGCTGACCAGCATCAGCAGGCCGATGCCGATCAGCAGCGGCACGTCGAGATGCTCGATGAAACGCTGCCACAGTTGCCGCTTAGTCATTTCCGTCCCCCTCCTTCGCCGCATCGTCCGGCAGCGGCTGCGGCACCTTGCCGAGCAGGTAATAATCCAGCACCTTGCGCGCGATCGGAGCAGCAGTCGCCGCGCCGAAGCCGCCGTTCTCCACGAGCACCGCCAGCGCGATCTTCGGCTGGTCCGCGGGAGCGAACGCGATGAACAGCGCATGGTCGCGCAGTTCCTGTTTGACGTGTCCTTCGCTGTATTTCTCGCCCTTCAGCGAGTACACCTGCGCGGTACCGGTCTTGCCTGCCGAGACGTATCCCGCGCCGGCGAAGGCGGCGGCGCCGGTGCCTTCCTTGTTGACGCCGATCATGGCCCGCTTGATCACGTCGATGTCCTCCTGCCTGAGCGGGATGGTGCGCAGCGACTTCGGCTCGATCAGCGTCTTCTCGCCGGTGCGCGTGTCGGTGATGTGCCTCACCAGGTGCGGCCGGTACATCACGCCGTTGTTGGCCAGCGTCGCCACCGCCTGGGCGAGCTGGATCGGCGTATAGGCGTTGTAGCCCTGGCCGATGCCGATGGAGATGGTTTCGCCCGCATACCATTTCTGCAGCTCGGGTTTCTTGAAACGCTTGCGCTTCCATTCCTGCGACGGCAGCACGCCTTCCGACTCGCCCTCGATATCGATGCCCGTACGCTGGCCGAAACCGAACTGGCGCATGAAATTGGAGATATTGTCGATGCCCATGTCGTTGGCGAGCGTGTAGTAGTAGGTGTCGCATGACTCGACGATGGACTTGTACATGTCGACTGAGCCGTGGCCGCCCTTTTTGTCGTCGCGGAAGGTATGGTTGCCGAAAGTGAAATAGCCGGGATCGAAGATGGTCTGCTCGGGACGCCGCTTGCCGAGCGTCAGCGCACCCAGCGCCATGTAGGGCTTGAACGTCGAACCCGGGGGATAAGCGCCGTTTACGGCGCGGTTGACCATCGGCTTGTCGGGCGAATTGTTCAACTCGTCCCAGGTCTGCAAGTCGATGCCGTCGATGAACAGGCTGGGGTCGTAGCCGGGCTTGCTGACGAAGGCCAGTACCTCCCCGTTGCTGGGGTCGATCGCAATCAGCGCACCGCGGTAGTTGCCGAACGCCTGGAAGGCGATCTCCTGCAGCTTCGCATCGACGCTCAGCACCAGCGTATTGCCGGACACCGGCGAGGAACGCGACAGCATGCGCACCGCCCGGCCGCCCGAATCCACCTCGACCTGCTCCACCCCGGTGGTGCCGTGCAGCTCGTCCTCGTAGCTCTGCTCCAGGCCGGTCTTGCCGATGTAATCCGAACCGCGGTAATTGGCCGCCTGTTCGTTCTCTTCGAGCTGCTCGACATCGGTCTGGTTGATGCGCCCGATGTAGCCGATGAGGTGGGCGGTCTTGTCGCCGTAGGGATAGTCGCGGAACAGGCGCGCCTTGATCTCGACGCCGGGAAAGCGGTATTGCTGCGCAGCAAAGCGCGCGACTTCCTCGTCGGTGAGCTTGTTGCGGATCATCAGTGTCTCGAAGTTGCGTCTTTCCGCGAGCAGCTTCTTGAATCGCTTGCGGTCCCTCGGGGTGATCTCCACCAGCGTGGACAGCTCGTCGATCGTGGCCTCCAGGCCCTTGGTCTTGTTCGGGGTGACCTCCAGCGTATAGCCGGAGTAGTTGTGCGCCATCACAACGCCGTTGCGGTCGAGGATCAGGCCGCGGTTGGGAACGATGGGCACAACGGAGATGCGGTTGCTCTCGGCCAGCGTCTGGTAGTAGTCGTGACGCACCACCTGCAGGTAGATGAAACGCACCAGCAGGATGCCGAACAGCGTCAGCACGAAACCGATACTGATGGCCAGCCGCAACCGGAAATAGAAGATCTCGCGCTGGTGGTTTTTTAGCTCGACATGCTTGCTCATGGATGCTCACGGTCCACGCGCAACTGCCGCATCGCCTGGAACATGATGCTGAGTGGCGCCCACAACAAGGTCGACGTCAGGCAACCGAGGAAATACGGCCACACCACATAGCCGTTCACCTGCCAGTGCACCAGCGCATACACCGCATAGGTCAGAACGAGGATGATGAACACCTGCGTGGTCTGCTGGCGCAGATCGAACATCTGCAGGCGGCGGTGCAACACCACACCGCCGAAGGCCAGCAACGTATAGGCCAGCGCATGCTGGCCGAACAGGCTGGCATCGGCCACGTCGGCGAGTATGCCCACCGCCCACGACAGGCCTACACCGAGGCGCAACGGGTTATGCGTGCACCAGTACAGCAGCACCACGGCGACGAAATCCGGACGCATCATCAGCCATATCCCCTCCAACGGCAGCCCGTTCAGGAACAGCGCGACCAGCACGGTCAGCAGGATGAAGAGATTGCTGACGGGACGCTGGATCTCCGGATTGGATGGATGAAGGTAGGTCACTGTTTTTTCTCCACCGCGGTTTCCTTGCCGCCTTCCGCAGACTGCTCCGCCGGACGCTCCGGCAATCCGGGTACGCCGGACAGGATAAGCAGATGCCGTTGTCGGTCCACCCCACCCACCGGCAGGCATGACACCCGCGCGAACGGATAGGCAGCATCGCGTTCTATCTTGATCACCTTGGCCACCGGTATGCCCGGCGGGTAAACGCCGTCGATCCCGGAGGTGACCAGCAGGTCACCGTTCTGGATATCGGAACTGACCGGCATGTAGCGCAAAGACAGCTGGCTGGTGTCGCCCGCGCCGAACACGATGGTGCGCAGGCCGTTGCGCAAGATCTGCACCGGCACGGCGTAGTCCTTCTCGGTGATCAGCGTCACCTCGGACAACCACGGATAGACGCGCGTGACCTGCCCCACGATGCCCAGGTCGTCCATCACCACCTGTCCTGCCTGGATCTTGGCGTTTTCGCCCTTGTTGATGAGCACCTTGCGCTTGAACACATCGCGCTCGGCGTACAGGATCTCGGCGGCCATCGCGGAGAATTCGCTGCGCTGCGGCAGTTCGAGCAGATTGCGCAATTGCCGGTTCTCCTGCTGCATGGACTGCAGCTGCGACAGCTGCGCGGCATCGCGTTCGTGCTGCTGCTGCAATGCCTGGTTCTGATCCACCAGGCTGCGTTGCGTCACGAAGAACTCTCCGGCCTGCCTCCACAGCTCGGCGGGCATGGTCGCCAGGCGCTGCACCGGCGAGACCAGCACCGACAGGGCGCTGCGCGTGGATTCCAGGTAGCGGTAGCGCGCGTCGACGAACAGCAGCAGCAGCGACAATACGGAGAAGAACACCAGCCGCACCGCGGGGCTGGGCCCGCGATTGAAGAACTGGAGGGATTGCGAGTTATCCATGCAATCGCGGCTTTTAGTGGCGGGTATGCGTGAGGATTATTCAGTAGTGAAGATGTTGGTGGACTTGTCCATGCTTTCCAGCGCACGGCCGGAACCGCGCACCACGCAGGTCAGCGGATCGTCGGCGATCAGCACCGGCAGGCCGGTCTCTTCCATCAGCAGGCGGTCGAGGTCGCGCAGCAGCGCGCCGCCGCCGGTCAGCACCATGCCCTTGTTGGCGATGTCGGCGCCGAGTTCCGGCGGGGTCTGTTCCAGTGCGGTCTTCACCGCGCTGACGATGCTGTTGAGCGGGTCGGTCAGCGCTTCGAGGATCTCGTTGCTGGAGATGGTGAAGCTGCGTGGCACGCCCTCGGCGAGGTTGCGGCCCTTCACTTCCATCTCGCGCACTTCGGAGCCCGGGAATGCGGAACCGATGGTCTTCTTGATCTCTTCGGCGGTGGTCTCGCCAATCAGCATGCCGTAGTTGCGGCGGATGTAATTGATGATCGCCTCGTCGAACTTGTCGCCGCCGACGCGCACGGAACCGGAATACACCGCGCCGCCCAGCGAGATCACGCCCACTTCGGTAGTGCCGCCGCCGATATCCACCACCATCGAACCGGTCGCCTCTTCCACCGGCAGGCCTGCGCCGATCGCGGCCGCCATCGGCTCTTCGATCAGCTCGACGCGGCGCGCGCCGGCGCCCACTGCGGATTCGCGGATCGCGCGGCGCTCGACCTGTGTCGAACCGCAAGGCACGCAGATCACGATGCGCGGGCTCGGGCTGAAGATGCTGGCCTTGTAGACCTTGCGGATGAACTGCTTGAGCATCTGCTCGGTGACGGTGAAGTCGGCGATCACGCCGTCCTTCATCGGGCGGATCGCGGTGATGTTGCCCGGGGTGCGGCCCAGCATCTGCTTGGCGGCGAGACCGACCTGCTGGATCACCTTCTTGCCGTTCGGACCGCCTTCCTGGCGGATCGCGACGACCGAGGGCTCGTTCAGCACGATGCCCTGCCCGCGCACCCAGATCAGCGTGTTCGCGGTACCGAGGTCGATCGCGAGGTCATTGGAAAAGTAGCCGTTCAAAAATCCAAACATGTTGTGTCCCGAAAGTCAAAGAGGTGTGCCGTAGAAGCCGCGTATGATACCCTATAAGCCTTATTTCAATAAAATTTTTGCTATGTCTTTAAGCACCCAGGATGTTGAAAAAGTCGCCCGTCTGGCCCGCTTGGCGATGACCGGACCGGAAATCGAAACCGCCCGCGCTCAACTCTCCGGCATCTTCGACCTGATCGCCGAAATGCAGGCCGTCGACACCACCGGCATCGAACCGATGTCCCACGCCCAGGATCTGTCGCAGCGCCTGCGCGAGGACAAGGTCACGGAAACCAACCAGCGCGAGGCTTTCCAGGCCATCGCCCCGCAGGTCGAGGCGGGTCTGTACCTCGTTCCCAAAGTCATCGAATAACGCACCATGTTTGAATCCAGCCTGAAGCAACTCGGCGACGCACTGCGCGCCAAAAAGATCTCCAGCGTCGAACTGACGCAGCTCTATCTCGACCGCATCGCCAGGCTCAATCCCGAGCTCAACGCCTACGTCACGCTGAACCCCGAAGCCTCGCTGGCGCAGGCGCGTGCCGCCGACCAGTGCATTACGAAGAACGAGGCCCCCCCCCTGACAGGCATTCCAATAGCCCAGAAGGACATCTTCTGCGCCAAGGGTTGGCGCACCACCTGCGGCTCGAAGATGCTCGAGAATTTCGTCGCGCCCTATGACGCGCACGTCATCGAGCAATTCAACCGCGCGGGCGCAGTGAACCTCGGCAAGACCAACATGGACGAGTTCGCCATGGGCTCGTCGAACGAGACCTCGTACTTCGGTACGGTTAAGAATCCGTGGGGTACGGCGCGCGTGCCCGGCGGCTCGTCCGGCGGCACAGCCGCAGCCGTCGCCGCGCGCCTGTGCGCGGCCGCGACCGGCACCGACACCGGCGGCTCGATCCGCCAGCCGGCTGCGCTGTGCGGCATCTCCGGCCTGAAGCCCACCTACGGGGTGTGCTCGCGCTACGGCATGATCGCATTCGCCTCCAGCCTGGACCAGGCCGGCCCGATGGGACGCAGCGCGGAAGACCTGGCGCTGATGATGAACGCGATGGCAGGATTCGACGAACGCGATTCGACATCGCTGCAACGCGAGAAAGAGGATTACGCCCGTGATTTGAACAAGCCGCTGAGCGGCCTGCGCATCGGACTGCCGAAGGAATTCTTCGCCGAAGGACTGGGCAGCGATGTGGCGCAAGCCGTCGAGGCTGCCATCGCCGAATACAGGAAGCTCGGCGCGACCGTCGTCGACATCAGCCTGCCGAACACCAGGCTGTCCATCCCGGTGTACTACGTGCTGGCGCCCGCCGAAGCATCGAGCAACCTGTCGCGCTTCGACGGCGTGCGCTACGGCTATCGCGCGCCGGACTACACCGACCTCACCGACATGTACGAGAAGACCCGGGCACAGGGCTTCGGCACCGAAGTGAAGCGCCGCATCATGATCGGCACCTACGTGCTCTCCCACGGCTACTACGACGCCTACTACATCCAGGCGCAGAGGATCCGCCGCCTGATCGCGCAGGACTTCACCGAGGCATTCAAGCAGTGCGACGTCATCATGGGACCGACCTCGCCGTCCACCGCGTTCAAGCTGGGCGAGAAGGGCGACGACCCGGTTCAGATGTACCTGTCCGACATCTACACCATCGCCGTGAACCTGGCGGGCCTGCCCGGCATGTCGATCCCCTGCGGCTTCGGCAGCAACGATATGCCGGTGGGTCTGCAGATCATCGGCAACTATTTCGACGAGGCGCGCATGCTCAACGCGGCGCATCAATATCAACTGGCGACCGACTGGCACAGCCGCGCGCCGCAAGGGCTGTAAGGAAACATCATGACTTGGGAAATCGTCATCGGGCTGGAAGTACACGCGCAGCTCTCGACCAACAGCAAGATATTCTGCGGCGCATCGACCGCCTTCGGCGCTGAGCCGAACACACAGGCGGACGCGGTGAGCCTCGCGCTGCCCGGCGTGCTGCCGGTATTGAATCGCGGCGCGGTGGAACGCGCCATCAGGTTCGGCCTCGCCACCGGCGCCCACATCGCACCGCGCTCGGTGTTCGCGCGCAAGAATTACTTCTATCCCGATCTGCCCAAGGGCTACCAGATCAGCCAGTTCGATCTGCCGGTGGTGGGACAGGGCGCGCTGACCATCCAGGTCGAGCCGCTTTCAGGCAACGCGAAACCCTATGAGAAAGTGGTGCGCATCACCCGCGCCCATCTGGAAGAGGATGCCGGCAAGTCGCTGCACGAAGACTTCCACGGAATGACCGGCATCGACCTCAATCGCGCCGGTACGCCGTTGCTGGAGATCGTGTCCGAGCCGGACATGCGTTCCGCCGCCGAGGCCGTGGCCTATGCCAAGACGCTGCACGCGCTGGTGCAATGGATCGGCATCTGCGACGGCAACATGCAGGAAGGCTCGTTCCGCTGCGACGTCAACGTATCGGTACGCCGAGCCGGCGAGCCGCTCGGCACGCGCCGCGAGATCAAGAACCTCAACTCGTTCAAGTTCATGCAGCAGGCCATCGACTACGAAGTGCAATGGCAGATCGACACCATCGAGAACGGCGGCAAGGTGCATCAAGCCACGGTACTGTTCAATCCGGACACCGGCGAGACGCGCTCCATGCGAAGCAAGGAAGAAGCGCACGACTACCGCTACTTCCCCGATCCCGACCTGCTGCCGCTGGACATCAGCAATGATTGGATCGAGCAGGTGCGCGCCACGCTGCCGGAGCTCCCGCACGTCAAGCAGGTGCGCTACGTGAACGATCTCGGCCTCTCTGCGTACGACGCAAACATCCTTACCGCCTCGCGCGAGATGGCGGACTTCTTCGAAACCGTGCTGGCTGCCGTGCCCAAGGATGCGAAGCTCGTCGCCAACTGGATCATGGGCGAAGTAAGCGCCCAGCTGAACCGCGATGGCCTGGACATGAAGCAATGCCCGATCAGCGCACAACAACTCGGCGGCATGCTGCAGCGCATCACCGACAACACCATCTCCAACTCCGGTGCGAAGGAAGTGTTCCGCACCATGTGGGCGGAAGGCGGCGACGCGGATGCGATCATCGATGCGAAGGGCTTGAAGCAGGTCTCCGACAGCGGCGCGATCGAAGCGCTGGTGGACGAGATCATCGCCGCCAATGCCGACAAGGTCGCGGAGTACCGCAGCGGCAAGGACAAGCTGTTCGGCTTCTTCGTCGGCCTGGCCATGAAGGCCAGCAAGGGCAAGGCCAACCCGGCTCAGCTCAACGACATCCTGAAGCAGAAGCTGGCTGGTTAAAGCAGGTCGAAGCGCATCACGCGATAGAACCGGGCAAAGCAATGCTCGACCTGCGGCTCGCCCGCCAGGGCCTTGCCCCGCTTCTGTAATGCCTCACTCAATTTCGCATTGACGTCTTCCTGCCAGAATCCCGGCAGGAACGGCTCCAGCCGACCGAGCAACCAACGGAACGGCGCAAACCGATACAGCCAGTGGCGATGCGGCGTGCTGCCGTATTCGGTAACCAGCACTGAGCCGCCCCGCTTCACCACGCGCGCGATTTCGTCATAGACATGCTGCCTCGCCTGCGTAGGCAGTTCGTGAAAGAGGAAGAACACGATCGCCTGATCGAATGCATCGTCCGCATAGCCCAGTGTCTCGGCATTCATGCGCGCCAGGTGGCATTGACCGGACGCTTCCAGCGTCTTGCTGCGCGCCAGATTCAACTGCCCCACCGCCACGTCACACAGATGCACTTCGTTGCCGGTATGTTTCAGTAGCGAGGGCGTGAGCTTGCCGTACACACAGGTCAGTTGCAGCAGCTGCGCCCCCGGCCTGGCTTCGACCTGTGCCAGGGTCTTCTTGAGCAGCGTATCGTATTGACCGAACAGAATGGCGTTGATGATGGGCTGATGATCGAAGAACCAGATGCTCTTCTCCCACAGATAGGCCCACCAGTAATACCGCGCCAGATATTCCGGCACGCCACCCTTGAGGAATCTCTCATACAGGCGCATCGGCCGACCTATAACGAACCGCGCGGCTTGTGCGGGGCGTTGGCGAACAGCCGGTCATACAGCCAGTTCGGCAACAGCTTCAACGCGCGCCCGACCAAACCCATCTGCCACGGCACCACGGCGAACGAACTGCCGCAATCGATCACGCGCGCGATGCGCCGCGCGGCCTCGTCGGCTTCCAGCATGAACGGCATGGGATAGGGATTGATATCGGTCATCGGCGTGCGGATGTAGCCGGGGCAGATAGTCACCACGCGCACGCCGCTGCCGTGCAGATCCACCCGCAGCGATTCCAGATACGAGATGGCGGCAGCCTTGGAAGCGGAGTAGGCACCCGCCCCCGGCAGTCCGCGAAAACCGGCGACGCTGGCGATACCCACCAGCGAGCCGCACTTCGCCTCGCGCATCGCTTCGACGAACGGCTGGAAGGTCTGCACCATGCCCATCACGTTGATATCCATCACATGCCTGAACACATCGTTATCCTCGGCATAGCGGGTCAGCGTGCCGATGCTTACGCCTGCATTGGCGATGACGATGTCCGGCACGCCGGCGTGCGACATGAAATCGGCGGCGGCATTGCGAATGGCCGCCGCATCGCGCACGTCCAGCGTGTAGCAAAAGACTTTGCCGGGAAATTCCGTGGATAGGGCTTGCAGCAACTCGCCGCGGCGGGCGAAGGCGGCGACGGTCGCGCCGCGCTCAAGATAATGGCGCGCGAGGGCCAGACCCAGGCCGCTCGACGCGCCACTTATGACCAGAGACTTGGCCGGCGTATTTTGACGGCCTAGTCGATTGGCCATGCAGAGCCGACAACTTTCACTATTTCTTCTTGGAATGCTCTTTGCGCGCCAGCGCGATCACTTCATCCAGCACGCGGATGGCGTCCGCCGGCAGCAGGCCGGTGATCACGTACTTGCCGTCCACCACCAGGGTGGGCGTGCCGCTGATGCCGTAGCTGCGGATCATCTGTTTGGCGCGCACCACCTTGCTCTGCATGGCGAACGAGTTGTAGGCCGCCGTGAATTTGGCGCGGTCCACCCCCTGCTTCGCAACGAAAGAGGCGATCGAATCGAGGTCATACAGTTCCGCGTTCTGAACATGGATCCCCTGGTAGATCGCATCGTCCAGCTGCTTGATCTTGCCCATGCTCTCCAGCGCGTAATAGGTGAGCGCCAGCGGCGTGGTCGAGTCGCGGAAGATGGTCGGCACGTAGGTGATCTCGACGTCCTTCGGCATGGTCTTTTCCCATGCTGCCAGCAGCGGATGCAGGTGATAGCAGTGAGAGCACTCGTAGAAGAAGAACTCCAAGACCTCGATCTTCTTGGTGCTGGTCGGCTGCGCCGGGTTCAGCAGCTTGTAATCCTTGCCGACTTCCGCGGAACATGCCGCGTTTCCGAACAACAATGCTGTGATGACAATCAGGGTCTTGATCAGGTTTCTCACTTATCGCTCCTTTTTGGATGGTGACTACGCTTATTGCGCGCGGATTGGAGTGGCGTCGATGCCGTTTTGTTTCAGCGTCGCGAGCACCTTGTTCATCTCATCCGCGCTCTTGTATGGTCCCAGGCGCACCCGGTGCCACACGCCCTTGTCGGGAATGGTCGCGGTCTGGATGCTGGCTTCGACGCCCATCATCGCAAGCCTGGCCTTCACCTTCTCGGCATCGGCGACATTGGAGAATGATCCGGCCTGCAGGAACTGCGGCCCGCTGACAGCGACCGGCTTGCTCTCCGGCTGCGGCTTGCCGGCGGGTTTCGCGGCAGGTGCTGCGGGCGCGACGGTCGTTTCCTGCTTGTCGGTCAGCACCTTGTAGAACTCGAAGCGGGGCTTGTCGCCGTTCACCCCGGAAGCGGGCGCCGCCGCGGGCTGCGCGCCGGGCGTGGCACCGGGCACGACGACGGTAGGCTGTGCTTGCGGTTTTGCCGCGGCAGCCGGCTTCGCCGTCACCTGCTCGTTCTGCACGAACGGGCTGGGCGACTTCATGATGAACCAAGCCAGCCCCGCCGCCATCGCCACGCCGATCACCATGCCGACGAGGATGCCGGTCAGCAACGGACTGCCGCTGCCGCCCTTGCGTGCCCCGCCCGATTTGTTGCCTGTGTTTCTGCTCATGCCATCGTCCCTTACATTTGTTCCGGCGCGCTCACCCCGAGCAGCGCCAGGCCGTTCTTCAGCACCTGTGCCAGCGCCATGATCAGTGCCAGCCGTGCCAGCTTGACCTTCTCGTCCTCGACCAGGAAGCGCGAGGCATTATAGTAGCTGTGAAAATCGGCGGCCAATTCCTTCAGGTAGAAGGCGATCTGGTGCGGCGCGAGGTCTTCGGCAGCCGTCTCGATCACCTGCGGGAAATCGATCATGCGTTGCAGCAGCTGCGTCTCGTATTCGCTCTCCAATGCGCTCACGTCGGCCTGCAGCAGGCTCTGGCGGTCGCCGCCCCACTGCGCCAGCACCGCATGCACGCGCGCATGGGCGTACTGGATGTAGTACACCGGGTTGTCGTTGCTTTGCGATTTTGCCAGATCGATGTCGAACACCAGCTGCGAATCGGGAGAACGTGCGGCGAGGAAATAGCGCGTCGCATCGCAGCCCACCTCGTCGATCAGGTCGCGCAACGTGACGTAGCTGCCCGCGCGCTTGGAGATCTTCACCTCTTCGCCGTTCTTCAGCACCGTCACCATCTGGTGCAGCACGTAGTCCGGCCAACCCTTGGGGATGCCTTCATTCAACGCCTGCAGACCGGCGCGCACGCGGGTGATGGTGGAGTGGTGATCGGAACCCTGCTCGTTGATGACGCGCTCGAAACCGCGACGCCACTTGTCCAGATGGTAGGCCACGTCCGGCACGAAGTAGGTGTAGCCGCCGTCGCTCTTGCGCATCACGCGATCCTTGTCGTCGCCGAAATCCGTGGTGCGCAACCACAGCGCATCGTCCTGCTCGTAGGTATGGCCGCTGGCGATGAGCTTCTTCACCGTCTCTTCCACCTTGCCGTCGGTGTAGAGCGCGGACTCGAGCGAGAACACGTCGAACTCGACCTCGAAGGCGCGCAAGTCCAGATCCTGCTCGCGGCGCAGATAGGCCACGGCGAAATGGCGGATGGCTTCGGCATCGTCCGCATCGCCCTTGCCGGTGATGTGCTGGTCGTCCGCCTCGACGGTCTCCTTCGCCATGTAGGCGTTCGCCACGTCGACGATGTAATCGCCGCGATAGCCGGACTCGGGCCAGGACGGATCGTCCGGCGTGATGCCCTTGCAGCGCAACTGCACCGACAACATCAGGTTGTCGATCTGCACACCCGCATCGTTGTAATAGAACTCGCGCGTCACGTTCCAGCCCGCCGCATGCAGCACGTTGCACAGGCAATCGCCCACCGCCGCGCCGCGCCCGTGGCCCACGTGCAACGGCCCAGTCGGGTTGGCGGAGACGAATTCCACCTGAACCTTGCGGCCCGCGCCGACGTGAACGTGGCCGTAGCCCGCGCCTGCCTCCAGCACGCCGTTCACCACCGACCGCTTGGCCGCAGTGGCAATGAACACGTTGATGAAGCCCGCGCCGGCGATCTCCACCTTCGAGATGAAATCGGTCTTGGGCAGCGCCGCGATCAGTGCATTCGCGATGTCGCGCGGCGACTTGCGCAGCGGCCGCGCCAGCTGCATCGCCAGGTTGCAGGCATAGTCGCCGTGCGAGGCCTGCTTGGGACGCTCGATGACGATGGCCGTATCGGCATGATCCGGCGCGACCTCGCGCAAGGCCTGCGCGAACAATTCGGAAAGATGAGATTTGAAATTCAGGACTGCGGACATTGCTTTACGCCTTCAAAAGAGGCGCGAATTATAGCATTTGGGGGCCGGCAGCATAAAATCGCATGGCGGGTGCAGCCAGCCATGTTTTCAATTCGAGAATGCGCGAAAAAAATGCGAAGCTGCCCACTCGTTTGTTAAAAATTAGTCAAAACAATTCAATTTCGGTACATTTTGCATTTCAGTGCGCAGTAGTTCATTTATTTTTGGCTAGATTTCTATTTCGTTCTTAGAAAGGGGAGACCATGACCACAAAGAAAGTCGGCGTGGAAAAGACAGCTAGATCTGGTACTAGAAGAACACGGAAACAAGATTCAGTCCCGCACCCATCATCTGATCTAGCCTCCCCTCTCACGCCCAACGACCACCCTGAACTTGTATTTGGATTGGTTGGCCCAGTTGGTGTAAATCTTGATCCCGTAATTTCAGTGCTTACAAAAGAGCTTAAGGCATTAAATTACAAAGCAGAAACCATCCGATTAAGCAAACAGATTGAGGCTTTTTTCAGTTCTGATCACCGCAAGGAAGCAGAAGACAAACGAATTTCAAATTTGATGACGGAGGGCACTCGACTTCGCACAGAAAGTAAACGCGGCGACGCCGTTGCACTTCTCGGAATCGCCGAAATAATGCGAATTCGAGAAGAAAAATTTGGCGAGCATGCAGAAGAGAATAATGCTTATATTTTGCAGTCATTAAAACACCCACATGAAATCGAAACCTTGCGCAATGTTTATGGCAAGGGCTTTTTCCTCATTTCAGTATATTCGCCCAGAGAAATGAGAGTAACTGCACTGGCCGACCGGATTAGCAAATCACAATTTGGCAGTAGTAAAAATGCCCGGGCTAAAGCTGAAGAGTTGGTAGAGCGAGATGAACTGGAAGAGAGTTTATCCCTTGGGCAGGACGTAAAAGATGCATTTCCATTAGCAGACCTTTTCGTAGATGGGCGAAACAAACCTTCTTTGGAAGCACAAATTAGTCGGTTTCTTCAATTACTTTTTGGCAACGTTTTTCACACACCATCTCGTAATGAGCATGGCATGTATCACGCCCGATCAGCCGCGCTTCGATCTGCTGATTTGAATAGACAAGTCGGGGCCGCCATTCTTACCAATGAAGGTGATTTAGTTGCCGTTGGTTGCAACGAGGTTCCCAAAGCTGGTGGCGACCTATATTGGCCGGGAGACAAAGGTGATGCTCGAGATTTCCAGAAAGGAATCGACGCTATGGCCGAGGAACGAACCCAAGTTCTTGGCGAACTTCTAGAACGATTCAGTAACCACGGATTGCTTTCCAATGTCGGAAAATCCAAGTTGGATAATCTGGTCCAAGACCTTGTATCAGGAAACAAAAAAGATGTACTGAAGGGAACCAGGGTAATGAACTTACTCGAGTTCGGTCGCAGCGTTCACGCAGAAATGGCAGCACTAATGTCTGCAGCAAGACTCGGCATCTCCGTTCGTGGTGCAACGTTGTTTTGCACCACCTTCCCCTGTCACATGTGTGCTAGGCACATAGTCGCCAGCGGGATTACGCGCGTCGTTTATGTTGAGCCGTATCCCAAAAGTAAGGCCAAGCAACTACACCAAGACTCCATTAGTGTAGATCCTCTAGTCCCATCCACGGACCATGTAAACTTTGAACCCTTTGAAGGAATAGCTCCCAGACGTTATCAGGACATTTTCGATGCTCGCGATTCAAGGAAAGATGCGGAAGGTAGAGCAATAGATTGGAGACAAGACCCCAAACCCCGATTCCTGCGTTTCATGAACACTTACAGAGACCTTGAGACCGCGATTGTCGCAAACGAGATTCCACTCCTTGCTGAAAAGCTACAAGTTAGCCTATCCTTAGACCTCAATGAACCGAACCCATAAAGGAGGCTCGCCATGAAAAAAGTAAATAGCCTTGCGCATCAAGTTCAAATGGCACAAAGAACCTTCAATAGTTGGTCTGATTCACGCAAATCTACATTGCGCCTTGAGGGATGTGATGTTTTTCTTGGCCGTGCTACTGCCGACCAAAAAAGTTCTCAACGAGACATCCCCCATAAGGATAAGAAGCACACTCTCGCTTAGCATTTGGCACGTCCCCGACTCGCAAAGAGTTGGGGCAGGGTGAGTGAGTAAGCACAATGTCTACTCACAGTCTAAGCAATAAACAAACGTAATTGTTCTACGCAGCGAAAAAACTCAAGGTGTCGGAGTCGAATTTTTGTACCGCCTTCCGTCCCAGCCCCTCTGCCACAAATGCCAGCACCAAGGTGTTCAAGCTGACGCCTTCCGCCTTGGCGCACTCTGCCAATTTAATATGAACGGTGCCAGAGACGAATTGTTTTTGCCCCTTTAATTGGCCACAAGCAGCCGAATCGTGTACTGCCCCGATTTCTCGTCGCGCACCAGAGCGACCAGCTTGTGCTTCTGCGCGTCTTCCATCAGTTCCCGGAACGAGCGATAGCCGTAGAAGGACTCGTTGAAACCGGGCCTGCGCCGCTGCATGGTGGTCTTGACCATCGAGCCCCATAGTTTTTCGTCGGAGCCGCGTTCGGAGATCAGGCCCTCCACCGTTTCTACCAGGAAATCCATGGCCTCCTGGCGCTTGTCTTCCTCGTTCTTCGCCCCGGCCGGTTTCGCGGCCTCGGCCTTCGCCTTGGCGGGTGCCTTCTTCGCGGCCTGTTTCTTCTTCGCTTCCTGCACGCGCACCAGGTCGTCGTAGAAGATGAACTCGTCGCAGTTGGCGGAGAGCAGGTCCGAGGTCGAGTCCTTCACGCCGATACCGATGACGTACTTGTTGTTCTCGCGCAGCTTGGAGACTAGTGGCGAAAAATCCGAGTCACCGCTGATGATGACGAAGGTGTCGACATGGGACTTGGTATAGCAGAGGTCGAGCGCATCGACGACCATGCGGATGTCGGCGGAGTTCTTGCCGCTTTGCCTCACATGCGGGATCTCGATCAGCTCGAAAGCCGCCTCGTGCATGGTCGCCTTGAATTCCTTGTAGCGGTCCCAGTCGCAGTACGCTTTCTTGACCACGATGCTGCCCTTGAGCAGCAGGCGTTCGAGAACCTTCTTGATGTCGAACTGAGCATATTTGGCATCGCGCACGCCCAGCGCCACGTTCTCGAAGTCGCAGAACAAGGCCATGTTGGTGATCTCGGGTTGATTTGCCATGTGCACTCCTCCTTGATGGAACCTGCTCTGGATGAAACTCTATGTATTCCTGTAGGAGCGGGCCTTGCCCGCGATTGCATTTTGTTCGCGGGCAGAGCCCGCTCCTACAAGACCTTGCCCGGATTCATCAGCCCGTGCGGATCGATGGCATGCTTGATGCTGCGCATCAGTTCCAGTTCCAGCGGACTCTTGTAGCGGGTGATCTCGTCGCGCTTGAGCTGGCCCAGCCCGTGCTCGGCGCTGATGCTGCCGTCCAGCCGCGCCACGACCTTATACACGATGCTGTTGACGTCCTGCTCGTACTGTTCGATGAACGCCATATTCTGTGCGGCATCCGGCATGGAGGCGTTGTAGTGGATGTTGCCGTCGCCGATATGACCGAAGGCGACGATGCGAATGCCGGGCCAGGCGTTGCGCAACGCGGCACTGGCCTGTGCTATGAATTCCGCCACGCGACCGATGGGCACGGAGACATCGTGTTTGATGCTGATACCCTCGATCTTCTGAGCGTCGCTGATGTTCTTGCGCAGCTTCCACCAGCGCTCGGCGCGATCCTTGTCGAGCGTAACGGTATATTCGACGACGCCCTCGTCGAACATCTCCAGCGCGGCGATCAGTGCCGCATCCAGCGGCGCATCCAGCACGTCGGCCAGCTGGGTGATGACGATCCACTCGTGCTTGCTCGCGAACGGTTCGTAGGTGTCCGGAATATTCTTGAACACCAGGTCGAGACAGGAGCGCGAGATGATCTCGAATCCGCTGATATTGTCGCCGCAGGTGGCGCGCAGATGCGCCAGCAACGCGACGGCAGCCGCAGGGTCGCGCACCGCGACGCAGGCGGTCGCCACCGACTGGGGACGCGGAAAGAGCTTCAGCACGGCGGCGGTGATGATGCCCAGCGTGCCCTCCGCACCGATGAACAGATGCTTGAGGTCGTAGCCGGTATTGTCCTTGCGCAGGCTGCGCAGGCCGTCCCAGATGCGCCCGTCCGGCAACACCACTTCCAGCCCCAGCACGAGGTCGCGCGCGTTGCCGTAGCGCAGCACGCCGATGCCGCCTGCATTGGTGGAGAGGTTGCCGCCGATCTCGCAGTGCGGCGCGATGGCGGTGAGTCCGAGCGGGAACAGGCGATCGACCTGCTCCGCCGCTTCGTACAGCGAGGCGAGCTTGCAACCCGCTTCAACGGTCATCGTGTAGTTGACGGCATCCAGTGCGCGGAGGCGGTTCATGCGAGACAGGTTGACGACGACTTGCTTGCTGCCGTCCGCCAACGGCACGGAAGCGCCGCACAAGCTGGTGTTGCCGCCCTGCGGCACGATGGCGATATTGTTTTCGGCACACAGCTTCACCACTGCGGAGACCTGCTGCGTGTCGGAGGGGAACACCACCGCGAGCGCATCGCCGCGGTAACGCCCGCGCCAGTCGGCGAAATACGGCGCGGCTGCCTCGCCGGTCAGTACGGCATCGGCGCCGACGATGGTGGCGAGGTGTTGGCTCAGTTCAATGGACTGCATTTTCATAACTCCATTCATTTCGCCGCAATCCCCTTTGCTCTGGGTGAATGGTGGAGGGTTCGCGGCATCGGGGGAACGTCAGCGGAAGTCGCCGCCGCCGTTCAACGGTTTCTTGAGGAACCAGATCTGGTAGAGCGAGATCAGGATCTGCGCGGCCATCGAGAAGCCCAGTACCGCGCCCGCCCCAACTACCACGATGGCGTAATGCGAGTCCCACTTGGTGAGGAACCACGACGCGACATCGACGAACACCGCGACCATCGGCGACACCACCAGGAAGCGCTTGAACCAGACATTGACCTCGCTCTGCACGAAGATGAGGCCCAAGGCGAACAGCAGCAGGCTGATGCCGAACATGTGGATATGCGACACACGCAGCAAAGTGGTCAGCGACATGCCGGTATCCACCTGCGCCACTTCGTGCAATCCGGCATAAGTGCTGTAATCGATCAGGGGCATGCCGGAGGCCTTGCTGTGACAGACCAGGCAATTCTTCTGCATGATCGGCTTGATGTCCTTGTCGAAATGCTCTTCCTGGGCGCCGTCCTTCAGCCAGGCCACCAGTACGTTGCGTTCCTGGTCGTTGAGATAGCCCGCCATCGGGCCGCGGATCGCAGCTTCCAGCCGTGTGCCGCTGCGGTTGCCGTAGTAGCTGTAGGCTACGTCCTCGATCGACAGACCTGGCTTCTTGTCGTTGTTTTCATGGGTCACGTAGAGATAGGTGATCGCCATCAGGTAGCCCAGCCCGATCAGCAACAGGAACGAGGTGTAGAGCAGTTTCTCGCTGACCGTCAGGTTGTAGAAACGGTGTGCTGACATGGTGTACCCCTTTCGTATTGGCCGGATTTTCGCCAATTCTCCCCTTTACCGCCATTCCGCGCCACCCCAACGGGTGCGTCAGAACTCCTGCGGATCGACATCCAGCGACCAGCGCAGTTTTTGCGCGGGCAGCGCATCCAGCGACGGCTGCCAGGCGCGCAGGAACTGCTGCAGCGCCTTGCGCGTGTCCGCCTGGACCAGCAGCTGCGCGCGCACATGGTTGGCGCGGCGCGGCAGCGCGGCGGGCACCACGCCGAGTATCTCGACCTTTTGTTGCAGCTCGACTGCGGCGGCGCGCGCATGACCGAGAAAGGCGAACACCTCGCTCTCCTGCCTGCCTTCCGCGCGCAGCATGGCCTGATACATGAAAGGCGGAAAGCCCGCCATCTGCCGCTCGGCGAGCTGCGAAGCGGCGAAGCCGTCGAAATCGTGCTGCTGCAGCGCGCGGTACAGCGGATGGTCGGGGAATTCGGTCTGGATCAGCACCTCGCCGGGTTTGTCGGCACGTCCGGCGCGCCCGGCCACCTGCGCCAGTTGCGCGAAGAGTCTCTCGGCCGCACGGAAGTCGCTGCTGTACAACGCACCGTCCGGGTTGAGCACGCCCACCAGCGTCAGCGCGGGGAAGTCGTGCCCCTTCGCCAGCATCTGCGTGCCGACGAGTATATCCACTTCGTTGGCGTGTATCTGGTCGCGCATCGTCTGCCACGCGCGCTTGTTGCGCGTGCTGTCGCGGTCCACGCGCAGGATGCGCGCGTCGGGGAAGCGCTCCTGCAACACCTCTTCGACGCGTTGCGTGCCGCTGCCGACCGGGTGCAAGTCAGGGTTGCCGCAATCCGGACAGGCATGAGGCACGCGTATCTGGTAGCCGCAGTGGTGGCAGCGCAGGCGCCGGTCGTTGAGGTGCAGCACCATCTTGCCCGCGCAGTGCTTGCACGAAGACAGCCAGCCGCACCCTGTGCACATCAGCACCGGCGAATAGCCGCGGCGGTTGATGAACACCAGGCTCTGTTCCTGACGTGCGATGCGCTGCTCGATGTCGCGCAGCAGGTTCTCGCTGATGCCGTGGTGCATCACGGTGTGGTTGGTGTTGACGCAGCGCACCGAGGGCAAGGTGGCGGACGCCAATGCACGCCCGCTCAGCTTCAGCATATGGTAACGACCGGTCTGCGCGTTGTGGTAACTCTCCAGCGAAGGCGTGGCCGAACCCAGCACGACAGGAACCTTGCTCTGATTGGCGCGGAAGATCGCCACGTCGCGCGCCGAGTAGCGCAGGCCATCCTGCTGCTTGAACGAGCCGTCGTGCTCTTCGTCCACGATGATCAGCGCCAGCTTGGGCAGCTCGGCGAACACCGCGAGCCGCGTGCCGAGCACGATCTGCGCAGCGCCCGATTGCGCCTGTTGCCAGTTGTGCAGGCGCTCGCCCTCGGAGAGACCGCTGTGCAGGCTGGCGAATGACGCATCTGGAAAACGGCTGCGGAAATAATGCTCCAGCTGCGGCGTGAGATTGATCTCGGGCACAAGCAGCAGCACCTGCCCGCCCCGCTGCAGCACGTGGTGCATCAGGTGCACGTACACTTCGGTCTTGCCGCTGCCGGTGATGCCGTGCAGCAGGAAGCAGGCGTAGCCCTGCGCCGCTGCAACAGCGTCAACCGCATCCTGCTGTTCGCCGGTGAGCGTATGCGCGCCGACCAGTTGATGTTCGGCGACCGTCACCTCCGCCTCGCAATGTTCGACGTAGCCGTCCTGCAACAGCGCCTTGAGCTGCGGCCCGACCGTCGCCGACAGGCTCTTCAGCTGCGCGAGGTTGCACGGCCCATCGGCAAGCCTGGCGAGGATGCGCCGCTGCACCACCTTGCGCTTCGGGAAGCTGTCGAGATCGAGCTCCGAACCAGCAGCGCTGAGGCGGTAACTTTCGGGAGGCTTCGCGACCAGCGGCTTGTCGGAACGCAAACGCGTCGGCAATGCGGCCAGCACGGTCGGGCCGATGGGATAGCGGTAATAGTCGCTGCAGAAGCGCAGCAGTTCGAGCAATTGTGCCGACAATGGCGCGCTGTCGTGCAGCACCTGCGTCACGGGCTTGATGCGTTCCGGCGCCATGTCGGTTGCGTCGGTGATCTCCATCGCCACGCCGACCATCTGCCTGCGGCCGAACGGAACGATCACGCGCTGGCCGATCTCGACCGGATCATCGCTTACGGAGTAATCGAAAAGTCCGGACAACGGCACGTCCAGGGCGACACGAACGATGGGCATTTTCAGAAAAAGAGTCTGGGGTGAATTGTGTAGAGTTTAGCCAATCCGCTTGAGCGAAATAGGGAATTTTGCTTATTCACATATCCTGTGGATAACTGTGTGGGCAACTCTCGGCCAAGTGAGCTAACTCCCAATCGCATATACGATTTTTCTGCTCCGCCCAAATTCTGCACAGCCATTTCACCCCTTAATAAACAATGAGTTACAAACATAACAAAAAGGCCACGGTGAAAACACTCCGTGGCCCTCTGCAAATAACCTGACTGTTTATAAGACTAGTAATTCAGTCTGATTTTTAGTGGTATTTCCGGCTCAATTCATGTACTGCCGCCACCAGCGCCGCCGCATGCTCGGGGTTGGTGTGCTGCGAGATGCCGTGGCCCAGGTTGAACACGTGGCCGCTGCCGTAGCCGTAGCTGGCGAGGATGCGTTCGACTTCGCTGTGAATCGCATCCGGCGAGGCGAACAGCACCGCGGGATCCATATTGCCCTGCAGCGCGACCTTGTGGCCGACCTTCTGGCGGGCGATGCCGATATCCATGGTCCAGTCCAGGCCCACCGCGTCACAACCGCTGTTGGCGATGCTCTCGATCCACAGGCCGCCGCCCTTGGTGAACACGATGGACGGGATGCGCACGCCGTCTTTTTCCTTGATCAGGCCGTCGATGATGCGCTGGGTGTAGGCCAGCGAGAACTCGTGGAACGCCGCATGGGACAGCACGCCGCCCCAGGAATCGAAGATCATCACGGCTTGGGCGCCCGCTTCGATCTGGGCGTTCAGGTAGGCGATCACCGCCTGCGTGGTGACATCGAGGATGTGGTGCATCAGCTTCGGCTCGTTGTACATCAAGGTCTTCACCTTGGCGTAGTCGTCGCTGCTGCCGCCCTCGACCATGTAGCAGGAGAGGGTGAACGGGCTGCCGGAGAAACCGATCAGCGGTACGCGGCCGTCCAGCGCCTTGCGGATCTGGGTCACGGCATCCGTCACGTATTTCAGGTCCTTGCCGATGTCAGGCACGCGCAACGCCTTGATGTCGGCCTCGGTCTTCAGCGGACGCTCGAACTTCGGGCCTTCGCCTTCGGAGAAATACAGGCCCAGTCCCATCGCATCCGGCACGGTGAGGATGTCGGAAAACAGAATCGCAGCATCCAGCGGGAAGCGATCCAGCGGCTGCAGCGTCACTTCCGTGGCGAAGTCCGGGCTCTTGCACAGACCCATGAAGCTGCCGGCCGTCTTGCGCGTCTCGCGGTATTCCGGCAGGTAACGGCCAGCCTGGCGCATCATCCACAGCGGGGTGTATTCGGTCGGCTGGCGCAGCAGCGCGCGCAGGAAGGTGTCGTTCTTCAACTTGAAATTCATGCTGTCTCCCCTGAATCGTTTTGTCGGGCGGGGTGTTATCCCCGCCCTTTTGTTTTAACGCGGCAGCACCGACGAGCCCATCAGGAACTCATCGACTGCGCGCGCGCACTGGCGGCCTTCGCGGATCGCCCACACCACCAGCGACTGGCCGCGACGCATATCGCCCGCGGCGAACACCTTGTCCACGCTGGTACGGTAGTGGTTGGTGTCGGCCTTGACGTTGCCGCGCGCATCCTTCTCCACGCCGAACGCGTCCAGCACCTGCTGCAGCGGATTGGTGAAGCCCATCGCCAGGAACACGAGATCGGCCTTCAGTTCGAACTCGCTGCCCGCGATCTCGTGCATCTTGCCGTCCTTCCATTCGACGCGCACCGCCTTGATGGCCTTGAGCACGCCCTTCTCGCCGACGAACTCCTTGGTGGCGATCGCCCAGTCGCGGTTGCAGCCTTCGTCGTGAGAGCTGGAGGTGCGCAGCTTGATCGGCCAGTTCGGCCACACCAGCGACTTGTTCTCCTGCTCGGGCGGACGCGGCATCACTTCGATCTGGGTGATCGAGGCGGCACCGTGGCGGTTCGAGGTACCGACACAGTCGGAACCCGTGTCACCGCCGCCGATCACTACCACATGCTTGCCCTTGGCGTTGATCGGGTTCTTGCCGTCACCGGCCACTTCCTTGTTCTGCGGAATCAGGAATTCGAGCGCGTAATGCACGCCCTTCAGTTCGCGCCCCGGCGCAGGCAGGTCGCGCGGATGCTCGGAGCCGCCCGCGAGGACCACCGCGTCGAACTTCTTCATCAGCTCGTCCGGAGAAACCGTCTTCTTCGCGTCATTTGCAACGCCCGCACCCGGCGCTTCCTTGCCGACGAAGGTGTTGGTCTGGAACTTGACGCCCTCGGCTTCGAGTTGCGCCACGCGCCAGTCGATCAGGCGCTTGTCGAGCTTGAAGTCGGGGATGCCGTAACGCAGCAGGCCGCCGACGCGGCTGTTCTTCTCGAACACGGTCACCGCGTGGCCGGCGCGCGCCAGCTGCTGTGCGGCAGCCAAACCTGCAGGGCCGGAGCCGACCACGGCGACCTTCTTGCCGGTCTTCTTCGCCGCGGGCTGAGGCACGACCCAGCCGTTCTCGCCGGCCTTGTCGATGATGAAGTGCTCAATGGACTTGATGCCCACCGCGTCGCCGTTGATGTTCACCGTGCAGGCCGCCTCGCAGGGAGCGGGGCAGATGCGGCCGGTGAACTCGGGGAAGTTGTTGGTGGAGTGCAGCACATCCAGCGCCTGGCGCCAGTTGCCACGGTACACCAGATCATTCCAGTCCGGAATGATGTTGTTGACCGGGCAACCGTTGTTGCAGAACGGGATGCCGCAATCCATGCAGCGCGCACCCTGCGTCTTCGCCTGCTCGTCGGTCAGGTGAATCACGAACTCCTTGTAGTTCTTCAACCGTTTCGCGACCGGCAGGTATTCCTCTTCCTGACGCTGAAACTCCATGAATCCGGTTGGCTTACCCATTATGCAACCTCCAACTGCTTGTTCTTCTGTGCCGCGATCTCCTGCAATGCGCGGCGGTATTCGGTCGGCATCACCTTGACGAACTTCGGCAGGTATTGCGACCAGTTATCCAGGATGTCTCGTGCGCGCTGGCTACCGGTGTGGTGCCAGTGGTTCTTGATGAAATCGCGCAGCACGTGCTCGTCCGCCTTGTTCAGGTGGTTGAAGTGCACACGGCCATGGCCGTCCGGCTTGATCTCACCCTTCTCCAGCGTAGCGACTTCCTCGGGCACTGGCTCCAGTGCAACCATGGACAGGTTGCAGCGCTTCTCGAAGCCGCCGTCCTCATCCAGCACGTAGGCCACGCCGCCGGACATACCCGCGGCGAAGTTGCGACCGGTCTGGCCGAGCACGATGACCAGACCGCCCGTCATGTATTCGCAACCGTGGTCGCCCACGCCTTCCACTACCGCGACGGCGCCGGAGTTGCGCACCGCGAAGCGTTCGCCGGCCACGCCGTTGAAATAGCATTCGCCGGAGGTCGCGCCGTACATCACGGTGTTGCCCGCGATGATGTTCTCATGCGAGACCAGCTTGGCTTCGGCCGGAGGCATGATGGCGATGCGTCCGCCGCACAGTCCCTTGCCGACGTAGTCATTGCCCTCGCCCTTCAGCTCGAACGAGATGCCGTGCGTAAGGAACGCACCGAAGCTCTGGCCCGCGGTGCCGGTGAACTTCACCTGGATAGTGTCGTTCGGCAAGCCTGCCTGGCCGTAACGCTTGGCGACTTCGTGCGACAGCATCGTGCCCGCGGTGCGGTTCACGTTGGTGATGCGGCTCTCGATCACCACCGGCTTCTTGTCGTTCAGCGCGCCTTGCGCCTTGGCGATAAGCTGCTTGTCCAGTGCCTTCTCCAGTTCGTGATCCTGCTCTTCGGCATGGCGGCGCGCCACGCTGGCGGGCATGTCCGGCTGGTGGAACACCCTGGAGAAGTCCAGCCCCTGCGACTTCCAGTGAGCGATGCCCTGCTTCACGTCGAGCAGATCGCTGCGACCGACCAGGTCGTCGAACTTGCGGATGCCCATCTGCGCCATCAACTCGCGCACCTCTTCGGCGACGAAGAAGAAGTAATTGACCACGTGCTCGGGCTGGCCAGTGAATTTCTTGCGCAGCTCGGGGTCTTGCGTCGCAACGCCGACCGGGCAGGTGTTCAGGTGGCACTTGCGCATCATGATGCAGCCTTCGACCACCAGCGGCGCGGTGGCGAAACCGAACTCGTCCGCGCCCAGCAGCGCGCCGATCAGCACGTCGCGGCCAGTCTTCAGCTGGCCGTCGACCTGCAGGCCGATGCGGCCGCGCAACTGGTTCAGCACCAAGGTCTGCTGCGCCTCGGCGAGGCCCAGCTCCCACGGTGTGCCCGCGTGCTTGATCGAGGAGACCGGCGAAGCGCCGGTGCCGCCGTCGAAGCCGGACACCACGATGTGGTCTGCCTTGGCCTTGGACACGCCTGCGGCAACAGTGCCCACGCCGACTTCGGACACCAGCTTGACCGAGATGGACGCGGAAGGATTCGCGTTCTTCAGGTCATGGATCAGTTGCGCCAGGTCCTCGATGGAATAGATGTCGTGGTGCGGCGGCGGCGAGATCAGGCCGACGCCCGGCACCGAGAAGCGCAGCTTGGCGATGTACTCGGACACCTTGCCGCCCGGCAGCTGGCCGCCCTCGCCGGGCTTCGCGCCCTGCGCCATCTTGATCTGGATCTGGTCGGCATTGCTCAGGTATTCGGCGGTCACGCCGAAACGGCCGGAGGCGACCTGCTTGATCGCGGAGCGCAGCGAATCGCCTTCCTGCATCACGAAGTCGCGCTCGATGCGCTTCTTGCCGATGATGTCGGACAGTTTCTCGCCCGCCTTCAGCTTGCGGAAGCGCGTCGCATCCTCGCCGCCTTCGCCGGTGTTGGACTTGCCGCCGATGCGGTTCATCGCGATAGCCAGCGTGGTGTGCGCCTCGGTCGAGATCGAACCCAGCGACATCGCGCCGGTGACGAAACGCTTGACGATTGCCTTCGCGGGTTCGACTTCTTCCAGCGGCACAGCCTTGCCCGCGGGTTTGATCTCGAACAGTCCGCGCAGGGTCTTCAGCTTGGTCGCCTGCTCGTTGATGAGCTTGGCGTATTCCTTGTAGGTCGCGAAGTTGTTGTTGCGTGTCGCGTGCTGCAGCTTGGAGATGGAATCCGGCGTCCACATGTGTTCTTCGCCGCGCGCGCGCCATGCGTACTCGCCGCCCGCATCGAGCGCATTGGCGAGCACCGGGTCATTGCCGAAGGCGGCACCGTGCGTACGCACCGCTTCCTCGGCCACTTCCTTCAGGCCGATACCTTCGATCTGGGTCGCCGTACCGGTGAAGTACTGGGCAACGAACGACGCATTCAGGCCGATCGCCTCGAAGATCTGCGCGCCGCAATAGGACTGGTAAGTGGAGATGCCCATCTTGGACATCACCTTCATCAGGCCCTTGTTGATCGCCTTGATGAAGCGCTTCTTGGCTTCCTTCGCGTCCACGTTCGCGGGCAGGTTCATCGACTCGATGGTCTCGTACACCAGCCACGGGCATACCGCTTCCGCACCGTAGCCTGCGAGCAGGGCGAAGTGGTGCACTTCGCGCGCCGAGCCGGTGTCGACCACCAGGCCGGTGCTGGTGCGCAGGCCTTCGCGAACCAGATGCAGGTGTACCTTGGAGCAGGCTGCCAAGGCGGGGATCGCCACGCGCTTCGCTGACACCGCGCGATCCGACAGGATCAGCACGTTGTAGCCGTCGGCCACTGCCTGGTCGGCCGCGGCGCACAGCGCCTGGACTGCCGCGCCACAGCCATCCGCGCCCTGTTCGGCGGGATAGGTGATGTCCAGCACCTTGGATTTGTACTGGTTCTTCGTCAGCTTGGCGATGTTGCGCAGCTTGGCGATATCGTCGTTCGACAGCACCGGCTGGTGCACTTCAAGACGCAGCGGGGGATTGGTCTCGTCGATACCGAGCAGGTTGGGCTTGGGACCGATGAACGAGGTCAGCGACATCACGATCTCTTCGCGGATCGGGTCGATCGGCGGGTTGGTCACCTGCGCGAACAGCTGCTGGAAGTAGTCGTAGAACGAACGGTTCTTGTTCGACAGCACCGGCAGTGCGGCATCGATGCCCATCGAGCCGGTGGGCTCTTCGCCCGCATTCACCATCGGGGTCAGGATGAACTTGAGGTCTTCCTGCGAGTAGCCGAATGCTTGCTGAGTATCCAGCAGCGAGGCATTGAGCTTCGTCTCGCTCTTGGACTCGGGCAGGTCGCCAAGGAAGTAGCGCGACTGCTCGACCCACTTACGGTACGGCTTGGCGGTGGCGAGTTGCTGCTTCAGTTCGACGTCGTCGACGATGCGTCCGGCCTGCATGTCGATCAGGAACATCTTGCCCGGCTGCAGGCGCCACTTCTTGACGATCTTGTGTTGCGGAATATCCAGCACGCCCATCTCGGACGCCATCAGCACCATGTCATCGTCGGTAATCAGGTAGCGCGCCGGACGCAGGCCGTTGCGGTCCAGAGTCGCGCCAATCATGCGGCCGTCGGTGAAGGCCACGGCGGCGGGGCCGTCCCACGGCTCCATCAGCGCGGCATGGTATTCGTAGAACGCGCGGCGCTCCTCGTCCATCAGCGGGTTGCCCGCCCAGGCTTCGGGGATCAGCAGCATCATCGCGTGCGGCAGCGAGTAACCGCCGGCCACCAGCAACTCGAGCGCATTGTCGAAACAGGCGGAGTCAGACTGGCCTTCGACGATCAGCGGCCACAGCTTTTCCAGGTCCTCGCCGAGCAGCTTGGACGACATCGCGGCATGGCGCGCAGCCATCCAGTTCACGTTGCCGCGCACGGTGTTGATCTCGCCGTTGTGCGCGATCATGCGGAACGGGTGCGCCAGGTCCCAGGTCGGGAAGGTGTTGGTGGAGAAGCGCTGGTGCACCAGCGCCAGTGCGCTGACCACGCTCGCATCCTGCAGGTCGAGGTAATACTTGCCGACCTGGTCGGCCAGCAGCATGCCCTTGTACACGATGGTGCGCGAGGACATCGACGGGATGTAGAAGCCCTTGCCCTGGTTGTTCTTCAGGCCGCGCACCGCATGGTCGACGATCTTGCGGATCACGAACAGCTTGCGCTCGAATGCATCCTGATCGGCGCAGTTCGCGCCGCGGGCGATGAACACCTGGCGCACGACGGGCTCGACCTTCTTGACGCTCTCGCCCAGACCGGTACTGTCCACCGGCACGTCGCGCCAACCCAGCAGTTGCTGGCCTTCGGCGGCGATCTTGTCGGCGACGATCTGCTCGCAGGCGGCACGCGCAGCGGCGTCGCGCGGCAGGAACAGCATGCCCACGCCGTAGCTGCCAACCGCGGGCAACGCCATGCCCAGAGCCGCGCACTTGGCGCGCAGGAAAGCATCGGGAATCTGCAAGAGGATACCTGCGCCGTCGCCGGCCAGCGGGTCCGCGCCCACCGCGCCGCGGTGCGTCAGGTTTTCCAGGATCTGCAGGCCCTGGCGCACCATGTCATGGCTCTGCTTGCCCTTGATATGGGCGACGAAGCCGACCCCACAGGCATCGCGCTCCTGGCGCGGGTCATATAAACCCTGTTGGGCGGGCAATCCTTGCTGCGTCGTTAAAGAACTGTTGCTCACGGCGTTCCTCGGTCAATTCATTAAGCCAAAACGATGGCGACACATGCCGCCACGTCAAATACAAAAGCGAAAGGGCGGGAATCTTACCTTGTCTGAGGGCTGCGGGCAACCGCACCGGCCGGCGCGGCTCTGAATCTAGCTTCGGCGGGTTTTCGGCCTATGCCAGGATCTCTTCCACCGCAAAGATGCGCCGGTGCTCGCGGATAGCGTAGCGGTCGGTCATCCCGGCGATGTAATCGGCCACCGCACGGGCGCGATCCTGTTCGGCCTGGTGCTGGAACTGCGGCGGCAGCAGGCGGCTGTCGCCCATGAATGCGTCGAACAGATCGCCGATGATGCGCTGCGCCTTGGTGCTCATGCGCATCACGCGGTAATGGCGGTACAAATTGGTGTACAGGAATCTCTTCAGCACGCGCTGCTGTTCGTCGATGTCGGCGCTGAAAGCGATCAGCGTCGGAGCGGAATGCACATCTTCCAGCGAAGACAGTTTCTGCTCTTCGATATTGCGCTCGCTCTGCCGGATCAGGTCGGACACCAGCGTATTGATCATGCGCCGCACGGTCTCGTGCACCACGCGCCGCTCGGACAAACCGGGATAGGCCTGCCTGACCTCATCCAGATGCATGGCCACCAGCGGCACCGCGGTCAACTGCTCCAAGGTGATCAGGCCGGAACGCAGGCCGTCGTCGACATCGTGGTTGTTGTAGGCGATCTCGTCGGCGAGGTTGGCGATCTGCGCCTCCAGCGAGGGACGGCGATCGTTCAGGAAACGCTCGCCCAATTCGCCGAGCTTTGCGGCATTGTCCCGGGAGCAATGCTTGAGGATGCCTTCGCGCGTCTCGAAGGTGAGGTTCAGGCCGTCGAAGCTCGCATAGCGTTCTTCCAGCAACTCAACCACGCGCAGCGACTGCAGGTTGTGCTCGAAACCGCCGTAAGCCTTCATGCAGGTATTCAACGCGTCCTGTCCGGCATGACCGAACGGGGTGTGCCCGAGGTCGTGCGCCAGCGAGATCGCTTCGGCGAGGTCCTCGTTCAGGCGCAGGCGGCGCGCGATGGAACGGGCGATCTGAGCGACTTCGATGCTGTGGGTGAGGCGGGTACGGAACAAATCGCCTTCATGGTTCACGAAGACTTGGGTCTTGTATTCGAGGCGCCGGAAGGCGCCGGAGTGGATGATGCGGTCGCGGTCTCGCTGAAATTCGCCTCGTCCCTGAGGGACACCCTCGGCGATCTTGCGACCACGCGAGTTGGCCTCGCTGACGGCATACGGCGCCAGGTCAGCCATGGACGCACGCCTCCAGTGTCTGCCGCAACAACTCCGGCGGCACGTCGCCGTACACCACGGCACTCCCGATTTGCTTGAGCAGCACGAAGCGGATCTTGCCGCCCTCGACTTTCTTGTCCAGCCCCATCAGCTCGAGATATTTATCCGTGCCGAGATCCGGTGCGATCACCGGCAATCTCGCACGCTCGAACAGATTGCGGACACGTTCCACGTCCCGCGCACTTATCCAACCCAGTCGTTGCGACAGGTCCGCGGCCATGACGGTGCCGGCCGCCACGCCCTCGCCGTGCAACCAGTTGCCGTAGCCCATGCCGGACTCGATGGCATGGCCGAAGGTATGGCCCAGGTTGAGAAGGGCGCGCTCGCCGCTCTCGCGCTCGTCGGCAGCGACGACCTCGGCCTTGTTCCGGCAGCTGCGCGCAATGGCGTATTGCAGCGCGGCCGTGTCGCGCGCCATCAGCTTTTCCATGTTTTGTTCCAGCCACTCGAGGAACGGCAGGTCGCGGATCAGCCCATACTTGATGACCTCGGCCATGCCCGCCGCCAGCTCGTTGTCCGGCAGGGTGTTCAACGTGTCGGTATCGGCCAGCACCAGCTGCGGCTGATAGAACGCGCCTATCATGTTCTTGCCGAGCGGATGGTTGATGCCGGTCTTGCCGCCGACCGAGGAATCTACCTGGGCGAGCAGCGTGGTTGGTATCTGGATGAACGGCACGCCGCGAAGGTAGGTCGCCGCCGCAAAGCCGGTCATGTCGCCGATCACGCCGCCCCCGAGGGCGATCAGCGGCGTGGAACGCTCGCAGCGGTTACGCAGCAGCGCGTCATAGATCAGGTTGAGCGTTTCGTAGGTTTTGTATTCCTCGCCATCCGGCAGCACCACCGGCACGCTGCTCACGCCTATGGCCTGCAGGGTCTGCTGCAGCCGAGCCAGGTAGAGCGGCGCGACCGTGGTGTTGGTGATGATGGCGACGCGCTTGCGCGGCAGATACGCCTGCAACAATTCCCCCTCTCCAAGCAGCTCTTGGCCGATGTGTATCGGGTAACTGCGCTCGCCCAAACCTACTGTCAGTGTCTGCATGATCTTCTGGTCACTTATTGTCTGGTCTCTCTGTATGTCTCGATTTCGCCCACCAACTGGAGCATGAGGGAATGCACGCTCTGCTTGCCGCTCTGGATGACGATATCCGCCACTTCCCGGTACAGGGGGTCGCGCTGCTGGAACAAGTCGGTCAGCTTGGCGTATGGATCGCCGGTCTGCAGCAGCGGACGGTTGCGGTCGTGCCTTGTGCGAAGCCACAGATCATGGACGTTTGCTTTCAAGTATATGACGATGCCGTTCTGCTGCAATACCGCTCGGTTCTGCTCCGCCAGCACCGCACCTCCGCCCGTCGCCAGCACCATATTTTCGCCCCCGACCAGGTCGCTGATGACGGCGGTCTCGCGCTGGCGAAACCCGGCCTCGCCCTCGATATCGAATATATGCGGAATGGTCACCCCGGTACGCTTCTGGATTTCCTCATCGCTGTCCACAAAGGTCTTGCCCAGATGCTTGGCCAAGGTTCGTCCCATTGTGGTTTTCCCCGATCCCATCATCCCCACCAGGATCAGGTTGCCGGAGCGGCACTTGCGATTGCCATCCCGGCGACAGCTCTCCTGGACGCTGTTCTCTTGACTGTTTTGCATGCCGCACATTGTAAACGATATAAAAACGAAAGCCCGGACTCGGCCGGGCTTTCGTCGATCAGCCTGCGAAATTCAACGCAGGTTCAGAGCGTCCTTCATGATCTTGGGCGAGATGAAGATCAGCAACTCGCTCTTGTTGTCGATGCGGTTGGTATTCCTGAACAAGCTGCCCAACACCGGGACATCGCCGAGCATAGGCACCTTGTTGACCGTTGTCGTATCGGTCTGCGCATACACACCGCCGATCACCACCGTTCCGCCGTTTTCCACCAGAACCTGGGTCGTAACCTTGTTAGTGTCTATCGTCGGAACGCCGTTAAACGTGGTTGCGCCTACCGAATCCTTGGTGACATTCACATCCATCATGACGTTGTCATCCGGCGTGATCTGCGGTTTGACCTTGAGGCTCAGGGTCGCCTTCTTGAATGCGGTCGTGGTCGCACCGCTACTGGATGCCTGCTGATACGGCACTTCCGTGCCCTGCTCAATGTTCGCCTCGACTTGATCTGCCGTTACTACACGCGGACTGGAAATGATCTTGCCCATGCTATCCGTTTCCAGCGCCGTCAACTCAAGATTGAGGAATTTGGTCGCCGCGGCATTGAACAGAATCATCGAGAAAGTTCCGGCCGCACCGGCAGCGGGAAGATTGACATTCGAGCCGTTGAGCGTGGCACGCGTAGCAGTCGGCGTGTTACTGCCTACAGCAAAACCGCCGCCCGGAACAGCCCCTGGACCGGTGTAGCCCAGTTTCACGCCAAGATTCCTGCCGAACTTGTCCGACGCCTCGACGATCCGGGCCTCGATCATTACTTGGCGCACCGGCACATCGATCTGCTTGATCAGCTTGCGCGCCTCTTCCAGACGCGAAGGTGTGTCCTGGATGAACAGGGTATTAGTACGCGGATCCACCACCGCGCTGCCGCGTTTGGACAGGATGCGCTGCTTGTCGCTAGCCAGGAGAGCCACCATCGCATCGCCCTTCTGGTAACTCAACTGGAAGCTTTCCGTGCGCAACTCTTCCAGGTCGGAGATTTCCTGGCGCGCGGCCAGATCTATCTTCTCCTTGGCGGCGAGTTCCTCGCGTGGCGCCACCTGGATCACGTTGCCGTTCTTGCGCATATCCAGACCACGGCTCTGCAGAATGATGTCCAGAGCCTGATCCCATGGCACATCCTTCAGGCGCAGCGTGAGATTGCCGCTCACGGTATCGCTGATCACCATGTTCAACTCGGTGAAGTCTGCAATCACGTTCAACGCCTCGCGGACATCGATCTTCTGGAAGTTGAGGGTCAGCTTTTCGCCGGCATAGCCCGCTTGACCGCCCTTCACCAGCTTGTTGGGATCGTCGGCAACCGGCTTCACCTCCACGATGAATTTATTGTCGGTCTGATAAGCGGCATGCTCCCAAAGGCCTTTGGGCTCGATCACCATGCGCACATTGTCGCCCTGTGCAAAGGTGTCCACGCCCTGCACCGGAGTGGCGAAATCGACCACGTCCAGTTTGCGCTGCAGATTGCGCGGCAGGCTGGTTTTGAGGAAGTCAACAATCAGCGTTGTACCCTGTTGGCGTATATCGATCCCGACCCCCGGATCGGAAAGGTCGACCTGGATACGCCCTTCGCCGTTCTTCCCGCGGCGGAAGTCGACGTCCCTCAGACTATGCTGTTGCGCACCCTTCTTCGCCTCGGCAAAACGCGAACTGGTAACCACCGGGGCCGCAGCCACAGCCTTGCCCTGCAAAGTAATCAACAGGGTATTGCCATCGATCTTGGTGTCGTAAGCAAGCATCTGATGGAGATTGATCACCAGCCGGGTGCGATTTCCGGCCTGGACGATATTGGCACTGCGCAAATCTCCCTCGGCGAATTCCTGCACCGATTTTCCCAGTCCATTAGCCGTATTGGGGAAATCAAAAGCGATACGCGGCGGAGTGTTGATCGTGAACCCGGCCGGCGGATTGGCCAACGGCTGCGCCAATTCAACCTTGATGACCGTTGTCCCACTGTCGGCGCTGCTGACGTTCAGCGCGGTAATGCTGTTCTGCGCAGCGGTCTGCGCATGCGCACTCAACGCGCCAAAGGCGACAAGCACACCCAACAAACGAACCATACCCGTGACCACGTAACTAAACCGTTTCATATTTACTCCCCCGCCGAATCATTCCATTAGTTGCAAGCTGCTCATGCGCTCGGACCAATCGCCGGCACTGTCTTGCACCATCTCTTTGATTACCACTTCCGTGTCAGTCACTTCCTGTATCAGGCCAAAATTCAGGCCCACATAATTGCCGGCCTTGACACGATGCAGCTTGCCATCCGGAGCACGAATCACCGCATACCCGACCTTGTTCTGGTACAGATAGCCAACCATCTTCAGCCCTTCCAGCGGGAACTCCTCCAACGCCTCCTTGGGGCGCTCCAGGTCGGGCTGGTTCAGGCCGGCACGCCCACCAGCACGCAACTCAGGCTTACGCGGCTTGAATGGGTCAGGCAGATTCGCTTCATTGTTGTAGACGAAGGGCTCATAAGGCTTCACTTCCGGCGGCGGCGCAATCTTGCCGCGCATATCCGCTCCCGCATTCTTGACGAAATCACGCAGGTCCTGGAACTCCTCTCCGCCGCAACCCGCCAACAGCATCGAAGCTAACATAAGATGAATGAGCCTCATTTCTTCGCTCCCGCAGACTTCTTCTGGGCCGCCACTTCCGCCTCGTCCAGATAACGGAAAGTTTTCGCGATAGCATCCAAGGACAGCACCGAGCCAGTTGGGGTGATCGCAATTTCATTAAGCGTCACGATACGCGGCAACATCGAGATGTCGCTGGCAAACTTGCCGAGATCGTCGTAATTGCCCGTCACTTTGATTGTGATCGGCTGTTCGGCAAACGCACCGTTCACCGTCTCGCCGCCAGGACGGAATAGTTCGAACTGCAATCCCCGCCCCAGCCCCGCCTGGTTGATGTCTGTCAGCAGCGCATCCATCTCGGATTTGCTGGGCAATTGTTTGAGCAGCGCCCCGAAGGACTCCTGCGTTTCCGTAAGCTGCTTCTTGATCAAGTCCAGGTTGATTGCTTCTTTTTTCTTCGCCAGGAAGGTTTCCTTGAGCTGCTCTTCCTCATGCTTGATCGCATGCAAAGTCTCCCACTGCCCCTGCCAATCAAACAGCGCTCCGGCAATCACCACACCTAAAAACAGCGAGACAAACGCAATGATCTTTGCCAGCCAAGGCCATGCGCCGGGATTCTTGGGGTTCAGATTTTTCAGCTCATCCAAATTTATCATCATGGCATCTAACCCTTTGCGCCAGCTGGCTTAACAGGGGTTCCCCCTGTTGCATCCTGAGTCTTGGTCAAATTGAACATCAGGGTGAATTCGCTGACACGCGCACCACCCGCACTGGTCGCATGTATTTCAACCAATGACGGCGAATCCAGCCAGGGCGAGTCCTCAATCGCACGCATCAGGGTGGAAATACGCGCATTGGATTGTGCATAACCAACCAAAGCGATTCTGTTGCCGGTCTGCCTGAGCGTCTTGAGATAAACCCCATCCGGCAAGATACGCAACATCTGGTCAAACAGGTGCACCACATCGGAACGTGTGCTTTGCAGGTTTTCCACGACATTCTTGCGCGCCAGCAGGGACTGTGTCTGCTCGCGGAGTTTTTTGATTTCGGCGATCTGCCTGTCCAGCACCGCTGTTTCCTGCTTTAGATACTCGTTTCGCCTCTCCTGATAGGAGATCTGCGTACCGATTGCAACATGCACAAACCCCACCAGCAAGGCGCCCAGCACCACTGAAATCAGACTGAGGGCAGCAAACTGGATCTGGCGGGCACGACGCTTCTCGGCCCGATGCGGCAATAAATTGATGCGTATCATGATGGGTCAAACCTCCGCATTGCCAATCCGCAGGCAACGATCAGGGACGGCGCATCAGTCTGCAACTGGCGTGGCTTGATGCGACTCGACAATGTCATCAGGGCGAACGGGTTCGCCACCATGGTGCTCACCTGCGTCCTGGTCGCCACAGCATCGTCCAGACCAGGCAACACCGCGCAGCCGCCGGCAAGCACGATGTAGTCCACTTCATTGTATTGCGTCGAGGTAAAGAAGAACTGCAATGCGCGGGCGATTTCCATCACCACGTTCTCGCGGAAGGGCGACAAAACATCGCTCTCGTAGTTATCCGGCAGCCCGCCATTCCGCTTGGCCGATTCGGCCTCCTCGGCAGACAAACCGAACATTGCCTGGATCTGCTGGGTCAGCTGACTTCCCCCGATCTGCTGGTCTCTCGTATATACCGATTGCCCATTGCGCAGCACATTGACATTCATCACCGTTGCCCCGATGTCGATCAGCGCCACGCATTTATCCACCGCACCGTCCGGCAACTGCGCGCTAATCTGGTCGAACGCCATTTCGGCGGCATACGTCTCGACATCCATGACCACGGCTTTCAGCCCGACGACCTGAGCAGCCGCAACGCGGTCCTCGACATTCGCCTTGCGCGAAGCCGCCAGCAACACTTCAACTTCTTCGGGATTGTTCGGAGCGGGGCCGATCACCTGAAAATCGAGATTGACCTCTTCCAGCGCAAAAGGGATGTACTGGTTGGCCTCGGATTCAACCTGATACTCCAGATCCTCTTCGCGCAAACCAGCGGGCAAGAAGATTTTCTTGGTAATCACCGCAGCGGCGGGAAGTGCCAAGCTGACGTTCCTGATGCGGCTACCCAAGCGCTTCCAGGCGCGCTGGAGACTTTCAGCAACAGCATCCAGATTGTTGATGTTGCCATCGGTGACGGCATCTTTCGGCAAGGGCTCGATTGCATAACGCTCTACTACGTACCCACCCTTCTTCGGCACCTCACTCAACTCGACCATCTTGACCGAAGACGAACAGATATCCACGCCTATCAAGGGTGGGGTCGCTGTATGCAAAAAGTCCAATGGGATGTCGAAATTTACTTTAGGCATAGGCCGCTTAGAGCTCTTTCGTATTAAAGTGGTTTAAATCCTAGCAACAACCATAAATCGTGTAAAGACATTTCGAGGGGGTTATTTATCCACAGAGAGCCGATATAATCCCAACGGCTGCACCATACCATCATTACATCTTCTCGGACAACTGCACATGCCCTCCCGTCGTTTGCTTCTCCCGGTCCTCGTCACACTGGCCCTGCTCATGCTTCCCGCCATATTGCTCGGCTTGGCGGTGATGCTGGCCTATCCGACCCTGCCCTCGCTGGAAGTGCTTACCGACTACCGCCCCAAGATCCCCTTGCGCGTTTACAGCGCGGAAGGTGCCCTGCTCGGTGAATTTGGCGAGGAACGGCGCGCCGTGGTCAAGATATCCGAAGTGCCCACGGTCATGAAGCAAGCCATCCTGGCCGCAGAAGATGACCGCTTCTACCAGCATGGCGGCGTGGATTACATGGGCGTCCTGCGCGCGGCGATTTCCAACTTCACCTCCGGCGGCGCGAAACAGGGCGCAAGCACGATCACCATGCAGGTGGCACGCAATTTTTTCCTGTCCAAGGAAAAAACCCTGACTCGCAAATTCAATGAAGTGTTGCTCGCATTCAAGATCGAGCACAACCTGAGCAAAGACGAGATCCTGCAGCTCTACTTCAACCAGATCTATCTTGGCCAACGCGCCTACGGTTTCGCCGCCGCCGCCCAGATCTATTTCGGCAAACCGCTCAGCCAGGTCACCGTCGCCGAGGCTGCCATGCTCGCGGGATTACCCAAGGCCCCCTCCTCCTACAACCCCGTCGTCAACCCGAAACGCGCCAAGCTGCGCCAGCTCTACGTTCTGCGCCGCATGCACGAACTGAATTTCATCAACGACGAGCAATTTCAACTCGCCCAGCAACAACCCATCGTAGCCAAGCGCGGCAGTCAGGAATTCGGCGTCAAATCGGACTACATCGCGGAAATGGTGCGCCAGGCTATCTATGACCGATATCAGGACGACGCCTATACGCAGGGATTCAAGGTGTACACCACCATTCGGCAACAGGACCAGCTCGCTGCCTATCAGGCGGTACGCAAGGGTGTGCTGGATTATGACCGCCGCCACGGCTACCGCGGCCCGGAAGGCTTTGTCGACTTGCGCAACGGCAGCGGCGAAGAGCAGCTGGATGAAGCACTGCAGGAATTCAGCGACAGCGACGATCTGATCCCCGCCGTCGTACTGGCCGCCTCGCCCAAACTGGTTCGTGCCTATGGCAAGGGCGGAGAGATCACCGAAGTCAGCGGCGAAGGCCTGCGCTTTGCACAGCGAGCCTTGAGCGACAAGGTCGCGCTGAACCAGCGCATCAATCCCGGCTCGATCATCCGGCTGCAAAAGGACGAAAAGGGTATCTGGCAAATCAGCCAGCTGCCGCAGGTGGAAGCCGCCTTCGTTTCCGGCGATCCCCGCAGTGGCGCAATCTACTCCCTGGTCGGCGGATTCGATTTCAACCGCACCCAGTTCAACCACATCACCCAGGCGTGGCGCCAACCCGGCTCCAGCTTCAAGCCATTCATCTATTCCGCCGCCTTGGAAAAGGGATTCACGCCCGCGACCATCATCAACGATGCGCCGCTGACCTTCGATGCCGAACAGACCGGCAGCGAACCCTGGCAGCCGAAAAATTACGACGGCACATACGACGGGCCGATGCGCATGCGCAAAGCGCTGACCAAATCCAAGAACCTGGTCTCCATCCGTATCCTGCAGTCCATTACTCCGCAATACGCCCAGGACTACATCACCAAGTTCGGCTTCGAGGCCGACAAACACCCACCCTACCTGACCATGGCGCTGGGTGCGGGCTCCGTGACCCCCATGCAAATGCTGACGGGCTATTCGGTGTTCGCCAACGGCGGTTTCCGCGTCACGCCTTATTTCATCCAGCGCATCGAAGACGCGCGCGGCAACGTACTGAGCACGACCACGCCGGTCATTGCAGGAGAGGGCGCGGAACAGGTCATCGATGTGCGCAACGCCTACACCATGGTGAGCATGATGCAGGACGTGGTGCGGCATGGCACCGCGATACGCGCCATGCAACTCGGCCGCGACGATCTGGCGGGAAAGACCGGCACTACCAGTGAATCGGTTGATGCATGGTTCTGTGGCTTCCAGCCCACTGTGGTCGGTATTTCCTGGATTGGTTTCGACCAGCCGCGCAGCCTCGGCGACAAGGAAACCGGCGGGGGCGCTGCATTGCCGATGTGGATCGACTACATGGGTAAAGTCCTCAAGGATGTACCCCAGGCCACTTATGCCATGCCGGAAAACATGGTCGCCGCGCGCATCAATGAAGCCGGGCACCGCGACGAGAACGGCCCGCTGGTCGAGTACTTCTACCAGGAAAACGTTCCGGCTGAACAACCACTACCCCCGCCGACAGAAGACAGCAAGCCGGCAGAAACCGTCAAGGACCAGTTGCTCTGACTTTACCGATGACCAAAGAACACTTGCACAGACGCGACCTGATGCGCGAACAGCTGGCACACCTGGCAGCCAAGCTGATGGCCGAGGACGGCATCACCGACCACACTTTTGCCAAGCGCAAGGCCGCCCGGCAATTGGGCGCTGCCGACACCCAGCACCTGCCGAGCAACCATGAAGTGGATGAGGCCCTTCACAGCTATCGCGCCCTCTACCAGCGCGACAGCCACCCCGGCATCCTGCGCCAGTTGCGCGAAGAGGCGTTCAGCACCATGCGCCTGCTGGCGGAATTCCACCCTTACCTGACGGGTTCGGTATTGAGCGGCACGGCGGGCGAACAATCGGACATCAACCTGATGCTGTACAGCGACGACGAGAAGGCCGTGCTGCTGTTCCTGCTCAAGCACAAGATCGATTTCGAGGATGGGGTGTGGCGAGTCCAGCTAGGCGGACATGAGGAGACCGTGCCGAGCTACACCCTGACCGGCGAATCCGGGGTGCAGACCCATATCGTCGTGCTCCCCAAGAACGCGCAATTCAGCGGCAGCCGCCACCCGGAGACCCATGCGGATATCGCGGCAGTCGAAGCGTTGCTAGCCGCCTGATTTCAGCCAGCGCGCCGCATCCAGCGCAAAGTAGGTCAGGATGCCGTCCGCGCCGGCACGCTTGAATGCCAGCAACGATTCCAGCACACATGCTTCTTCATTCAGCCAGCCGTTCTGCGCGGCAGCCTTGAGCATGGCGTATTCGCCGCTGACCTGGTACACGAAGGTCGGCGCCCTGAACTCGTCCTTCACGCGGCGCACGATGTCCAGGTAAGGCATGCCCGGCTTGACCATCACCATGTCCGCGCCTTCCTGCAAGTCGAGGCCGACTTCCCACAGCGCTTCGTCGGAATTGGCCGGGTCCATCTGGTAGGTGTATTTGTTGCCCTTGCCGAGATTGCCGCTGGAGCCGACCGCGTCGCGGAACGGACCATAGAAGCTGGAGGCGTATTTGGCGGAGTAAGCCATGATGCGGGTGTGGATGTGGCCGTCGGCATCCAGCGCCGTACGCACCTCGCCGATGCGTCCGTCCATCATGTCGGAAGGCGCGACGATGTCGGCCCCGGCGGCGGCATGGCACTGAGCCTGCCTGGTCAGCACCGCGATCGTCTCGTCGTTCAGCACGTAGCCGCTGTCGTCGATCAGCCCGTCCTGGCCGTGGCTGGTATACGGATCGAGCGCGATGTCGGTCATTACGCCCAACTCCGGGAAATTCTTCTTCAGCTCGGCAACCACGCGCGGCACCAGGCCGTTCGGGTTGTAAGCTTCTTCTGCGCCCAAGCTCTTTAATGGAGTGTCGATCACTGGGAAGATCGCCATCACAGGAATACCCAGCTTCACGCATTGCTCGGCGTCCTTCAACAGCAGGTCCAGCGTCTTGCGCTGCACCCCCGGCATGGACTTCACATCCTCGACCTTGTTGCTGCCTTCGAGCACGAAAACCGGGTAGATGAAATCCGCCGGAGTGAGCACATGCTCACGCATCAAGTCGCGCGAAAACTGGTCTCGACGCATCCGGCGCATGCGTTTGTGAGGGTATTGTCCGAGTGTCTGCATGATTCTTCCTGAAAAATTTTATTTTCTTTGGAACTATTTTAGAAACGGCTTATCTGATTGCGTGAATGATGATGAATCATTCCACGTTTCTCCTCCCTGAGCGTGTGTCTTAACCATGTTAAGACTTTGCCCCTGACCTTCCCCTTTGGTTCAGGGGCATTTTTTTGTCTGTCATTCCTTGAGCCAACCCGCGATCACCGCCTCTGCCTCTTCCGTCCCCTGCTTCTTCAGGCTGGAAAACAGTTGCACGGAACAGTTCGGGAAATGCTCGTTCAGGTAGGATTTTACGCTATTCAGTGTCTTGGTCGCCTGCTGGCGGCTGAGCTTGTCCGACTTGGTCAGCAGCACATGCACCGGTTTGCCGGTGGGAGCGAACCAGTCCAGCATGCCTTCGTCCAGCGCCGTCAGCGGATGGCGCGAGTCCATGATGACCACCAGGCCTGCCAACTCCTCGCGGGTTTGCAAGTAATCACCCAGCAGCTTTTCCCAATGCTTCTGCACATCGGGAGGCACTTTGGCGTAGCCGTAGCCCGGCAAGTCCACCAGATAATTATCATCTCCCAGCGAAAAGTAATTGAGATGCTGGGTGCGCCCCGGCGTCTTGCTGGTATAGGCCAGTCGCACATGGTTCGCCAGCGTGTTGATCGCGCTGGATTTGCCGGCATTGGAACGCCCGACGAACGCGACTTCCCTGCCGCCGTGCAGCGGCAGGTCGCGCAAGTCGTTGACCGTGGTGTAGAAGGCCGCTTTGGAGAAGAGTCCCATTATTTCCAGGCCGCGAAGACTCTGTCGGCGGCAGCGATGGTTGCCGCGATGTCCGCATCGCTATGCGCGGCGGACACGAAACCGGCTTCGAACGCCGATGGTGCGAGGTACACGCCCTCTTCCAGCATCGCGTGGAAGAAGCGGTTAAACGCCTCCTTGTCGCTAGCCATCACTTCGGCGTAGCTGGTCGGCGCCTTCTCGCTGAAATACAGGCCGAACATGCTGCCGATGGACTGCGCGCTGAATGGGATGCCGTGCTTCTTCGCGCTGGCTGCGATGCCTTCGGTCATCTGTTTGGCGATCTGGGTCAGACGCTCATAGAAACCGGGAGCCTGTACCAGCTTCAACGTAGCCAAGCCTGCCGCCACTGCAACCGGGTTGCCGGACAGTGTGCCGGCCTGGTACACCGCACCCAGCGGTGCGAGGCATTGCATGATGTCGCGGCGACCGCCGAAAGCGGCGGCGGGCAGACCGCCGCCCATCACCTTGCCCAGCGTGATCAGGTCCGGCTTGATGCCAAAGTGACCATGAGCGCCCTGCAGACCGACGCGGAAGCCGGACATCACTTCGTCCAGAATCAGCACCGCGCCGTGCTTGGTGCACAGGCTGCGCATCGCGTCGAGGAACTCGCGCTTCGGCAGGATCAGGTTCATGTTGCCGGCGACCGGCTCGACGATCACCGCGGCGATCTCATTGCCGTATTCGGCAAAGGCCTTCTCCAGACCGGCCGCGTCGTTGTAGTCCAGCACCGTGGTCAGTGCGGCGATCTCGGCGGGCACACCGGAAGAACTCGGCTGGCCGAAGGTCAGCGCGCCGGAACCGGCCTTGACCAGCAGACCGTCGGAGTGGCCGTGGTAGCAGCCTTCGAACTTGATGATGCGCGAACGCCCGGTAAAACCGCGTGCCAGACGGATCGCGGTCATCGTCGCCTCGGTGCCGGAGCTGACCAGACGCACCATTTCCAGCGACGGCAGGATCTTGCACAGCAGTTCGGCGATCTCCAGCTCGCTCGCGGTCGGCGCGCCGAAACCCAGACCTTCGGCAGCCGCGTCCTGCACCGCCTTCACCACGTCGGGGTGGCAGTGGCCGACGATCATCGGACCCCAGGAATTCACATAATCAATGTAGCGCTTGTCGTCGGCATCCCACACGTAGGCGCCCTTGCCGCGCTTGAAGAACAACGGCGTACCGCCGACCGATTTGAATGCGCGCACCGGCGAGTTCACGCCGCCGGGGATGATCTTCTGGGATTCGTCGAAAAGCTGCTGGTTGTGCGAAGTCATGATGCGTCTTTCTACTGATGTTGTTCTATGGATATTTCAATTCTGCGAACTGCCTTGCCGCGTCCTGAATGTCCGCCGCCGCGAACACCGCCGAGATCACCGCCAGCGCATCCGCGCCGGCCTCCAGTAATTCCGCGCCGTTCTGCACGGTGATGCCGCCGATGGCGACGATGGGCACGTTCAACTCACGCCGCGCCTGTTGCAACAGTTCGGGCGTCGCCTTCACCGCATCCGGCTTGACGCCCGAAGGGAAGAACGCGCCGAACGCCACGTAATCGGCACCCTGCCGCACCGCCTCGAAAGCCAGAGGCGCGCGATTATAGCAAGACACGCCGATGACCTTCGCCGCGCCGAGCAGCGCGCGCGCTGCAGCCACGCTGCCGTCCGTCCCGCCCAGATGCACGCCGTCCGCATCGACCTGCTTAGCTAAACCAGCATCATCGTTGACGATCAGCGGCACGCCAAATTCGCGCGTCAATACACGCAACGCACCGGCCTGCTCGAAACGCAACTGCGCATCGGCCAGCTTGTTGCGGTACTGGACCACCTGCGCGCCGCCCAGCAGAACCTGGCGCACCTTGCGCAACAGTTCCGCCGTATCCCGCTCGTCCGGCGTGATGGCGTACAGCCCGCTAATTCGGACGTTCAGGCCCATTCTCCTCGCCGCGCGCCCAGAACAGACGATCGGGGATATGCTGCCCCATGCCGGGCCGGAAGCCCGCGCTCAGCGT
The DNA here is from genome assembly GCF_018324385.1 of Ferrigenium kumadai. Lineage (NCBI taxonomy): Bacteria > Pseudomonadati > Pseudomonadota > Betaproteobacteria > Nitrosomonadales > Gallionellaceae > Ferrigenium > Ferrigenium kumadai. Next base: position 121,879 of record NZ_AP019536.1, on the reverse strand, counting down.
TTGCCAAGTGTATTCCTGCGCCTCCTTGACTGCCTCCGGCACATCCACGTCCTGCGCCAGCAAGGCCGCGATCGCGGAAGCCAGGGTGCAGCCGGATCCGTGATAGATGCCGGACAGGCGCGCCCAGCTGTCGCTGCGGATCACGCCGCGCTCGCCGTACAGGGTGTTGATGACCTTGGGCGTATGCTCGTGCGTGCCGGTGATCAGCACGTACTCGCAGCCCATGCGCAGCAGACGCTTAGCACACTCGTCCAATCCGGGATCGTCATTCTCGTCGTCGTCGTTCAGGGCCAGCCGGCGCGCTTCCATGCTGTTCGGCGTGATGATGGTGGTCTGCGGGATCAGCAGCTCGCGCATCGCATCCAGCATGTCTTCGTTGGCCAACTCGTCGCCGCGGCCGGAAGCAAGCACTGGGTCGAGCACCAGCGGGATATCCGGGTAGTCCGCCATCACCTCGGCGATCGCCGCGATGTTCTCCACGCTGCCCAGCAGGCCGATCTTGAACGCGGCGACCGGCACGTCCTCCAGCATCGCGCGCGCTTGGTCCACCACCCAGTCCGGGTCGATCGGCATCACATCGTCCACGCCGCTGGTGTCCTGCACGGTGATGGCAGTCACCACTGACAGTGGGTGGCAACCCATACTGGCTATGGTCAGAATGTCGGCCTGCAAGCCCGCGCCCCCGCTGGGGTCGGTTGCGGCAAAACTCATTACCAGAGGAAAAGATTCAGACATGACGGGCGCACTCAGGGAATTTCAGGCGCGCATTCTACCATCCAGATGGTTCGCTATCCTGGCGAACTCCACTACGGACAGATTCTCGGCACGCAGTTGCGCATCGATGCCGAGCTGGGCGAAATCTTCTGCCGCCAGGTGGCCGCGCAGGGTGTTGCGCAGCGTCTTGCGGCGCTGGCCGAAAGCCGCGCCAACGACCTCGGCAAACAACTTCTCGTTGCGCACCGCGATCTCGGCGGCAGGCAGCGGGATCATGCGCACGATGGCGGAATCGACCTTGGGCGCGGGACGGAAGGATTCCGGCGGCACGTCCAGCAGCTTTTCCATGTAGAAACGATACTGCAGCATCACCGACAGCCGCCCGTATGCCGGGGTGGAGGGCTCGGCGACCATGCGCTCGACCACTTCGTTCTGCAGCATGAAGTGCATGTCGGTGACGCGCTCGGCATAGGCGGCGAAGTGGAACAGCAGCGGCGACGAGATGTTGTACGGCAGGTTGCCGACGATGCGCAGCGGCGCGGGCAGCGTGGCGAAATCGAACGCCAGCGCGTCTCCCGCATGGATGGTCAGCTTCCTGCCGGCATCGCCCTGCGGATAGTCGTGTTCCAGCCGCGCGATGATGTCGCGATCTATCTCCACCACATGCAGGTGATTCAGCCGCTTGAGCAACGGCCGCGTAAGCGCGCCGAGTCCGGGACCGATCTCGACCATGTTGTCGTCCGGCTCCGGGCGGATCGCCGCGACGATGTCGGCGATGATCTGCTGGTCGACCAGGAAGTTCTGGCCAAACTGTTTTTTTGCCTTATGACTGCTCATGACTCACCATCTCTGACGCCAGCTTGAGTGCCTCCAGCAGGCTGCCGCTATCGGCCTTGCCGGTTCCCGCCAGATCCAGTGCCGTGCCGTGATCCACCGAAGTGCGGATGATGGGCAGACCCAGCGTGACGTTCACCCCCTGCCCGAAGCTGGCGTGCTTCAGCACAGGCAAGCCCTGGTCGTGATACATCGACAGCACGCAATCGCATTGTGAAAGTTTATGCGGCGTGAACAAGGTATCGGCAGGCAGGGGCGCACTGACATCGAAACCTTCGTCGCGCAAGCGGTCGAGCACGGGGATCATCACGTCGATCTCTTCGCGCCCCAGATAACCGCCCTCACCCGCATGCGGATTGAGCCCCGCCACCAGGATGCGCGGCTGCGCGATGCCGAAGCGTCGTTGCAGGTCCCGCCGGATGATGCGCAGCACATCTTCGAGCAACGGTGCGGTGATCGCGTCAGGCACCTCCCGGAGCGCGAGATGCGTGGTCGCCAGCGCCACGCGCATGCCGCCGCCGACCAGCATCATCACCACCAGCGGCGTGCCGGTCTGCTCGGCGAGGAATTCTGTATGTCCGGTGAAGGGAATCCCGGCATCGTTGATGATGCCTTTGTGCACCGGGGCGGTCACCATGCCGGAAAACTCGCCTCTCTGGCATCCCTGCACCGCGCGGCGCAGCATCTCCAGCACGTAGCCGCTGTTGGCGGCATCCAACGTTCCGGGACGGCAAGGCACGGCGAGCGGCACATGGATCACTGACAAGATGTCCGGTTGAGCCGGTCGCCCAGCCACATAGTCCTGCAATCGCAGCCCCACGCCGAGCTGCGCGGCACGCTGTTGCAACAGGCTCTTATCGGCGATAACGACGAAGGGCTCCGCCGCCGATGTTGCGGCAAGCCGTACACACAGATCCGGGCCGATACCTGCCGGCTCCCCGGATGTGATGACCAGCGGGGCGGAAGGAAGAGTTTTGCTCACCGGCTAGTTGTTCTCTTCGAGGCGGTATTCGATGAAGGCGCGATCGCGCAGCTGGCGCAACCAGTCCTGATACAGCTCTTCGGACTTGAAATTGCCGATCGCCTGACGCGCCTGCTGGCGCTGCTGCTGCACACTGACGTCGGTACTGCGCCGCTCCAGCACCTGGATCAGGTGCCAGCCGAACTGCGTCTGCACCGCTCCTATCATGCCGGGTTGCAGCTTGTTCATCGCATCCTCGAATTCGGGAACGGTCTGTCCCGGGGCAAGCCAATCCAGGTCGCCTCCCTGTTGCGCGCTGCCATCCTGCGAATAGCGCTTGGCCTGCTCGGCGAAATCCGCGCCCGCCTCGATGCGTGCCTTGATCTCCATGATGCGGCTCTTCGCCTCGATTGCCGGCACGATCTCGCTGGTCTTGATCAGGATGTGTCGCGCGTGCGTCTCAACGATCACCACCGGTGCGCTGCCGCTACGCTTCTCGATCAGCTTGAGGACATGAAAACCGCTCGGACTGCGCAGCACCGCAGTGGTCTGTCCGGGCTGCAGGCTCTGCAATTCGTTCATGAATAGCGGAGGAATGCGGTCGCTGGAGCGCCAGCCGAGATCGCCGCCCTTGAGCGCATCCTTGGCATCGGAAGTGCCGGCTGCCACCTGGGCGAAATCGGCACCACCCTTCAATTGCGCCAATGCCTGCTCGGCCTTGTCGCGAGCCGCCTGGATCTTCTCGGCGCTGGCCTGTTCAGGCACCACCACCAGGATGTGCGCAAGATGGAACTCCTCGTTCGCACCGCCCATCCTGGCCTTGTTGGCGAGGTAGTTGTCCACCTCCGTATCGCTGATCACCAGCTTGCTCTCCACTTCGCGCTCGCGCAGCCGCGTGGAAATGATTTCGCCGCGGATCTCCTCGCGGAATTTCTTGAAGTTCACCCCGTCCGCCTCCAGCTTCGCGCGAAATTCCGCAAGCGCCGGAAAACCGTTCTGTTGTGCGATCCGCGTGATCGCCAGATCGAGTTGCGTATCATCCACGCGCACGCCGTTTTCCTTCGCGAATTGCGCCTGCAGCAGGTCGGTGATCATGCGCTCGAGTATCTGCTTCTCTAACACCTCCGGCGCGGGCAGCTGTGTGCCCTGTTTCTCCAACTGGCGAGCCACCGTGCGCAGACGGTCATCCAGTTCGCGGCGGGTGATCACGTCATCGTTGACCACTGCCACCACCGAATCGATCCCTGCCACCTGTTTTTGCGGATCGAGTGCTGGCGGGACGGCTTTCACCGCTTCAACAGGGAGCATCTCCGCTCCGTAAACAGTTTGCATCAGGAGGAATGCACCGTACATCATCAAGGAACTTGTTCGCATCTATGTCTTTCTGTAATCAGCGCAATACTTTTGAGGCTTTATCAACAGGCCTGTCATTCAATTTGGTGTAGCCGGACACGCTGTTCTTGAGCAAGCTCAACGGATCCGAGCCAACCTTGACCAGATCATTCAGTTCAAGCTGTATGAAGAAACCGGTATTGGCTTGCTGCGTCCCCACAGTAAAGCGTTGAGCCACAAGGCGGAGCATCCAACAGCTTTGATTATACTCAAGCCCTGCTATCGCCTCCAAAAGGCGGTTGTCCTGAAAAGAATAGTTCCAGCGGCCCACCGCATGCCAGCGACCGGACAGCGGCCATTGCGCGGAAAGATCGGCATGGCGCAAAGTGTTGCGCAAGAAGCGATACCCCAGATTGACCACCTTGCCGGCTTCGGGCCGGTAGCGGGCAGCGATGTTGTAGCGTTGGGTATGCGATTGGTTCGGGTCGAATTGCGCCTCGCTGTCCAGCGTCCAGGCATCGGTCACGCGGCCGGCGACTGCCAGCAATATGTCCGAACGGTTGGTGCTCGTCGCAGGCGTAATGAAATTCACTCGCGGCGGGCTAAAGCTGAACCGCTCACCCAGTGTCACCTTCAGGCGTTCCATGCCGTTTGCCTGTTCCATCAGGCGCGAGGTCATCGCCAGCGTGACGTGATTGGCATCCCCGACACGGTCGCTGCCGAAAAAACGGTTCTCGGCGAACATCTGGACAAAGCTGAAATCGGCCTGTGCCGAATCGAAGTTCGGCAACTGCGCCTGGTCCCGGTATGGCACATACACATAGAAAACGCGCGGCTCCAAGGTATGCAGATAGTTGCCACCAGCCAGGCTCCAGTCGCGCTCGAATGCCATGCCGCTATCCATGCTGAAGATCGGCAGGGTGCGCGAAGCGTTCGGCAGTGCGGCGGCATTATTGGCCCCCATTACATAGTGAGTGCTGTGTATACCGACCTTGGGCGTGAGATAAAACGCCGGATCGCTCAGCAAGGGATAACTGACGCTGGGATTGATCACCAGCCGCTGGGCATTCAGCGCAGCGGGATGGCTGAAATCGACAAATTCTCCGGCAAAAGCCAGATTCGCGCCGGAAGCATACCGCTGCGCGGCCACCGTCAACTGCGGCAAACGCGCATAGGGCACGCCGATCGGCGCGGCGGGATCCTGTAAGGTCTGGTAACGTTGCACACGTGCAGTGGTATTCCACCAACCACCGTTGTAGGACAGCAAGCCTTCTCGCACCAGGTTGACTTGCGACGTTATATTCACCGAATCGGCCAGATCGCGCAAATAGGCATCATCCGAAACACGGTTCAAATTGACATAGCCGGTCAACCCTGCCGCGATGCTCTGGCTATGGGTCAACGCGATCCGCGTGCGGCTGCGGTTTGCCAGCGCGTCATTGGGCAGCACGTCCATGTGCAATTCGCCTCCATAACCCGACTCCAGATAGCGAAACTCGTTGTTGAGCAGCACGCCACGCTTGGTCATCACTCGCGGCGCAATGGTTGCATCGCGGTTCGGTGCGATGTTCCAGTAATACGGCACCATCAGGTCGCTGCCGCCCTTGGTCGTGCTGCCGAACACCGGCGCGAGGAAGCCGGACTTGCGCTGGTCGTTGAGCGGGAAGTCCATCCATGGCGAATACAGGATAGGCGCGCCCATAAACTCCACCCAGGCATGGTGCGCCGTGCCGATCTGCTGCTCGCGGTCGATTTCCAGTCCCTTCATCTTCAGGAGCCAGTCCTCGTTATCCGCCGGACAGGTGGTGTAGGTCGCGTTGTCGAGGGTGTAATGCTGTTTGTCCTGGAAGAGCATCACGTCTGCGGAACCCCGCCCATCGTTCTCCGCCAGATAGAACACTGGCTGCTCCATCTTGCCGATATTGGTGTCGAGATTGAGGATCAGGTGCGGCCCGCTCATGGTGTTGCCGTCCTGCTCAACCACCACTGAGCCTTGGGCATCGACATCCTGCGTATCCTGGAAGTACAGCAGCCGGTCCGCCTTGATGGACTGCCCGCGCTTGCGCAATATCGCGTTGCCAATCGCCTCGATCTGGTTTTGCTGCTTGCCCACCAGACGGTCCGCTTCCACGAACGCGGGCGTTTCCTGCGTCGGTACGGGCATCGCCATGAACGTCCGGTCCATTTCCAGCGCAAGCATATCCACCTCCGCACCGGCGTTGTGCGCGAATGTGCAAAGCAGAGAGAATGCGACGGGCTTGAGACGGAACCGCATAACAATGGTTAGATGGTAAACTTTCACGAGTTTACCATTAAGACCGCCCGGATACCCCTGATATGCAACGCCAGCAACAACTTACCGAATGGCTGCACAGCCTGTTCCCGAATGAAACCTTCAGCATCGCCCCGGCCTCCGCCGACGCCAGCTTCCGCCGCTACTTCCGCGCCACCTTCGCCGAGGGCCGTACGCTGATCGTGATGGACGCCCCGCCGCAGCACGAGAACTGCCAGCCTTTCCTGCACATCGGCAAGCTGTTCGAGGATGCCGGCACCCATGTGCCCCACGTCCATGCGCAAGACCTGGCACAGGGGTTTCTGCTGCTGTCCGACCTGGGCAACACCACTTACCTGCAGGCGTTGAATGCAGATAGCGCACGCCAACTCTATGGCGCGGCAACCGATGCCCTGATCAAGATCCAGCTTGCTTCGCGCGAGGACGAACTGCCGCCCTATGACGAGGCCCTGCTGCGCCGCGAACTCAACCTGTTCCCGGAGTGGTACATCGCCAAGCACCTGGGCGTGGTGCTCAGCGACAAACAGCAAGCTGCGCTGGAAGAAAGCTTCCGCCGCATCCTCGCCAACAACCTCGCGCAGCCGCGCGTCTACGTTCACCGAGACTACCACTCGCGCAATCTGATGGTGGCCGAGCCCAACCCCGGCATCCTCGATTTCCAGGACGCGGTATACGGCCCCATCACCTATGACCTCGCCTCGCTGTTCAAGGACGCCTACATAAAATGGGAAGAGGAAGAGATCATGGACTGGCTGATCCGTTACTGGGAGAAGGCGCGCAAGGCCGGACTGCCGGTGCGCGCGGACTTCGGCGAGTTCTATCGCGACTATGAGTGGATGGGGGTACAGCGCCACATCAAGGTGCTGGGCATCTTCGCTCGCCTGTATCACCGCGACGGCAAGGACGGCTACCTGAAAGACATGCCGCTGGTAATGGACTACCTGCGCCGCGCCTGCGAGCGCTACATCGACCTCAAGCCGCTGCTCAACCTGCTCGATGCCCTTGAGCCGCGGGAAACGCAGGTCGGCTACACCTTCTGACGACATGAAAGCGATGATCCTTGCCGCCGGTCGCGGCGAGCGCATGAGACCGCTCACCGACCACACCCCCAAGCCCTTGCTGCCTGCAGGCGGCAAACCGCTGGTTGTGTGGCACATCGAACGGCTCGCGCGCGCTGGCATCACCGAGCTGGTCATCAACCATGCCCATCTGGGCATACAGATTGAAGAAGCCCTTGGGAATGGCCGTCAATTCGGCGTGCACATCGCTTACTCCGACGAAGGCAAGGCGCTGGAAACAGCAGGCGGTATCGCCAATGCGCTGCCACTGCTAGGCGACGAGCCCTTCACCGTGGTCAACGGCGACATCTGGTGCGACTACGATTTCGCGCGACTTCCTGCGCATGCGGCGGCCATGCGGGACAACGGTGACATGGCCCACCTCGTGCTGGTGGACAATCCGCCCCACCACCCGAACGGCGATTTCCTGTTGCACGACGGGCGTGTAGTGGAGTCCGCGCCAAGTGCCCAACACTCGAAACTCACCTTCAGCGGCATCGGCATCTACCAGCCCGCACTGTTCTCCGGCATCCCGCGCGGCAGCATCGCGCCGCTTGCCCCCTTGCTGCGCGGGCAGATCGCGCTCGGCAAAGTGAGCGGCGAACACCATCGCGGCCAGTGGGTGGACGTCGGCACGCCGCAACGCCTCGCCGAACTCGACAGCCAGATACGTTCGTCGCAAAATGCGGCCCATGCCTGATTCCTCCGTATACCGCCAACGCCGCGCGCGCCTGCTGGAGCAGATGCGCCGCGGCATCGCCGTGATTCCCACTGCGGAAGAAGTCGCGCGCAACGGCGACACGCACTATGCCTACCGGCACGACAGCAGTTTCTATTACCTCACCGGCTTTGCCGAACCCGAAGCGGTGCTGGTGCTGATCGCGGGCGACGAACCCCAATCCATCCTGTTCTGCCGCGAGAAGAACCTGGAACGCGAGATCTGGGACGGCTACCGCTGCGGGCCGGAAGCCGCGCAGGAACGCTACGGCTTCGATGCCACCTACGCAATCGAACAGCTCGACGAAAAACTGGCCGAGTTGCTGGGAAACCAGCCCACGCTGTTCTTCCCGCTCGGGGCGGACGCCGCGTGGGACCGGCGTTTGCTCGAATTACGCGGCAAGGTGCAGGCCAAGATACGCAGCGGCATCCGCGCGCCGGACGAGATCCGCGACGTGCGCGCCCAGCTCCACGAGATGCGTCTGGTCAAGGATGCGCATGAACTGGACATCATGCGCCGTGCCGCCGCCGTTTCCGCGCAGGCTCACCGCCGCGCCATGCGCCACACCCGCCCCGACCTTTACGAATATGAGATCGAGGCGGAGCTGCTGCACGAATTCTGCCGCCACGGTGCGCGGCACCAAGCCTACCCCGCCATCGTCGCCGGGGGCGCGAACGCCTGCGTGCTGCACTACGTCGAGAACAATGGACAACTCGGTGATGGCGACCTGCTGCTCATCGATGCGGGCTGCGAAGTGGAGGGCTATGCTGCCGACATCACGCGCACCTTCCCCGTCAACGGCAAGTTCAACGGCCCGCAAAAGGACGTGTACGAGATCGTGCTCGCCGCGCAAGCCGCCGCGATCGCCGCCGTCCGCTCCGGCAATGCCTGGGACGAGCCGCACAACGCCGCGCTGCGTGTGCTGGTACAGGGCTTCATCGACCTCAAGCTGTGCCGCGGAAGCGTGGACGGCGTGCTGGAAAGCGAGAGCTACAGGAAGTTCTACATGCACCGCACCGGGCACTGGCTCGGCATGGATGTGCACGATGTCGGCGATTACAAGGTCGACGACCGCTGGCGCAAGCTGCAGCCCGGCATGGTGCTGACCGTGGAACCCGGCTGCTACATCCGCCCCGCCGACGACGTGCCGCTCGCGCTGTGGAACATCGGCATCCGTATCGAGGACGACGTCGTCGTCACTGAACAGGGCAACGAAGTATTGACCGTGGCCGCGCCGAAGAGCGTGACCGACATCGAGGAGGCCATGCGCCATGACTGAACAATGCGATATCGCAATCATCGGTGGCGGCCCGGTGGGCGCCGCGCTGGCGCTTGCCCTGCGCGGCAGCGGCCTGGACGTCCGCGTACTGGAGGCACGCCCGGCTCAACTCGCCAGCGCCGATGCGCGCGCATTGGCCTTGTCCTACGGCAGCCGTTTGCTGCTGGCGCGCCTCGGCGTCTGGGATGCGATGCGCAGCGTCTCGGCGATCCGCACCATCCATGTCTCGCAGCGGCAAAGCTTCGGCCGCGCGGTGCTGCGCGCGGCAGAGATGAAGACGCCGGAACTCGGCTATGTGCTGCCCTACCCCGAACTGCACAACGCGCTGGACCAGGCCATGCGGCACAGCGACCTCAAAACGGTGTATGGGGCGAGCGTCACAGAACTGCAGGGCGAGACCGGACAGGCCGTCATCCGCTACCAGATCGATGGCACTGAAAACACGCTCCACACCCGCCTCGCGGTGGTGGCCGACGGCGGCAAACTCCTGGCGCAACGATTCCCGCCGGAGACCCGCGACTATGGCCAGAGCGCGCTCATCGCCCACGTCACCTGCGCCGCGCCGCTGTCCGACACCGCGTTCGAGCGCTTCACCGCTCAGGGACCTCTCGCGCTGCTGCCCTATCAGGGCGGCTATGAACTGGTGTGGACCGCACCGCACGACAAGGCGCAGGAAATGCTGGCCTGGGACGATGCGACCTTCCTCGCCAGGCTGCACGAACATTTCGGCGACCGCCTCGGCGCGTTCCTGAGCGTCAGCCAGCGCAGCTGTTTCGCCCTCGGCCTGCGGTGCGCCCCGCAACAGGTTCCCATGCCGCATACCGTACTGCTGGGCAACGCCGCGCAGACACTGCATCCCGTAGCGGGACAAGGCTTCAATATGGGCGTGCGCGACGCATGGGAGCTGGCGCAGGAGATACTCGATGCCGCACCTGAGATCCTGGGCACGGACGCGATGCTCGCCGCCTACTGCTCGCGGCGGCGCACCGACCGCGAGTCAGGCATCCGCTTCACCGACAGCCTGGTGCGCCTGTTCTCCAACGACCTGCCGCTGCTTTCCCCGGCGCGCGCCGCCACACTTTCTGCGCTGGACTGCCTGCCGTTCGCCAAGCGCTTCGTCGCGAAACGCATGATGTTCGGGGCGAACGGGTGACGGCTCCTCACACCGAAAAACTGGCCATCCTGTTCGCCGACATCAGCGGCAGCACCGCGCTTTACGACAAACTGGGGAATGAACCGGCCAGGCGTCTGGTGGCTGGCTGTCTGGCCACCATGGTGAAAGAAATGGCGGTGCATCGGGGCACCCTGATCAAGACCATAGGCGATGAGATCCTGTGCACCTTCCCGAATCCGGCCGCCGCGCTGGAAGCGGCCTGCGCGATGCAGAATGCGATCGAGAAGGAACGCCCGGGCGGCGAACAACCGATGTACATACGCGTGGGCTTCCACTATGGCGAAGTGATCTGCGAGGACGGCGACGTGTACGGCGACACAGTGAACATCGCCGCCCGCGTCGCCTCCATCACCCGTGCGCGCCAGATCATGACCACCCGGGCCGCGGCAAATGAGCTGCCGGATGATTTACGCAACAGGACCCGGCAGGTTATGCGCGCCGAATTTCGGGGTAAACAGGAAGCCTCCGATGTCTTTCTGGTTTCATGGGAGCGGGACGACACCATGAGTACCCGCATCGGCCTGCCGCGATTCCGCAAGCCGAGCGACGCGCGCAACGAACTCATGCTGCGCTACCACGGACAGACCACCGCCCTGAACGAACAGCACAGGAGCGCGGTGCTCGGCCGCGGCGAGGCCTGCGACCTCGTGATCAACAGCAGCTTCGCTTCGCGCCAGCATGCGCGCATCGAACTCAGCTTCAACAAGTTCATCATCGTCGACCACAGCGCCAACGGCACCTACATCCGATTCAGCGACGGCCAGGTGATCCCGCTCTCCCACGAACAGATCGTGTTGCACAAATCCGGCAGTATCAGCCTCGGCGAGCCGTTCTCGGACAACCCGGCCGAACTGGTCGAGTTCATCGTGCAGTAGGGATCTACAGTTCCGCCACCACAGGCGTATGGTCGGAAGGCCGCTCCAGCTTGCGCGGTGTGCGATCGATGATGCAGCCCCTGCACTTCGCAGCGAGCGCCTCGCTGATCAGGATGTGGTCGATGCGCAACCCCCTGTTGCGGCGGAACGCCATCATGCGGTAGTCCCACCAGGAATAGGATTTCTCCGCCTGCTCGAACAGCCGGAAGCTGTCGCGCAGTCCGAGCTGCAACAGGCTGCGGAACTGCTGGCGCTCCGGCTCGCTCACCAGCACGTTGCCTTCCCAGGCCTTGGGATCATAGACATCGGAGTCTTCCGGCGCGATGTTGTAGTCGCCCAGCAGCGCCAATTTCGGATATTTCGCCAACTCCCCGGCAAGCCAGGCACGGAGCGCCTCCAGCCATTTCAGCTTGTACTGGTACTTGTCGGAATCCACGCTTTGCCCGTTAGGCACATACACGCACACGACACGAACGCCGTTGATCGTGGCAGCGATGACGCGTTTCTGCTCGTCATCGAAACCGGGAATGCCGAACTGCACCTCGTCCAGCGGACCGCGGCTCAGGATCGCCACGCCGTTGTAGGTCTTCTGCCCGCTGAACACGGATTGGTAACCCGCCGCCAGCAGATCGGCCTGCGGAAAATCGGCATCCTGCTGCTTGGTCTCCTGCAGGCACAGCACCTCGACCGGATTGGCGGCGAGCCAGTCCAGCACCTGCGGCAGGCGTACCTTCAGCGAATTGACGTTCCAGGTGGCCAGCTTCATGGGGCGGGCGGGTTCGCCGGAGCGGCCTCGCTCGCGACAGCGGGAGCCGGCAGCACCGGAAGAGGACGATAGGATGCGGACTTCGGATAACCCGCGATGTCGAGTTCGTTATTCCAGCGACTGGCGCTGAAGCCGCTGATGAGCGTCTTGCCCACAGCCAGAACGGGCACCTTATCCCCGCCGGATGCGGCCTTGAATGCATCGATCTCTTCCCGGGTGACCAGGTTCTTTTCGCTGAACGGGATACCGCGTTTGATCAACAGTTCGCGCGCCTGCACGCAGAACTCGCCGCAGCCATCCCCTACATACAGCGTCACCGGAAAGTTCTGCTGCGCGCGGCGCGTCTCGTAAGGCATATCCGCGCTTGGCGCAACGACGTCGGTGAGCTTCTTTTCCTCGACCAGCGCGGCCGCAGGCGGCGGCGTATCGCCGTAATGCACCTTGCCCGCCTTATCCACCCAACGGTACAACTCCCCCGCCTGTGCGAACAATGATACCGCCAGCAGCCCACTCAACAGAATGATGCGTTTCATTTTGCCCTCCCCGGAAATCAGCCTTCCTCGATCAGCCCGTTGTGCCGCAACAGTGCGGCGATGCTCGGTTCGCGCCCGCGGAACGCGGTGAACGACTCCATCGCACCGCGGCTGCCGCCCATCGCCAGCACCTCGGCACGGAAGCGCGCGCCGATGTCCGGGTTCAGCACGCCGTGTTCTTCGAACAGGCTGTAGGCGTCGGCGGACAGCACCTCGGCCCACTTGTAGCTGTAATAGCCCGCCGCATAGCCGCCGGCGAAGATGTGCGAGAAGCTGTGCGGGAAACGGTTGAAGTCGGGCGGCATCAGCACCGCGACTTCGGCGCGCACCTCGTCGAGCAGCTGGAGTATCGTCTTGCCGCCACCTGCCTCGAAGCTGCTGTGCATCAACATGTCGAACAGCGAGAACTCGATCTGGCGTAGCGTCTGCAATCCGCTCTGGAAATTCTTCGCGGCCAGCATCTTGTCGAACAGCGCGCGCGGCAACTTCTCACCGCTATCAGCCTGACGCGTCATGCCCTGCACTACGTCCCACTCCCAGCAGAAGTTCTCCATGAACTGGCTGGGCAGCTCGACCGCATCCCACTCCACGCCGTTGATACCGGACACGCCGAGGTCTTCCACTTCGGTCAGCAGGTGGTGCAGGCCGTGGCCGAACTCGTGGAACAGCGTGATGACCTCATCGTGCGTGAAGGTCGCCGGCTTGCCGCCGACGGGCGCGGAGAAGTTGCAGTTGAGATACGCGACCGGCGTCTGGATGCCCTCTGCCTTGCGGCGGCGCGTGATCACATCGTCCATCCACGCCCCGCCGCGCTTGCTGTTGCGCGCGTACAGATCGAGGTAGAACTGGCCGACCAATTGTCCCTGCGCATCGCGGATGTCGAAGAAACGCACGCTCTCGTGCCACACCGGGGCGGAAGCCTGTGCGATGCTCAGGCCATACAGCGTCTCGACCAGACGGAACATGCCGAGCAACACGGCATCCTCGGGGAAATACTGCTTCACCTCCTGCTCGGAGAAGGCATAACGCTTTTCGCGCAGCTTCTCGCTGGCGTAGCCGATGTCCCAGGAATGCAGTTCAGACAGATCCAGTTCGTTGCGCGCGAACTCGCGCAATTCGGCGAGGTCCTTCTCGGCGAAGGGCCGCGCGCGCTGCGCCAGTTCACGCATGAACTGCACCACTTGCTGCGGTGTCTCCGCCATCTTGCTCGCCAGCGACAGCTCGCCGTAATTGGCGAAGCCGAGCAGCGCCGCCTCTTCGCCGCGCAGCTTGACGATCTCGTCCATCAGCGGGCCGTTGTCCAGCTTGGCGTCGCCGAACTCGCTGGCGCGCGTCGCATAGGCGCGGTACATCTTCTCGCGCAGTGCGCGGTTGTCGGCGTACTGCATCACCGGCATGTAGGACGGTGCCTTCAGCGTGAACAGCCAGCCGGTTTTGCCAGCCGCTTCGGCGGCCTCGCGCGCCGCTTGCAACACGTCCTCCGGCAGGCCGTTCAGTTCGTCGCGGTTCTCGATCACCAGGGTGTAGGCATTGGTCGCATCCAGCAGGTTGTCGGAGAAGCGCGACGACAGTTCCGCCAGTTTCTCCTGCACCTCCAGGTAGCGCGCCTTCTTGTCTTCCGGCAGCTCCGCGCCGCCGAGGCGGAAATCGCGCAGCTCGTTCTCGATGACCTTCTTGCGCGCACCGCTCAGCGTCCCGAACTCCGCGCTGTCGCGCAGCGCCTTGAATTTCTTGAACAGCGCGAGGTTCTGTCCCAGCTCCGCGTAATACTGGGTGATCTTCGGCAGCGTGGCGTTGTAGGCTTCGCGCAATTCCGGACTATTCATCACCGCGTTCAGATGCCCCACCGGCCCCCAGGCGCGCGACACGCGCTCGTTGGCATCCTCCATCGGCAGCACGAAGTCGTCCCAAGTCGGCGGCACATCGTCCGCGAGCAGTCGTTCCACCAGCGCGCGGTTCTCGTTCAGCAGCTGCTCGATGGCCGGAGCGACATGTTCGGGTTTGATCTCCGCAAAGCGCGGCAGACCTGTGAAGTCGAGTAATGGGTTCATGTGAAAACTCTGAGAATGAAACGAATTCTCCCCCTGTGTGGGGGAGACTGGATACATCAAGCCTGGTAGACCACCTGGCCATCGACCAGGGTATAGCGAACCTTGCCCTGCACTTCGTAGCCAGTGAACGGCGTGTTCTTGCCCTGGCTCTTCAGCGCGGCCGGCTCGACCTTCCACCAGGCCTCGGGGTCGAACACGCACAGGTCGGCGGCAGCACCCACGGCCAGATGGCCTGCATCCAGACCGAGAATACGGGCGGGAAGCAGCGTGGCCCTCGCCAACGCATCGGACAAGCCAAGCTTTTCCTGCTGCGCCCACTTCAGCACCAGCGGCAACAGCAGCTCCAGTCCGGTCGCGCCGGGTTCAGCCTCGGCGAACGGCAGCTGTTTGGCATCTTCGTCAACCGGCGCGTGGTTCGAGCAGATCGCGTCGATGGTGCCGTCCAGCAATCCGGAGCGCAGCGCGGCGCGGTCGTGCAGGCTGCGCAGCGGCGGCACCAGATGGCAATTCGGATCGAAGAAGCCGATGTCCATATCCGACAGGTGCACGTGGTTCATCGAGACGTCGCAAGTGACTTTCAGCCCCTGCTGCTTGGCAGCGCGGATCATCTCGACGCCCGCCGCGCTGGAGATGCGGCAGATATGCAGCCGCACGCCGGTGTCGCGTGCCAGTTGCAGCATTGTCGCCAGTGCGATGGTCTCGGCACTCACCGGGATCGCCGGCAAGCCGCAGCGCGTCGCCACCTCGCCATCGTGCGCCACGCCGTTCTTCGCGAGGAAGCTGTCCTGCGGGCGCATCCATACCGGATAATCGAAGGTCGCGGCATACTGCATGGCGCGCATCATCACGCGCGTGTCGGTCAGCGGCGCGTCAGCCTGGCTGAACGCCACGCAACCCGCGTCGACCAGTTCGGCCATCTCAGTCAGTTCCTGTCCCTTAAGCCCCGCGGTCAGCGCGCCGACCGGATAGACGCGCGCCTGGTTCAGGTTGCGCGCACGGTGCTTGAGCATCTCCACCAGGCCCGGCTCGTCCAGCGCCGGGTCGGTGTCCGGCGGGCAGGCGAGGCTGGTGACACCGCCGGCGACCGCCGCATCCATCTCGGATTCCAGCGTCGCCATGTATTCGTAGCCCGGCTCGCGCAGCCGCGCCGCGAGATCGATCAGGCCGGGAGCGACGACCAGTCCGCTGGCGTCGATCACCTTGTCCGCGGCGAAACTCGCCGGTGCGCTACCGATCGACGCGATCTTGCCCGCAGCGATGAATACATCCTGCTGTGCGTCAATCTTGTTCTTCGGGTCGATCAGGCGACCATTTTTGATCTGAATATTCATTGTTTGCCCCCTGCGAGGATGCTCATCACGGCCATGCGCACCGCGATACCGAAGGTCACCTGCGACAGGATCACGGAGCGCGGGCCGTCGGCGACTCGCGAGTCGATCTCGACACCGCGGTTCATCGGGCCGGGGTGCATCACGATGGCATCGTCTTTCGCATGCGCCAGCTTCTCTTCGGTGAGGCCGTAGTTCTTGAAGTATTCCTGCGCCGAGGGAAGCGCCGCGCCCTGCATGCGTTCGTTCTGCAGGCGCAGCATCAGCACCACGTCGACGTCCTTCAAACCCTGCGCCATGTCGTGATAGACCTGCACGCCGAGGTTCTCCACCATGGTCGGCAGCAGCGTCTTCGGCGCGATCACGCGCACTTCCGGCACGCCCAGTGTGGTCAGCGCATGGATCTGCGAACGCGCCACGCGCGAGTGCAGCACGTCGCCGACGATGGCGACGCGCAGGTTGTGGAATTCCTTCTTGTAGTGGCGGATGGTGAACATGTCCAGCAGCGCCTGCGTCGGGTGCGCGTGGCGGCCGTCGCCCGCATTGACGACATGGATGTCCGGCGCGACGTGGCGCGCGATCAGGTGCGCTGCGCCCGACTGCGCGTGCCGCACCACAAACATGTCGGCATGCATCGCGCACAGGTTGTCCACGGTATCCAGCAGGGTCTCGCCCTTGCTGGTGGAAGAAGAGCCGATGTTGAGGTTGACCACGTCTGCAGACAGACGCTTCGCGGCGATCTCGAAGGTGGTGCGCGTGCGCGTGCTGTTCTCGAAGAAGATGTTGAACACCGACTTGCCGTGCAGCAGTGGCACCTTCTTGATCTCGTGCCCGTCGGTGGTATCGAGAAACGTCGCGGCGCGGTCGAGGATGTCGCGCATGATGCGCGCGGGCAGGCCCTCGGTGGTCAGCAGGTGCTGGAGTTCACCGTTCTTGTTTAACTGGGGATTGTTCATTGACACCTCGAAAATCTATTTCTCATCGCGCCTTGACGGTTCGCGGACGAGAAGCCTTCCCGCCGAGGGTTCGTCAAAATACGCTTGCAATATTTGTTGCGCGGCATACTGGTCGAGCACGGCCGTCTGCTTCCTGCCGTAGATGCCGGCCTCGTCCAGCCGCGCACTTGCGGCGAGCGAAGTATACCGCTCATCGACCAGTATCGTGGGCAGATTGAACCGCCCCTTGAGGCGGTTGGCGAAGCGGCGGCACAGCGCGGTCAGCTCGTGCGGCGTGCCGTCGTCGTTGCACGGCAGGCCCACCACCAGCGCGGCGGGCTGCCATTCGGCGATCAGCGCCGCGATCTTCGCGAATCGCGTGTCGTTCTTCTCGTCATCAATGGTGGTCAGCGGATTGGCCTGGCACAGCAGGGTATTGCCCATTGCGACACCTATGCGTCTGGTGCCGAAATCGAATCCCAACAACGTACCGGACGGAGTGAAGGTCGCCATGCCCTCAGGCATGCCCGGCCTCTTCCGACAGAGTCGCGTAATCGATCCCCAGCAGCGCCATCGCCGCAGGCAGGCGTTCTTCCGCAGGCAGGTCGAACAGGATATGTTCGGAGGCGGGTACGGACAGCCAGGCGTTCTCGCTCATCTCATGCTCCAGCTGCCCCTGGTCCCAGCCCGCATAGCCCAGCGTCACGAGCAGATGGCGCGGCCCCTTGCCCTCGCCAAGGGCTTCGAGGATATCCTTGGAAGTGGTCAGCGTCAGCTTGTCGTTGATGCGCAACGACGACTGCCACTCGCCCTCGGTGTCGTGCAGCACGAAGCCGCGCTCGGTCTGCACCGGTCCGCCGAAATGGAGCGGCATCTTCTGCAGCTTGGGCTCGTGCAGCGGGACGTGGATCTGGTCGAACATCTCCCCCAGCGTCAGACTGATCGGCTTGTTCACCACGATGCCCAGTGCACCATTCTCGTTGTGCTCGCAGATATAGGTCAGCGTGCCGCCAAAGACGCCTTCCTGCTGCGAAGGCATGGCGATGAGAAAATGGTTGGTGAGGTTGAAGTCGGACATGGCGGCATTGTAGCCTTCCGGCTCAGCCTTCACAAATCGGCTTGGGACCTGAGTTGCGGGAGGAATTCACCCCAACTCGGGCAGCGGGGCGAAGCCGGCTATCCATTGCAGCAATTCCTCTTCCTGGTAGGGCTTGCCGAGATAGGCGTTCGCGCCCAATTGCAGCGCATGGTCGCGGTGTTTGTCCGCCGCGCGCGAGGTGATCATGATGATGGGCAGGTTCTGCGTCGTGGGATCGCGGCGCAACTGCCGGGTCAGTTCGAAGCCATCCATGCGCGGCATCTCGATGTCGAGCAGCATCACGGACGGGCGGATCTCCACCAGCTGCTCCAGCGCATCCACACCATCCTTCGCCGTCGCCACCTGGTAGCCGGCCCGCTTCAGCAGATGGGTGGTGACCTTGCGCACTGTCAACGAGTCGTCCACCACCATCACCAGCGGTCGCGAGCGCGGGAAATCAGAGCCGGCTTTGGCCGCCTCGCCGTTGCGCTGAACCAGCCGTACCGGATTCAGGATCAGCGTCACCGCCCCGCTGCCCAGCACGGTCGCACCGGCAATCCATTCCAACCGCGCCAGTTGGGGGCCGGCGTTCTTCACCACTGCTTCGTGGCTGCCTTGCAACTCGTCGATATGCAATGCGAGGCGCTGCTCGCCGCTGCGCAGCAGCAACACCGCGTTGCGCGGCAGGCTCTCAGGCATGCGCGCCGCGTCGCCCAGCAGGTGCGGCAGGTAATGGAGCGGATATATCCTTTCCTGCCATACGATCTGGCGGTCGTTATACAGCTGCGCCAGTTCCGGCGCTGCCACCTGCCGCACCTGCTCGACCAGAACTGCCGGGATCGCATAACTCGCCTCGCCGGAACGCACCGTCAGCATCTGCGCGACGGCCAGCGCAAGCGGCAAATGAATGGTGAACTGCGTGCCCTGCCCGCTCTTCGAGCTGACATCGATGCGCCCGCCCAGGGCGTCGACCTCGGTGCGCACCACGTCCAGGCCGACACCTCGCCCCGCGACCTCGCTCACTTCAGCCGCGGTGGAAAGGCCGGGCACGAATATCAGCTGCGCCAGCCGGTCATCGCTCGCGGCCTCGTCCTGCCGCATCAATCCCAGTTCCAGCGCCTTCTCGCGCAGGGCTGCGAAATTCAGCCCCGCGCCGTCGTCGCTGAATTCGAACACGACCTCGTTGTTTTCCTGACGCAGGCCCAGACGGATCTCGCCGATGGGCGACTTGCCGTGGCGGATGCGTACCGGCTCGCTTTCCAGGCCATGCACGATGGCATTGCGCAACAGATGTTCGATCGGAGCGGTCATCTGTTCCAGGATGCGGCGGTCCACTTCCACGCCGGCACCCGGCAATTCCAGGTTGGCGCGCTTGTTCAATTCCTTCGCCGTCTGGCGCACGATGCGATACAGGCGCTCACCGATGCTGGCAAGAGGAACCATACGCACGCTCATCAGGGTTTGCTGCAGCTCACGGCCGGCATGCGCCTGCACCGACATCGCCGCGACGGTCTCGTCGAGATCCTTCTGCAGCGACTGCTGCACGGTCTGCACGTCGTGCATGCTTTCGTCCATGAAGCGCGTCAGTTCCTGCAAACGGCTGAATCGGTCGAGCTCGAGCGGATCGAAGTGCCCCGCACCGTCGCTACCCGATGGGGAATGCGCCTGCATCTGGCTCTCGGCCTGGATCTCCACCTCGCGCATCTGTTTGCGCAACCGCGCCGCGATATCGTTCAGTTCCAGCAGTTCTTTCTTGAAAGCATGCAGTTCCGTATCCATGCTCGAACGCGCCACACCGATTTCCCCCGCCTCGCTCACCAGGCGATCCAGCACCTCGGACCGCACGCGCAGCATATTGCCGGACAAGGCCTGCTCCATATCGGATTCCCGCACGCGGTCTCCCGCGCGCCGCCCGGTCAAAGCCGCTCCGATAGTCCGCAATTCTTCGAGCAAGCTTGCGATGCGGCCGAAATCGCCGTTGAGCGCATCCCAGAATGAAGCCTGCGTGCGCGCCTGCGCATGGCGCTCGTCATCCGGCGATTCGCGCCAGGCCCGCAGCACCGCATCTATCTTCCGGCCAAGGTCGTCCGCCTCTTCCAGGAACACCGGGAGCAACTGGGCATCCACGTCGTCGCGCACCTGCGTCCCGGCCGGAGATCCCCGCTCTTCGCCCTGCCGCGAATCATCAGCCGCCTGCGCATATCCATCCGACTGCAACCGCCGCACCAGACCGGGTTGCGCCTGCGGCATGCGCTGCTCGCTGACGCTTTGCGCCATCCCTTCAAGCGCGGTGACAGTCTGTTCCAGCAACTCGAACTGGGCGGCATCCGGTTCGAACGTCGTGTCCTTGCGCACCCGCAACCAGTCCTCCAGTGTGGCGGCCAGCTCGACAACCGAGAGAACCTTCAGTGGACGGTTCGCCTCGGCAAGGGCATGGGCGGCATAGATGAACTGGGACGGCACTGCGCGCGTGGCCTTGAACGCGGTGAAATGCTGGCGCAGGGCGCGCGCATAGTGCAGCGCCTCTTCGCTGGCCACCTCGAACAGCATGGTCGGATGCGCGATGTCGCCGCCAAACGGTTGCGCCGACACGGCAACGGGCGGCACGGCCGCAGGCAACTCGACCGCGGGCGTTGGCTGCGCAGCGATGGACTGGGTGACGGCTTCTGAAGCGGAACCTTGCTCGATCTGCCCGGCCAGCACAACCAGCTGCTCCGCCTCGATGCGCGCTTCGCCCCGGCGCGCCAGTTCCGCCACCCAGCCCGCGAAGGACTGTGCCGCGGTGCCGACGAAATCGAGCAGTTCCGGTGTGGCCGGTTTGTTGTCCTGCAACCACTTGTTCAACGCACGTTCGACACACCACGCCACTTCGCCCAGCTCGTTCAGGCCGACCATGCGCCCGCTACCCTTCAGAGTGTGGAAGCCGCGGCGGATGATGGCCAGCGGCTCGCGGCTGCCGGGCTGCGCTTGGCAAACTTCGAGGTTGTCGCGCATGCTGTCCAGCACCTCGCGCGCCTCTTCCAGGAACACCTCCAGCAATTCCTGCTCTTCGCCTGCCGGCCGAGGCGCGACAGCAGCCTTGGGGGCCACGGCCTCCGGCGCTTGGGGCAAGCTGGATAGTCCGGTCAACGCCGCAATCAACGCCGCTGCGTCCGGCACCTGTCCCAGCGTCAGGCGTTGCAGACCCTCTTCCAGCGCACTCATCCCGGCGGACAAGGCCTGACGCATCTCCGGCTGCATGGTCTTGCCCTGCGCGCCAAGACTGTTGCGGATGGCCAGCGACAGCTGCGCCGCCTCGTCCAGAGACAAGATGCACAGGCCGCCGTGTATCTGACCAAGCAGGCGTTGCAGGCCGGACGATCCGCCGTGCCCGGCTCCGCCCGGCAAGGCATCCAGCGCCTGACCGGCCTGCTGGAGATTCGCGAGCATCTCCTTCGCTAATGGAACCACTGCATCGTCCTGTTCCATCCGGCAATGCAGCTCGACCAGCTCCGCCAGCGCATCCTCCGGCTGTCCGCCCAGCGCTGCCTGCATGCGCCCGGACAGGATGCGCACCTGCTCATGGAAGCCGCGATCCAGACGGAGATAATGCGCGATCCCCTGGCCCAGCAACAGCAACGCCATTGCCATGTCCATGGCGAGCGGCCGCGCGCTGTCCGGCACACCGAGTTGTTTTGCACAGGAATGGATCTGTTGCGCCAGATCTTGCAAGGTACCCCGATCGAGCCTGTCGGCCTGCGATGCGAGTTGCCCGGCACATGCCGCGAATTCCGTTCGCGCGGCCGCATCGCCCCGTACGAATCTTTCCCAGCTTTCCTCGGCCCGTCGCAATTGCAACAGCATGCCGTCGAGCGCTTGCGCGGCATCTTTTGCCGGCTTCGTCAGTTCCGGAAAATACCGCTCCAGCCGGTAGACCCGCTTGATCTCCGCGGCCGTGTCGCTCACGGCATGGCAACACCCGATCAGGTAGAGCATCTCGTTCATGATCGCCTGCTCATCGCCGTCATGGCCTTCGGCGACATTGCGCAACTGCTGGTCTATCCGGCCGAGCAGCCTGCGTGCGTCCAGGTCGGGAGGCAATCCTTGCTGCCCCAGGCAGTCGAGCAGCCCGTGGGCCACCCACCAGAAGGCACGGCTTTCATCCTGGGGGAGGCAGTGCAATGCCTCCGTGACGGCCTGCTGCATCGCCTGCAACGCACCGTGCACATCGTCCTTTCGCAACCATTGCAGCAGGCCGCGCTGGTATTGGCTGCGCGCGGCCTTCAAGCGGACAGGCGCATCGCCGGGTGGCGGGCTCTCCAGCACCTCGGCGGGCAGCCGCACCGCCAGTTCCGGCTCGAAAGATATCTGGTTGTCCATTACAGTTTGAAGCCCGCCACCGACCCCTTCAGGTCGGCAGCGAGGCTGGTCAGCTGGGCGATGGAATTGGCCGTCAGCCTCGTGCCGTCGGTGGTCTGCCGGGTGATATGCAGGATGTCCTGCATCGCCTTGGCCAACTGACCGGCCATTCCGGCCTGCACCTGCATGGAAGCCGAAATGCCGCCGATCAAAGCTGCCAGTTCATTGGACACCTGCTCGATCTCGCGCAGCGACTGGCCGCCCATTTCCGCAAGCTGGGCGCCTTCCACCACGCCCAGCGTGCTCTTCTCCATCGCCTCCACCGCATCCTGGGTATCGCCCTGGATGGCCTTCACCAGCACGCCGATCTGTTTGGCCGCCTCGGCAGAACGCTCCGCCAGGTTCTGCACCTCTTCCGCCACCACCGCGAACCCTTGTCCGCTCTCGCCAGCAGAAGCGGCCTGGATCGCAGCATTCAGCGCCAGCACATTGGTCTGCTCGGTGATGTCGGAGATCAGGCTCACGATCTCGCCGATCTCCTGCGAGCTTTCGCCCAGCCGCTTGATGCGCTTGGCCGTCTCCTGGATCTGCTCGCGTATGCCGTCCATGCCGGCCATGGTGTTGCGCACCGCCAGCGCCCCCTGCCCGGTCGCCGCCAGGGTGCGGTGCGCCACGTCGGCGGACTGCGCGGCGCCGGCGTCCACATCACGGATCAGCTCGGCCATCCGGTGCACGGCCGCGCCGGCTTCCTGGATATCCTGCGCCTGTTTCCGGGCCGCCTCCAGCAGGCCCTTGGATATCTGTTCCGCCTGTTGCGTCGCGCGCCCCACCTGTTCGGACGCGTCGTTGATGCGTCCCACCAGTTTGCTCAACGCTTCGGCGGTATGGTTCACCGATTCGGCGATCGCGCCGGTGATGTCTTCCGATACCGTGGCGCGGACGGTCAGATCGCCGCTCGCCAATTCGTTCAGCTCCGCCATCAGGCGCCGGACCGCCTCCTGGTTCCGCCGGTTGGCGCTTTCCGCTTCCTCGGCGCGCTGTCGCGTATCGTCGAGATAGACCTTCGCCAGCACGAGCAACTGCAGCAACGCCAGCGTACCGGCGAATGCCGCGACCACACCGGAGAGGCGAGCCGTCCAGTCGGCCTGGTAAGCATCGACCAGCTGCTGGCTCTGCGCCTGCACCAGGTCGATGTTCTCCAGGATGGCCTTGACCGCGGCTTTCACCCGCTCCAGTTCGCCTGCCTGCGCGGCCAGTTGCTCCGCGGAAGCGCCGGCTGTTGATGCCAGCAGAGCGGGGCGCCCCTGCTCAAGCCTCTGCACATTCAGCAGGGTATTGTTCGCGCTCGCCATCAACTCATCCAGCACTTTCCGCGCCGCGCCTGCCGTTGCCGGCAAGCTGCCGTCCCCCCGGTCCAGCAAGCGCAAGATGCCGGCGAAACTCTCCCTGCCCTGCGACAGGGCCTGAAACGCTGCTGCGTCCCCCGACGCGCAAAGTTGCGCGTCCTTGGCCAGACGCTGCGACAGCATCAGCAGCTTGCCGGACTGCGTCAGGTAGCGTGCGGTATGCGCCGCTTCGCGATTGTCGATGTACGCGGCGACGGCGGCGACGATGAAAAACACCACCAGCGAACCGCCCAGCAGCCTGATCTTCCGGGCGGCCGGAAACAGCCCCCGACGCGGCCCAGCGGGTGATTCGAATCCTGGCGATGTCGGTTTGAATATCATCTTTTTTCGTGTCCGCGAATGCGATCAGGCGCCCTCGATACCTGTCTGCAGAAAGGCAGGCTGTTCCAGCAGGCCGGGCACATCCAGCTTGCGCCAGATAGCGCCCTGCTCGTCGCAATATTGAATCTGTCCGTCCGTCTCGCTCCTCGTCCAGCCCCCCACCTCGCGCAGCCCCACCACGTTCTCGACCAGCAAGGCCGCATGAGCCTCCCTGTCGGCGAGCACCAGCACGCGGTTCTCATGCTCTCCGGAAGCCGCACCTTGCTGCAGATAGGCCGCCAGGTCCGTGACGCAATACAGGCTGCCGTGCGCATTCATCACGCCGCGCAGCCACGGCTTGGTGAGCGGCACCGGGGTCAGCGGCGGCAGCGGCAGCGCCTCGCTGATGTCAGCGGGATCCACCAGCCAGTTCTGCCCCCCCATCTGCACGGCGAGCATATGCCCCCGGTTATCCGCCAATGTCCGCTCCTTCTCTTCCGATCTGCGTCCGCACCGTTTCCACCAACCGCCTCTTGTCGAAAGGCTTGATCAGGTACTGCTCCACGCCGAGCAGCTTGCCCCGCGCGCGATCGAACAGCGAATCCTTGCTGGTCAGCATGACGATGGGGATTCGGCCGAACTGGGGATGGTTCCGGATCAGGGCGCAGGTCTGGTAGCCGTCCAGCCGCGGCATCATCACATCGACCAGGATGAGGTCGGGCCGGGCGTCGACCACCTTGGACAGGCCGTCGAAACCGTCCTCGGCGAGCACGACTTCGCAGCCCGACTGCGACAGGAATATCTCGCCGCTGCGGCGTATGGTGTTGCTGTCATCGATCAGCACCACCTTCACTCCCGACAGTGGAAGACTCCCGTTCAACCTGCCCCCTTATTGTTTGACGCATCCCTGCGGCTTGCCGCCGGGATGCTAGCCCATCCCCCCGTCCCTGTCACAGCCTTTACCGCCGCCAGAAAACCGGGGTGAAGATGATCAGCAGCGTAAATACCTCCAGCCGCCCGGTCAGCATCGCGAGGGTGCAAACCCAGGTCTGGAAATCGGTCAGCGCCGAATAGTTCGTGGCGGGTCCCACCACGCCGAGACCGGGACCCGCGTTGTTGATGCAGGCGATGACTGCCGTGAACGACGAAATGAAATCGAGGCCACTGATCAGCAACAGGAAGGTGTAAGCCACGATGCTCATGAAATACAGGAAAACGAAGCCCAGCACCGCGAACACGATGCTGTTCGGGACGACCATCCCGCCCACCTTCATCGGGTTGACCGCAGACGGGTGCAGCAGCTTGAGGAATTCGCGCCCGGCCTGCTTGAACAGGATCAGGGTGCGCACCATCTTGAGGCCACCGCCGGTCGACCCGGAACTGGCGACGATGCAGGACAGGAACAGCATCCACAGCGGGGCGAAGATCGGCCACTGCGCAAAATCCACGCTGGCGAATCCGCAGTCCGTGGCGATGGAAACCAGGTTGAAGCTGGCGTGGCGCAGCGCAGTCCAGAAATCAGCGTAGGTTCCCTGCCACCACAGGAACAACGCGATACCGACGCAGCTCGCCAACACCACGCTCAGCATGGCGATAGCTTCGGTGTCGCGCAAATAGACCCTCAGGCTCTTGCCGCGCCATGCCAGGAAATGTGAGGCAAAGTTCATCGCCGCCAGCAGCATGAACACGATCAGGATGAATTCGATCAGCGGCGAATTGAAATAGCCCACGCTGGCATCGTGAGTGGAGAAACCGCCCAGCCCCATCGCGGCGAAGGCATGGCAAACCGCATCCAGCCAGTTCATTCCCGCCCACTTCAACGCGGCGATACAGGCCAGCGTGATGCCCAGATAGACCACCCACAGGTTGCGCGCGGTATCGGCGATGCGCGGGGTGAGTGCGGAATCCTTCATCGGCCCCGGCGTCTCGGCCTTGAACAACTGGCGACCGCCGATGCCCAGCAGCGGCAACACCGCCACCGCCAGCACGATGATGCCCAGGCCGCCCAGCCAGTTCAGTTCATGCCGCCAGATATTGATCGCGGGAGGCAGGTTGTCCAGCCCGACCAGCACCGTCGCACCCGTGGTGGTCATGCCGGACATGGTCTCGAAATAGGCATCGGTGAACGACAGGCCAGGCATCGCCAGCAGCAACGGCAACGTACCGAAGGCCGGCATCGCCGTCCACATGACCACCACCAGCAGGTAGCCATGCCGGATCGTCAACTCGCCCTTATAGTGGCGCGTCAGCATCCACATCAGCACGCCGGAAGCGGCCGTCCACAGCATCGCCAGCAGGAAATCCAGCAGCATGGTGGTGTCCGCATAGATCAGCGAAGTCACCACGGGTATCAGGTAGGCGATGCTGAACACCACCAGCATCAACCCGAGAGCATGAAGAACCGTAAGCGCGCGTCCCATCAGAAGAACCCGAGGTTGACCTGGAACAGCTTCTCGACCTTCTTCACCATCTTCTTCTCGGTGACGAACACGATCACATGGTCTTCCGCCTCGATCACCGTATCGTGATGGACGATCACCACCTCATCGCCGCGCACGAGGGCGCCGATGGTCGCCCCCTTGGGCAGGTCGATCTCCTCGATGCGTCGCCCCACGATGCGCGAAGACTGGCGGTCGCCGTGCGCGATCAGCTCGAGCGCCTCCGCCGCGCCGCGACGCAGCGAGTGAACCACCGCGACGTCGCCCTGGCGCACATAGGCGAGCAGAGAACCGATGGTGACCTGCGCCGGCGACAGGGCGATGTCGATCTTGCCGCCCTGCACCAGCCCCACATAGGCGCTGCGGTTGATCAGCGCGACCACCTTGCGTGCCCCGCCCTGTTTGGCGAGCAGCGCCGACATGATGTTGTTCTCGTCGTCGTTGGTGAGCGCGCAGAACACGTCCACCTCGCCGACGTTCTCCTGGTGCATCAGCTTCTCGTCGGTGCCGTCACCGTTCAGCACCAGGGTGTTGGTCAGCTCGCCCGCCAGTTTCTGGCAGGTCTTCTTGTTGTACTCGATGATCTTGACCTGGTAGTCGCGCTCCAGCGCCTTGCCCAGGCGACGGCCGATGTTGCCGCCGCCGACGATCATCACGCGCTTGGAGGGTTTGTCCATCCGGCGCATTTCCTGCAAAACGCTGCGGATGTTGTCGGTCGCGGCGATGAAGAAGATCTCGTCGCCGTCCTGCACCACTGTGCTGCCCTCGGGGATGATCGCGCGGTCCTGGCGGAAGATCGCCGCGACGCGGGTTTCGACCTGGGGCATGTGCGTGCGCAGGAAACTCAGCGGATTGCCCACCAGCGGCCCGCCTTCGAAGGCGCGCACCGCCACCAGCGACACCTTGCCGTCGCCGAACTCCAGCACCTGCAGCGCCTCGGGGAATTCGATCAGCTTGGTGATGTACTCGGTGAGGATCTGCTCGGGGCAGATGGAGAAGTCGACGCAGAAGTTGTCCGCATTGAACACCTCCTCGCGATTGAGGTAATCGGAGGCGCGGATACGCGCGATGCGCGTGGGCGTGTTGTACAGGCTGGCCGCGAGCTTGCAGGCCACCATGTTAACCTCGTCACTCTGCGTCACCGCCAGCAACATGTCGGTGTCGGCGATGCCCGCCTGCTCAAGCGTCGACGGGTGCGAAGCGCTGCCGGTCAGCGTGCGCAGGTCCAGCCGGTCCTGCAGCTGACGCAGCTTCTCGCCGTCGGTATCCACCACGGTGATGTCGTTCGCCTCGCTCACCAGGCTTTCCGCCACCGTCGAGCCGACCTGTCCCGCCCCCAATATCAATATCTTCACAAACCCTCCCTTTGGGTCATTGTTGCGCGCGTATCCAGTTCTTCCATTGTTCGAACAGCTGCGCGCCGCGCGACGCGATCACCGAACGCTGCCAGATGTCACCCTGCGCGAAATCGTCGTTCTCGATACAGCAGGCATGGCCGCCCGCTTCCCGCAGGATCAGCGTGCCTGCAGCATAGTCCCACAGCTTCTGCCCGCCGTGCAGATAAACGTCGTAGCGCCCGGCGGCGGTGTAGCACCAGTCCAGCGCGCTGGCGCCGAAATTGCGCTGCGAGCTGTACGGCGGATGGGCCGCGAGCCGCGCGACCAGCTTCATGTCCAGGCGCTTCAAGTCGACATTCGCCAGCGCCTCCTCGAGCGACTCCACCGCTTCCCGACCGACCAGCTTCTCGCCGTTCAGGAATGCGCCCCTGTCCTGCTCCGCGGCGAATACCTCGTCGGCCACCGGGTCGTACACCACGCCCAGCACGCTCTTACCTTCGCGCAGCAGCGCCGCCGACACCGCAAAATAGGGGAGGCCGCGCACGAAGTTGGAAGTACCGTCGAGGGGATCGATGCACCACAGCCCGTCATTGCCTGCCTGCCAGAGCGCATGCTGCTCCACGGCGGACATCTCCTCGCCCAGCACCGGCACATTGAGGATGGCTTGCAGCTTCCTGGACAGCGCGGTCTGCGCCGCCATGTCCGCCTCGGTGCACAGGCTGCCGTCGCTCTTGCGCTGGTGGGCCACCTTGAGATAGCGCGGCATGATCTCTTCCGCCGCGACCAGCTTGACCGCCGCGACCACGGCCTTGAGCATCGCGCTCATGCCGCTATTCCGCGCTGTGCTGCGTCTTTCCGTCATCACTTACGCTTCGTTCTTCCACTTGATGGAACAACCCATGCTGGCTATCTGCTCGCGCGGCCCCTGCCCGGTCTTTGCCACCTGCAGCATGGCGTTGAACAGGTCGCGCGCCGCATCCGGCACCGCTTCCTTGCGGGAGGCGTCGAGGCGGCCTCGATATTGCAGCTCGAGGTTGGCGTTGAAACCGAAGAAGTCCGGCGTGCATACCGCGCCGTAATCCTTCGCCACTTGCTGGGTCTCGTCCCACACGTAGGGGAAGGGGTAGGCGAACTCCTGCGCAATCTTCTTCATGTTCTCGAACGAGTCCTCCTCGTAATCGGCGGGATCGTTCGACATGATGGCGATGGTGTTGATGCCGTGCTGCTGCAGTTCGCGCGTGTCGCGGATGATGCGGTCGCGGATGGATTTGACGTAAGGGCAATGGTTGCAGATGAACATCACCAGCAGGCCGTTGGGGCCGCGCGCGCTTTCCAGCGTGTAGCGCTTGCCGTCCACGCCCGGCAGGTCGAAATCGCGGGCCTTCCAGCCGAAATCGCACAATGGGGGTTGCAGACTGACCATTGGAAATTCCTCACATTATTTTTAAGCCGTTATATTATCACGCCGACCCATAAGCTATTCCGACCCATGCCCCGTTTCTACTGCCCTCCGCCGCTCCCCACGAGCGGATCATTCGACCTGCCGCCCGAAGCGGCCCACCATGCCAGTCGCGTGCTGCGCCTGCGCGAGGGTGACCGCGTGGAGATATTCGACGGCATCGGCAACGAGCGCCGCGGCGTGATCGCCGGAATCAGCGGCAAGCACGTGACGGTCGGCGAACTCGCCGCCACTGACACCCACCGCGAATCCCCGCTGCGCGTGGTGCTCGCGCAGGCCCTGTCGAGCAGCGAAAAGATGGACTGGGTGATCCAGAAGGCCACCGAACTGGGCGTGACCGAGATCCAGCCGCTGGACACCGAGCGCAGCGTCGCCCGCCTCACCGCCGACCGCGCTGCGAAGCGCATGGAGCACTGGCGCCAGGTCGCCATCTCCGCCTGCGAGCAATGCGGCCGCAACGTGTTGCCGGAGATCCATGCTCCGCTCGACATCATGGCCTGGCTGCGCCAGGTGCAGGACTCGCCGGAGACCAGGCTCATCCTGCTGCCGCAGGGTGCGACCTCGCTGCATGCCCAGCCGAAACCCCAAAACGGGGTCGTGCTGCTGATCGGCGCGGAAGGCGGTTTCGCCCCGGCCGAAAGCGAGACCGCGCTCAGCTGCGGCTTTGCCCCCATCCGCATGGGCGCGCGCGTGCTGCGCACCGAAACCGCCGCCGTCGCGGGACTTGCGGCGCTGCAGATGCTGTGGGGAGACTTCAGCTGAGGCACATCAGTCGAAAGAAGCTATCGATCATCGGCCTTGCGCTGTCGACAGCGCTGGCCCTGCCCGCCGTTGCGTCGGCGGAAACCGGCAACGTCACCCTCTATGGCGTGGCCAACCTTTCCTATGAACTGGTCAGCCTGGGCACAGGCACCGCTGGCACGCCTGCCGTCACCGGGCCGAGCAACGTCAGCAAGGTATCCAGCAACGCCTCGCGCCTCGGCCTGAAGGGAACGGAAGACCTGGGCGACGGCCTGTCCGCCGTCTGGCAGATCGAATCGCTGATCGCCATGGATAATGCCGGCGGCACCTTCGCCACGCGCAACACCTACGCCGGACTCGACAGCAAACAGCTGGGCCGGCTGCTGCTGGGGCGCTATGACACGCCATACAACACCACCACGCGCAGACTGGACTGGTTCATCGACACCATCGCCGACAGCCAGCCGCTGATGGGCGGCACCACGGGCATCTCCGCGACGCTGGGCTTCGCCGGCCGCCAGACCGACGGCGTGCTCTACGTCAGCCCCCTCGTCCACGGCTTCACCGGCACGGTCCAGTACGCGAACACCTCGGAAGGCAACACCTCGGCCGCACAGCCTAAATCGAGCCTGCTGTCGATGGCGGGTTGGTACAGCGAGGGACCAACCTACGCCGCGCTGGCGCATGAGATCCACTACCTCAACAGCCTGACAGGCGGGCGCGAAAACGCCTGGAAACTGACGCTGGGCTACACGCCCGAGCAATTCGGCATCGGCTTCGCTGTGGAAACCACGCACGACAATCTCGCCGCGCAGGGCGCGAACCAGTGGGGTCACCGCGCGTGGTACCTGTCCGGCAAATACATGCTGGGCAAAGACGCAGTGAAAGCCGCCTACACCAACGTCGGCCAGCTCGGCGCCACCGCAAACACCGGCGCCCGGCAATACACGCTGGGCTACGACCACAACCTGAGCAAGCGCACCACGCTGTACGGCCTGTACACGCGACTGCAAAACCAGTCGGCCATCAACTACGGCCTGTCGTCCGCGAGCTCCGGCGGCGGGGCGAGCACCATCGTCGCACCGGCTTCGGGCGCATCGCCATCGGCCTGGTCGTTCGGCATCAAACATATTTTCTAACCCTCAGGAGAGCACATGCCCTACGTCAACATCCGCATCGCCGGGACGCTGAGCCGCGAACAGAAGGCGAAGATCGCCGAGGAGATCACCGACACGCTGGAGCGCATCGCGCTGAAACCCGCTTCGTACACCTACATCGCCTTCGACGAATTGCCCGACGAGAACTGGGCCATTGCAGGAAAGTTGCTGGATGAAGAATAGCGCGGCATTATTCGCGCATTCCATGAGGGAGAACCCGTAATGCCCGCCACCACTAGCCCCGCCGATTTCGTCGCCTGGTTCCGCTCCGTCGCGCCCTACATCAACGCGTTCCGCGGCAAGACCTTCGTCATCGCCTTCGGCGGCGAGGTGGTCGCGGACGGCAAGTTCGTCGAGCTGACCCACGACTTCAACCTGCTCGCCGCGCTGGGCATCCGCCTCGTGCTGGTGCACGGCGCACGGCCGCAGATCGAGCAGCACCTCGCCAAGAGCAACCTCGGCGACACCTACCATCAGGGCATCCGCCTGACCGACGCCCAGACCATGCAGTGCGTGAAGGAGGCCGTCGGCCGCGTGCGTCTCGAGATCGAGGCGCTGCTGTCGATGGGCTTGGCGAATTCACCCATGGCCAACGCCGACATCCGCGTCGCGGGCGGCAACTTCATCACCGCGCAGCCCATCGGCGTCATCGGCGGCGTGGACCTGCAACACACCGGCAGCGTGCGCAAGGTGGACGTCGCCGCGCTGAACGACCGCATGGATTTCGGCGAAGTGGTGCTGCTGTCGCCGGTCGGCTACTCGCCCACCGGCGAGGTGTTCAACCTCACGCTGGAAGACGTCGCCACCGCCACCGCTGTCGCGCTGGATGCCGACAAGCTGTTGTTCCTGATGGACACCGACGGCGTGACCGACAAGAAGGGCAACCTGCTCAAGGTCCTCACCATCGCCCAGTCCCAGGAAGTGCTGGCCAGCAAGCGCAAGCTCCCGGACGACGTCGCCCTGTTCCTGCCCTGCGCCATCCGCGCCTGCGAAGCGGGCGTGGCGCGTACCCACCTCATCAGCCGCCACACCGACGGCTCCGTGCTGCATGAGCTGTTCAGCGACGAGGGCATCGGCACCATGGTGGTGGAGAGCACGCTCAACACCCTGCGCGCCGCAACCATCGAAGACATCGGCGGCATCCTCGAACTGCTGCGCCCATTGGAGGAGAGCGGCATCCTCGTGCGCCGCTCGCGCGAGCTGCTGGAGCGCGAGATCGACCGCTTCGTGGTGCTCGAGCACGACCACCGCATCATCGGCTGCGCCGCGCTCTACCCCTTCCCCGACGAGGCCGCGGCGGAACTCGCCTGCCTCGCCGTGGACGGGCAATGCCGCGACCGCGGCTACGGCGAGGCCATCCTCAACCACATGATCTCGCTCGCGAAGGCGCAGAAGCTGAAGAAGCTGTTCGTGCTCACCACGCGCACCGCGCACTGGTTCATCGAACGCGGCTTCAAGGAAAGCGACGTCGCCGAACTGCCCGCGCAGAAGAAATCGCTGTACAACTTCCAGCGCAAGTCGAAGGTGTTTGTGCGGAAGATTTAGGAGAATGCCCTGATGCAGCAAGAAGATACTCGCCCGCCAATTCCGGCAGAGCTTAGAAGAAGAATCTTAGTGGAGGCCGGTCATCGATGCGGGTTGGGTACGACCTAGCGATTGGGACCGCCGGCGGGGCGATTAAGAGTAGTCCTGATGCGTTATTAATAACGGAAAAAGGTCGCCAATTTATTCAATCTCTTGGAGTCATAGAGCTGTAGCGACTCAAACCTTTGTGGGGTGAGTTCTTCCCGCCTTGTTTAAGCTCACCTTTGGGTGACCCAATTGTAGGAGCGTGCCCTGCACGCGATAGCGCTGTCGCGTGCAGGGCACGCTCCTACAAAATCTGCTGCCCCGCTTCTCCCAGCAATCGCCTCAGCGCCTCCCATCCCTTCCGTTCATCCGCGAAGTCTGCCGTAAAGGCGCACTCTTCCGGCGACACAGGCTCGACCACCGCCGCCAGTTTCTCCAGCACCGCGATGTCCGCCTCGGAGGCGTCGCTCGCCTGCGCCTGGCGTTGGGCGATGCGTGCGCGCAGCAGCGACAGGTCCACAGGCATGGCGGCGATGGCGAAGGGCACATCCATCTGCCGCGCGAGATCGCGAAAGCGCGCTCGCTCGCCGTGCCGGAGGAAGGCGGCATCGACGATGACGGGGAAGCCGCAGCCGAGCAGTTCGAGCGCGAGGTCGTACAGGCGCGCGTAGGTACGGTGCGTGGCCCCCTTGCTGTAGAGGTCATCGCCAAAGCGGGAACGGCTGCTATCCAGCGCGCCGAGTCCGTACAGGCGCTTGCGCTCGACGTCGGAGCGGATGCGGATTGCGCCGTAGCGTTCGAGCGCGGTCTGCGCGATGGTGGTCTTGCCGGAGCCGGGCAGGCCGTGCGTGATGATGAGCGCGGGACTGGGTTTCGCGAGGCAGTTGCGCGCAAGGTCGAGGTAGCTGCGGCTGGCTTGCAGCAGTTCGTTCGTGGCGCGCGGTTTCAGGCCGGGCTGGGCGGCGCGGATCGCGTCCACCTTGGCGCGCACCGTGGCGCGATAGGCGAGGTAGAAGCGCAGCACCGCCATGCCGCCGTAGTCGCCCGTCGCTTCGAGGTACGCATTGAGCAGCCGCCAGGCGTAATCGGGACGGCCGCGGTGCAGCAGGTCCATCACCGGGAAAGCGATCTCGTCCATCACGTCTATCCAGCACAGCGCGGGGCTGAACTCGATGCCATCGAATGGCACCGGCTCGCCGTCTATCAGCGCGATGTTGCCGAGGTGCAGGTCGCCGTGGCATTCGCGCACGCAGCCTTCCCTGCGCCGTCGCTCGAACGTTATCGCGCACGCCGCGAGTTCGGCTTCGGTCGCGGCCCTCAGTTCGGCCACGTCCTCCGCTTCCGGCAACTGCTCGAAATTCTGCATCGCCGCGTCGCGGATCTCGGCGGCAGTACCGAAGGCCGTGTCTGCTGCTGCGGGAGGCAGCGCGGCGTGGAAACGCGCGACGGTCGCCGCGAGTTGGTCGATGTGCGACGGCGCGATGCCGCCACGCGCAAGCTGACGATCCATCAGACAGCTTGAGGGGAAGCGCCGCATCTTCACCGCGTATTCGATGGCGGACGGAATGCCGAAGCGGGGATCGTCCGGGTCGCCGCCGATGGCGACCACGCCGAGATACAGCTGCGGTGCGAGGCGGCGGTTCAGGCGGTATTCCTCCTCGCAGTAATGTTTACGCAATGCGAGCGTAGAGAAGTCGAGGAAGCCGAGGTCCACCGGCTTCTTGATCTTGTAGGCGTAATGCCCGGCGAGCAGCACCCAGGAGATGTGCGTCTCGATCAAGCGCACGTGCCGCGCCGGCTCAGGATAGCGGCGCGGGTTGAGCAGCGCTGCGACGAGCCGCTGCCGGGATAGCATTTCTTGCGAGGAGGCCATCGTGCTCCTTTTTTGTGGTCGGGGCATCTTACCGTCCCGCGGAGGAATCGCCTACTTTGAAAAGTTAAAGCGTGCACCTCCACAGGCCGTTCGCGGTGAGTGTTTTCCGTTCGTTCCTTCGATACACCGCGCTACGCGCGGCACTCAGGACGAACGGAAAACGTATCGAACCGCATCCACCGTTATTCAGCAAGAGCCGGAACGGGCTGCGCCTCATTCCACGGCGCGACCTTGAACAGCAGCAGCATGCCGGGTATCGCGAGCACGGCACACAGCAGGAAGAAGGAGGGCCAACCCATCGCGTCCACCAGCCAGCCAGCCGAGGCGTTGACGAAGGTGCGCGGCACGGCGGCGAGGCTGGTGAACAGCGCGAACTGCGTCGCGGTGTAGGCCGGGTGGGTGGTCCGCGCGATGTAGGCGACGAAGGCTGCGGTGCCCAGCCCCACCCCCAGCGCCTCCAGCCCGATGACGAAGGCGAGCTGGGTCAGGTTTGCCGCGGTGATCTCAGTCTGCGCGCCCTGCGACGCCAGCCACCAGAAGCCGAAGATGGACAGCACCTGCACCACGCCGAACAGCCACAGCGCACGGTTGATGCCGAGCTTGAGCATCCAGATGCCGCCGAGCAGCGCGCCGATCACCGCCGGCCACAGCCCGGCGTTCTTGGCGATCAGGCCGATCTGCGACTTGGTGAATCCCATGTCGAGGTAGAACGGCGTGGCCAGAGCGGTGCACAGACTGTCGCCGAGCTTGTAGAAGAACAGGAAGGCGAGCACCAGCAGCGCGCCCTGCACACCCTGACGCCCGATGAATTCGCGGAACGGTTCGACCACCGCGGCGCGCAGCGTCTTGGGCGTGTTGACCGCGACCGGCTCCTTCACCAACAGCGTCATCGCCATGCCGGGCAGCATGAACAGCGCGGTGATGAGGAACACCATGTCCCACGGCAGGTGGTCGGCAAGGATCAGCGACAGCGAGCCCGGCACCAGCCCGGCGATGCGGTAGGCGTTGACGTGCACCGAGTTGCCGAGGCCGAGTTCGGCGTCGGACAGCAGCTCGCGGCGATAGGCGTCGAGCGCGATGTCCAGCGTAGCCGAAAGCAGCGCGAGCAGCGTGCAGAACAACACGATGGTGCCCAGATCCTCTTGAGGCGAGAAGCCGCCCAGCGTGGCGACCACCACCAGCAACGCCACCTGCGTCAGCAGCATCCAGCCGCGCCGGCGGCCCAGCACAGGGACGACGTAACGGTCGAGCAGCGGCGACCAGATGAACTTCCAGGTGTAGGGGAACTGGATCAGCGCGAACGCGCCGATCACCTTGAGATCGACATGCTCGGTGCGCAGCCAGGCAGGAACCAGATTGAGCAGCAGATACAGCGGCAGGCCGGAGGCGAAACCGGTGAACACGCAGATCAGCATGCGCCGGGTGAACAACTGCTCGAAGACGGTCATAGGCCGCGCTGGAAGCGGTATACGGCGGTGCTGCCCAGCAGATTGGGCAACAGGTTCACTTCATGCTCGCCGGTCATCACGCGGCGGTCGAGGATCACGACGCCCTGGCCGCTGCAGAAGGTCTCGAAGTCCTGCAACGTGCACAGGTGCACGTTCGGCGTGTCGTACCACTGGTAGGGCAGTTCCTTCGACACCGGCATGTGGCCGCGCAAGATGTTGAGCCGGTTCTTCCAGTAGCCGAAGTTGGGGAAGCTGACGATGCCCTCGCGCCCGACGCGCAGCATCTCGCGGACCAGCAGTTCGGTGCGGCGCGTGGCCTGCAGCGTCTGCGACAGGATCACGAAGTCGAACGCGCCGCTCTCGAATTCAGCGAGCCCCGCTTCCAAGTCGTTCTGGATCACGTTCACGCCGTTGGCGATGCAGGACACGATGTCGAGATCGCTGATCTCCACGCCGTAGCCGCGCACCGCGCGTGTCTCCCTGAGGTAGCGCAGCAGGCTGCCGTCACCGCAGCCGAGGTCGAGCACCGACGCGCCCTGGGATATCCACGACGCGATGGCGGCGAAGTCGGGACGCTCGGAGGTAATTCGGGTCGCTAACTTATTCATACTGAAAACTCTCGTGCGACGTTATCGAGATAGGCGCGCATCACATCGAAGTATTGCTGATGCTGCATCAGGAAGGAATCGTGGCCGTGCGTCGAGGTGATCTCGGCATAGCTGACGTTGCGCCGGTTGTGCAGCAGCGCCTTGACGATCTCGCGCGAACGCTGCGGCGAGAAGCGCCAGTCGCTGGAGAACGAGACCACGAGGAAATCCGCCTTGATCGGCGCGAAGGCACGTGCAAGTTCGTCCCCCGCCTCGCGCGCCGGATCAAAGTAATCGAGCGCCTTGGTCATCAGCAGGTAGGTGTTGGCGTCGAAATAGGCCGCGAACTTGTCGCCCTGGTAACGCAGGTAGGACTCGACCTCGAACTCGACATCGTAGCCGTATTTGTATTCGCCCGAGCGCAGGCCGCGGCCGAACTTGCCCGCCATCGCGTCGTCGGAAAGATAGGTAATGTGGCCCAGCATGCGCGCCAGCCGCAGGCCGCGCGTCGGCACCACGCCATGCTGGTAGAAATCGCCACCGTGGAAATCGGGATCGGTGAGGATGGCATTGCGCGCCACGTCGTTGAACGCGATATTCTCGGTGGTCAGGCGAGGTGCGGTGGCGATGGCCAGCACGTGGCGGACACGCTCCGGGAAGGCGATCGACCACTGCATCGCCTGCATGCCGCCGAGGCTGCCGCCGATCACTGCGGCGAATTGTTTGATGCCGAGCAGGTCGGCGAGCCGCGCCTGCGACTCCACCCAGTCCTCCACCGTGACCACGGGAAAAGAGGAACCATAAGGCTTGCCCGTCTGCGGGTCGATGGAGGAAGGCCCGGTCGAGCCGTGGCAACCGCCGAGATTGTTCAGCCCGACGACGAAGAACCTGTCGGTGTCGATGGGCTTGCCCGGCCCGATCATGTTGTCCCACCAGCCGACGTTCTTGGGCTGGTCCGCGTAAGTGCCCGCGACGTGATGATGGCCGGACAGGGCGTGGCAGATCAGGATGGCGTTGGACTTGTCGGCGTTCAGTTTGCCATAGGTCTCATACACCAGTTCGTAGCGCGGCAGCACCGCGCCGCTCCTGAAGGTGAGCGGGGTGTCGAATTGCGCACGCTGCGCCGTCACGATGCCGATGCTGTTCGATTCGTCCAAAGCTATCCCCAAAAACAAAACCCGTTCAGCTTGCGCCAAAACGGGTTGCCTCGCTTTAGCTGGAATGTTTTAAGTGCCCCGCAAGCTGATGTCAAATCGGCACTGATGGCGCGCAGTTTCCCGTTTTTGCGCGTGGCTGTCAATCCGCGCTAGGCGTTGAGGCGGTCGAGCAGTTCGCGGATGCGCATCGGGTCGTCGGCCCGCAGGATCTTCTGCGTCAGCGCGGCGATCTCCGGCAGGCTGGTGGTGAGCACGCGCTGCTTGACGCTCGGCACCTGGGCCGAGAACATCGAGAACTGGCGCAGGCCGAAGCCCAGCAACAGGCGCGTATACGGCAGCTCGCCGGCCATCTCGCCGCACACCGAGATGGGCACGCCGAGCTTGTTGGCCGTACCGATCACATGCGCCATCAGATGCAGGACGGCGGGATGCAGCGGGTCGTAGAGATGCGCAACCTCCTCGTCGGTGCGGTCGATCGCCAGCGTGTACTGGATCAGGTCGTTGGTGCCGATGGAAAGAAAGTCGAGCTTCTTGGCGAATGCGTTCAGCGCCAGCGCCGCGGCGGGGATCTCGATCATGCCGCCGATCTTGACCTCGCGGTCGTAGGGGATGCCTTCGGCATCCAGGCTCCGCTTGGTCGCCTCGATGAACTGCAGGGTCTGGTTGATCTCCGACACGCTGGACAGCATCGGGATGAGTATCTTGACGTTGCCGTAGTGCGTGGCGCGCAGCAGCGCGCGCAGCTGGG
Source organism: Ferrigenium kumadai (assembly GCF_018324385.1). Classification (NCBI taxonomy): domain Bacteria; kingdom Pseudomonadati; phylum Pseudomonadota; class Betaproteobacteria; order Nitrosomonadales; family Gallionellaceae; genus Ferrigenium; species Ferrigenium kumadai. Next base: position 83,392 of record NZ_AP019536.1, on the reverse strand, counting down.
TGCGGAACAGTTGCGGCTCGGCCAGGCACAGGCGGATCGCGCGCAATCCCAGCGCGGGATTGCTGGCGACGCGTTCCGCGCCCTTGAGCTGCTTGTCCGCGCCGAGGTCGAAAGTGCGAATGGTGACCGGCTGCCCGTCCATGCCTTCGGCGGCAGCGCGGTAGGCCAGGAACTGCTCTTCCTCGCCGGGCAGGTCGTCGCGGTTGAGAAACAGGAATTCGCTGCGGAACAGGCCCACACCGGTCGCGCCGTTCTCCTTCGCGTCGGCGATGTCCTCCGGCTTTTCGATGTTGGCATGCAGCTCGACGACGGTGCCGTCCAGCGTATTGGCGCGCGCCGTGCGCAGCCGCTTGAGCTTCTTGCGCTCCAGCTCCCATACGCTCTGGCGCAACTTGTATTCGGCGACGATCGCCTTGTCAGGGTTGACGATCAGCACACCCTGCTCGCCGTCGAGGATCAGCAGATCGTCCTCGCGGATCAGTTCGCGCGCGTGATGCAGGCCGACCACGCATGGCGTGCTGAGGCTGCGCGCGACGATGGCGGTATGCGAGGTCGCGCCGCCGACATCGGTGACGAACGCGGCATACTGCTGCGGCTTGAACTGGATCAGGTCTGCAGGGCTCAGGTCATGGGCCACCAAGATGGTCTCGACATCGTGGCGCACCGGGGGCGGCTGGTGGCCGGGCTGGCCGGTCAGTTGCTTGAGCAGGCGCTCGGCCACCTGCTTCACATCGGTCTGCCGCTCGCGCAGATAGGCATCCTCGAACTCGTCGAACTGCGCGATCAGCGCTTCCATCTGAACCTTGAGCGCCCACTCGGCGTTGCAGTGCTCGCGCTCGATCATCTCGCGCGGCGCGACGCTCAGTTGCGGATCGGCCAGGATCATCTGGTGCAGCTCGAGGAAGGTGTCGAACTCGGCGGCAGCCAGGCTGGGACGATGGCTGCGCAGGCCGGTGAATTCCCTGTGCACTGCCTCAAGCGCGGCATCGAAGCGCGCCATTTCGTCGGCGATGAATTGTTTCGGCAAGGTGTAGTGCACCACCTCCAGCGAGGTGTGCGAAACCAGGTGCGCATGGCCGATGGCGATGCCGCTGGAAACCGCGATGCCGTGGAGCGTAAAACTCATTGATTTCTCCCAAGAACCGTAGCGAGCAAGCCAAGATGCAAGGAGCCGCGCAGTGAAGGACGAGACATATCGAGCAGATAGGCGAGGAGTGAACGAGCACGCGACGCCGCAGGTTGGCTGCGCAGTAGGTTATTGGGAGAAATCATTCGCCTTCGCCAAAGTAGTCGTTTATCAGCCCCACGATGGCCATCATCGCCTCGCCCTCGTCCGGGCCGTTGGTCTCGATGGTGACCGTCGTGCCCTTGGCGGCGGCGAGCATCATCACGCCCATGATGCTCTTCGCGTTGACGCGGCGGCCGTTGCGCGACAGCATCACTTCGCTCTTGTACTTGGATGCAGTCTGGGTCATTTTTGCCGAGGCGCGTGCGTGCAGGCCGAGTTTGTTGATGATGAGTGCGTCCTGTTGTTGCATCCTAATCCTTCATGTAAACGATACATTCGCGGCCGCCTTCGAGGGCGATGCGCGCCAGTTCCGGCATGGTCTTGTTGGGATAGCACACCACGCGCAGCAGCATGGGCAGGTTCACCCCGGCCACCCCCATCACGCGCTCGGCATGGCACAACTGCCGGCCGACGTTGCTCGGCGTGGCGCCGAAAATGTCCGCCAGGACCAGCACGCCGCCGCCGCTGTCGAGCTGTTTGATGAGCGCCTGGCCTTCTTCCAGCTTCTTTTGCGGATCGTCCTCGGCGTAGACCGACAACACCTTGAGATTGTGCGGCACCTCGCCCAGCACATGTTTGACGCAGTCAACCAGGCTCTCGCCCAGCGCGTTGTGCGCCACCACCAGAATTCCGACCACTTAGATTCTCCCTGTCCAATACGCCCACGCCGACACGGCGCCCAGCGCGACCAGCCAGCCGTAGCGCAGGAACCAGCGCACCACTTTGGCCTTGCCCTCATCGGCCTGCTGCTCCTCCGCGACGATCTTGCCGATCTTGCGCAACGCGTGGATACCTACCGCACGGCGCACCTTGTGTTCGACGATTTCCTTTTCCGGCTCGCTCACGGCAGCACCTCGGCCCGCACGTTCTTGTCGGCGAATTCTAGCCGTTTCTGCAGCGCGGCTGTGAGATGGATGCCACCCTGCGCATCCACCAGCATCGCCTCGGGCAGTTCCATCTGCCGCGCTTCGGCGCGCCAGCCGCTCACGCCGGAGAGGAAAAGCGGCTTGGACGCCGCATCGGACAGCACGCCGGCATGCGGCCCGCGCGTCAGGATCGTCACGGCCTGCACGCCCTGCACCGGATAGCCGTTGCGCGGGTCGATCAGGTGGCAATAGCGCTTTCCGTCCAGCTCGAAGTAGCGCTGGTAATCGCCGGAGGTACCGATCGCCTCGCCGTCGTGCAGCTCCAGCGACGCCAGCGCACCGGATTTGCGCGGATGCTGGATGCCGACGCGCCACGGCCGCTTGCCGTGCTGCCCCAGCGCGAGGATGTTGCCGCCGATGTTGACCAGCGCGTTGCGGATGCCGCGTTCGTGCAACAGCGCGGCGGCACGGTCCAGCGCATAGCCCTTGGCGTAACCGCCCAAGTCGAGGCGCACCGCCTTGTTCTTGCTCCATGCCTGTCCCTGCTCGATGACGATGTCGCTCATCTGCGGGTTGCGAGCGACCCATTGCGCGATCAGTTTTGGGTCGGGCTGAACCGGCTTGAACTCGTCGGCCTGGAACCCCCAAGCCTCGATCAGTCCGCCGATGGCCGGATCGAACAGCCCGCCGGATTGCGCGGAGAGCCGCGCCGCATCCTGCAGCATGGCGGCCAGCTCCGGCGAGACGGCCTTGCGCTCGCCCTTGGCGAACGCCGCATTCAGTTCGCTCAATTCGCTCGGCTGCCAGGCATGCAGCATGTTGTGCAGGCGCTGGAATTCGCGCATCACGTCGCTCACCGCGGCGCGCGCCCGAGCCTCGTCTTCGCCGTAGATGCTGACGTCCACCAGCGTGCCGAACACATAGCCCTGCTCCTGGTAAAACGGCTCCTTGCCGCAGGCAGTCAGCAGGAAACAGAAAGCCAGAACCAGGATATGGAATGCGGGATACGGGATACGGGCGGGATGGCTGAGCACACCATGGCGCAGCCATCTCCCCAACGTCCGGAGTGGCTGACCGCTTCCCCTGTATCCCATATCCTGTATCCCGTATCCCATCACTCGGTTTGCTCCAGCTCCAGCGACGCGGCCAGCAATGCGAGGCGCGCCACCACGCCGTAGGCGTAGAAGCGGTTAGGCATGTCGTCCGGGTTGCAGGCGGGATTAGGCAGGGTACAGCAGGTCTCGAACGCCAGCGGCTCGAAGGACATCCCCGGCGCATTGAGGTTCTCGTCCACACCGCGGCCGGTGTGCACGCGGTAGAAGCCACCGACCACGTAGCGGTCGATCATGTACACCACCGGTTCGGCCACGGCGTCGTTGATGTGCTCGAAGGTGTACACGCCCTCCTGCACCAGTACGTCGTGCACCTGCAGGCCTTCCTTGATCACGGCCATCTTGTTGCGCTGCCGGCGGTTCAGGCCGGTGATCTCGCTGGCGTCCTTCACCGTCATGATGCCCATGCCGTAGGTGCCCGCATCGGCCTTGGCGATGATGAAGGGATCGTGCTTCACGCCGTACTCCGCATATTTCGCGCGCATCTTCTGCAGCACTCCGTCTACCTGCGCGGCGAGGCACTCCTCGCCCACCCGTTCCTGGAAATTGATCTGGTGGCAGACCGCGTGATAGGGATTGATGAGCCACGGGTCGATGCCGAGCAGGGCGGCGAATTCGTTGGCCACACGATCGTAGGCCGCGAAGTGGCTGGACTTGCGCCGCGCATACCAGCCCGCCGACAGAGGCGGGAATACCGATTGCTCGAGGTTCTGCAGGATGGGCGGCACGCCGGCCGACAGGTCGTTGTTGAGCAGCACCACGCAGGGGTCGAAGCCTTCCACCGTCAGGCGGTTGCCGATGCGCACCAAGGGCTCCAGCGTCAGCGAGCCGCCATTGGGCAGGGCGATCTCCGTCGCCTGCGTGATCTCCGGCAACAGGCTGCCGACGCGCACGCGCATGCCGGCCTGTTTGATGATGGTGACGAGCTGAGCGACGTTCTGCAGGTAGAACTGGTTGCGCGTGTGATTCTCGGGGATCAGCAGCACGCCGCGCGCTTCCGGGCAGATCTTCTCCACCGCGCTCTGCATCGCCAGCACGCACAGCGGCAGGAAATCGGGATTCAGGTTGTTGAAGCCACCGGGAAACAGGTTGGTGTCCACGGGCGCGAGCTTGAAGCCGCTGTTGCGCAGATCCACCGAGGCATAGAACGGCGGCGTGTGCTCAAGCCACTTGGTCCGGAACCAGTGTTCGATGACCGGCTGCGCGTTGAGGAAAGTGCATTCCAGATCGCGCAGGGGGCCGGTGAGTGCGGTGGTGAGATGAGGAACCATGTGGCGTGCTTACAAAGTAGGAAGTAAGCATTCTAGCCGATAGGCCGAGCGGAGATGAACTGCGGCTATTGTCCGCCGTCGGTGCTTGCCGCCTCCTCCGCCTCCCGATTCATGACGATGATGCTGATGCGCCGGTTTTTCGCATCGTACGGGTCATCCGGATTGAACAGAGCCGAGTCGGACAGGCCGACGACCCGCAATATCTTGGCCTGATCCATCCCGCCCAGCACCAGCTCACGGCGCGAGGCGTTGGCCCGGTCCGCAGAAAGCTCCCAGTTGCTGTAGCCCTTGCTGCCGCCCTGGTAGGGCGTGGCATCGGTGTGGCCTGACAGGCCGATCTTGTTGGGCACCTCGTTCAGGATCTTGCCGATCGCATGCAGGATCTCCGTGGTATACGGCTGGAGGACGGCGCTGCCCTTCTCGAACATCGGGCGGTTCTGCTCGTCGACAATCTGGACGCGCAGGCCTTCGGTGGTCAGGTCGATCAGCAGTTGGTTCTTGTATTGGCTCAATTGCAGATCGGCCTCGATGGCCTGCTCGAGCTGGCGTTTCAGCAATTCGAGCCGCTGCAACTCCTCGCGGTGCAGCGCTTTCCTGGCGACCTGCGGATCGACCCTCTGGTCGGGCGCGGGAATATCGCCGTCCCTGACCATCCCGGTCTTCATCATCGGATTCGGGCCCTCACCGCCGATGATCACGCTGCGATTGGTCTTGTTGTTCTGTCCCTCGCTCAACACCAGGGACAGGGGCGTTTTGAAATAGTCGGAAACGCCTTTCAGCTCGGAGGCCGGCACCGAAGACGTCAGCCACATCAGCAGGAAGAACGCCAACAGTGCCGTCACGAAGTCCGCATAGGCTATCTTCCATGCGCCGTGCTGCCGGGCACGCACCCTCCGCCGTATCCTCTTGACGATGACCGGGCGCTTGAGCGGCTTGCTTTTAGTGGTGCGCGAAATTGCCATAACACCTTGCGGTTGAAGTTATGCAAAGATTCCGGACGCCCGAGGATGGAATGCTTGATCAACTGGCGGCCCCGCTGGCGAATAGGAAATTCCCTTAGCCCGGAAGCTTTGCGTCCCCGCCTTTCGACGGGTTTGCCCTTGCAGGCGCTGAGCCCTGGAGCGCGCGCCCCTTTGACTCAACGATTGCACTCTACTGCTTTAATAACTCTATATCTGCGTCAAGCCGGCGGGGCCAGCTTGTTCAGGATGCTCATGTAAGCACTGTATTTCTTGTTGGACGGATTGATCTTCTGCACCCGCTCGAGCAGCTCCCTGGCCTCGAATATCAGGCTGTCATCCTTGCCCTTCTTCGACATCAGCCCGATCATCATGCCGCACAGGTTCGTGAGCATGAGGTCGTTGTTCGGAAGGTTCTGCAGCGCCTGGCGCATGAGCTTGATGCCTTCCTCGAACTTCCCTTCGTTCGCAAGGATCACGCCCTGGTTGTTGATATTGACGACTTCCTGAGAGGATTTCCTGATCAGCTCGCCGCCTTCCTCGCCCATGCCCGCATCCTCGAATGCGGCCGCGACCATCTTGATGATGCCGGCGTTCTCATGGTTGTTCTTGACCACGTTCTCGAGCAGGCTGCAGGCCTCGTCTTTCTTCCCGAGCTTGAACAGGGCGTTCGCCATGTCCATCGTGGTGGCCGCGCTGACACCTGCAGGCTGACTGCGCATCAGTTCCTCTGCCGCCGCAAGCGCCTCCCCAGCCCTTTCCGGATCCCCCATCTTCTGGTAGGCCATGCCCTCGATCACCGCTGTTTGCAGTGCGGCCTCGGGATCGCCCTTGAATTCTTCCCGCGTGCGATCCAGCACCTTCAACGCCTCTTCTGGATCATCCTTTGCGGTCAGCACCTTGGCCAGTCCCGCGTAGGTGCTCGAGCTCTTGTATACCGAATACTGGCCGATCTTGATCGCCTTTTCGTACGAGGCCTGCGCCAGATCGAGATCACCGTTCTTGTATGCCGCATCCGCCAGGTTCTTTTGCCGGGCGACCGCATTGGGGGAAAGCTCCATGGCCTTGGACAGCACATTCTGCGCCTGCTCCAGGTCCCCCATGGCATCGAGGGTCTTCGATAGCCAGTCCGCGGCTTCGAGGTACATCTTGTTCTCCTCGAGCACCTCCTGGAATATTTCCTTGGCCCGGGCGAAATCCTTGGCCAGGAAATGTACCTTGCCCAAGCCGGTCTTCGCCCAGGGCATGCTGCGCACGGCGAGGATGCTCTCGAAGTAGGCCTTGGCGGCGGAGAAATCCCCGGTCGTGATCAGCAGATCGCTCTTGATGCGCTGGATCTCCTGGGTGCCTGTCGTGTGTTTCTTGAGCAGTTCGTCGCACAAGGCGATCGCGCGCTGGTAGTCCTTCGATTTGACGGCCTTTTCGACAGGCTCAAGCGAGCGCTTCTTTTCGATCAGCTTGTTGAGCCGCGCTTCGAGCATGGCCTCGGTGATCGGCTTCAGCAGGTAGTCGTCGGGCCTGGTTTCCGCCGCGCCCATGAACATGTCCATGGTCTTTTCCGCGGTGACCATCACCCAGATGGTGGAATAACCGATGTAGTTCTTGTGCTTGGCCTCTTCCAGGATCTGCTGCCCGTTTTGCCCCTGCCCGAGGCTGTAGTCGCAGATCACGATGTCGTATTTTTTCGTCGCCAGCAGCCCGAGGGCTTCTTTCGCATGCGCGGCACTGTCTATGCTGGCCACTTCCATCGCCTTGAGGAAACCCACCAGCATGGAGCGCATGCTCTGGAAATCGTCGATGACCAGCGCGGTCGCCTGTTTCAATAAAATTGCCATGTTTCTTTCGTAAATATGTGAGGAGTGGAGCTATGGCAGCGTCAGCACGAAGCATCCGCCGCCGTAGGCGCCCCCGTTCTCGATGGACAGCGCTCCCTGCTTCCCGCCATTCTTGTGCATCCCGGCCACCCGTGAAGAGAAATAGAAACCCAAGCCGGTGCTGCCGCTGGAAAAACTGACGCCCTTGTTCGACGCGACGTTCTCCTGCAACAGGCTTTTCGGGTAGCCCCTGCCGTTGTCTTCCACGCGCATTTCCAGCATACCGTCGCGGACTTGTGCCACGACGCGAATCTTGTCGGTGGTGTAGTTGTAGGCATTGTTGAGCGCGTTGACCAGGACGCCGGTCACCAGATCCCGGTCGAAATACCAGTAGCAATCCTCGTCGCACGCCACCGAGACGGTTATCCCCTTGAAGCCCATGATGGACTGGTTCTGCAGCACCACCTCATCCAGCACTTCCTTGACCGATTGCTCCGCGATATCCATCGGATAGATGGATTTCCCCAGCTTGTAGAGGCTCAGGATCTGGATCAGGTTCACGTTCATCCGGTTGGCCTCGTAGATCGTGTGTCCGAGCTGGCCCAGCATCGACCCGTCGACCTTGTTCCGGCATTCGCCCATCAATTCCTCAAGAAATCCGATCTGGATATTCAGGGAGTTCTTCATGTCGTGTATCGACGAAGCGATAAAGTCGGAGAAATCGATGTCTTCCTGATTCATGTTGAACCCTTTTAATCGTGCGTATTCAAGCGGCCCTTAAGCCGGGAGCGGGGAAAAACTGGGGAAGATACCGCGATGGAAGCTGGGTGACCTGGCGACCCCGCTGGCACTCGACTGTTGTCGAATAGGAACCCGTCCCTTAGCCCGGAAGCTTTGCGCCCCCGTCTTTCAGCGGGTTTGCCCTTGCAGGTGTTGATATTAAAACCAACGATTGCGGGCGCACTGTAACGGAATTTCTTCATACGCGTCAAACAGTTTGGCTAACCCAGACAGGCCTTCTCTTAGTCGGCAAGATGGGCTGGTGGTAGAATGCGCGCCTTATTTTGTAAGGCACACCATGTTATCCACCGCAAACATCACCATGCAGTTCGGGGCTAAACCCCTGTTTGAAAACGTTTCCGTCAAGTTCGGCGACGGCAACCGCTACGGCCTGATCGGCGCGAACGGCTGCGGCAAATCCACTTTCATGAAGATCCTCGGGCGCGACCTGGAGCAGACCTCGGGCGAGGTCATGCTGGACAAGGGCGAACGCCTCGGCAAGCTGCGCCAGGACCAGTTCGCCTATGAGGACATGCGCGTGCTGGATGTGGTGATGATGGGACACGGGGAGATGTGGGAAGCGATGTCCGAACGCGACGCGATCTACGCCAATCCGGACGCGACCGAAGAAGACTACATGCGCGCCGCCGACCTGGAGGCCGCATTCGCCGAATACGACGGCTACACCGCCGAACCGCGCGCGGGCGAACTGCTGCTGGGCGTGGGCATTCCCATCGAGCTGCACAATGGACCGATGCGCGAAGTGGCGCCGGGCTTCAAGCTGCGCGTGCTGCTGGCGCAGGCACTGTTCTCCAACCCGGACATCCTGCTGCTGGACGAACCGACCAACAATCTGGACATCAACACCATCCGCTGGCTGGAAGACGTGCTCAACGCGCGTAACTGCACCATGGTCATCATCTCGCACGACCGCCACTTCCTGAACAGCGTGTGCACCCACATGGCCGACCTGGACTACGGCAAGATCACCATCTATCCGGGCAATTACGACGAATACATGATGGCCTCCGCGCAGGCGCGCGAGCAGCAAGCCGCGGACAATGCCAAGGCGAAAGAAAAGGTCGCCGAGCTGAAGGCCTTCGTGGCACGCTTTTCGGCCAACGCCTCCAAGGCCAAGCAAGCCACCTCGCGCGCGCGCCAGATCGACAAGATCAAGATCGAGGACATCAAGCCCTCCAGCCGCCAGTATCCCTTCATCCGCTTCGAATACGACGAACGCGAAAAGCTGCACCGCACCGCGGTGGAAGTACAGCATATGGTCAAGGGCTTCGACCGCATGCTGTTCTCCAACGTGAACTTCCGCATCGACGCGGGCGAAAAGGTCGCCATCATCGGACCGAACGGCATCGGCAAGACCACGCTGCTGCGCTGCCTCGCGGGCGACCTCGAACCCGACACCGGCACCATCAAGTGGGCGGACAAGGCCAAGCTCGGCTACTACGCGCAGGACCATGCGCACGAGTTCGCCGAGGACAAGATCATGACCGAGTGGATGACCGACTGGCGCGGCCCGAACGACGACGACCAGGTGGTGCGCGGCACGCTGGGGCGTTTGCTGTTCTCCGGCGACGATGCCAAGAAACGCGTGAAGGTGCTGTCCGGCGGAGAGAAGGGCCGCATGCTGTTCGGCAAGCTGATGCTGCAACGCCCCAACGTGCTGCTGATGGACGAGCCGACCAACCACATGGACATGGAATCCATCGAGTCGCTCAACACCGCGCTGCTGGAATTCAAGGGCACGCTGGTGTTCGTCAGCCATGACCGCGAGTTCGTTTCCTCGCTGGCCACGCGCATCATCGAGATCTCGGCCAAGGGCGTGAACGACTACCACGGCACATACGAAGAGTTCCTGCGCGACCAGATGGCGGACTAAGCAGCGATGCGTTCTTCGGGAGCGATCGGCGTCTTCGATTCCGGTGTGGGCGGACTCTCCGTCCTGCACCATATCCGCCAGACGCTCCCGAACGAACGCCTGATCTACGTGGCCGATTCCGGCCACGTGCCCTACGGCGACAAATCCCCCGATTACATCGAACAGCGCTCGCTCGCACTGACCCGCTTTTTAATCTCCCAAGGTGCGGATGCCATCGTCATCGCCTGCAATACCGCCACGGCAGCAGCAGCGGCGACCCTGCGCAGCCGCTTCAGCATCCCCATCGTGGCGATGGAGCCGGCCGTCAAACCCGCCGTCGCCGCCACTCGCAGCGGTGTGGTCGGCGTGCTGGCCACCATCGGCACGCTGGAAAGCGCCCGCTTCGCCGCCCTGCTGGAGAAATACGCGGGTGAGGTCGAGATCGTCACCCGGGGCTGCCCCGGCCTGGTCGAGCAGGTCGAGCGCGGCGACCTCGGTGGCCCGGAGACCCGCGCGCTGGTCGAACGCTATACCGCGCCGCTGCTGTCACGCGGCGCCGATACCCTGATCCTCGGCTGCACCCACTACCCCTTCCTCGCCCCGCTGATCCGAGAGGTGGTGGGCGCCAACATTACGCTAATAGATACCGGAGAGGCGGTCGCACGGCACCTGCAGCGCCGTATCCAGAGCGAACTGCCCGCGCATGACCCCGGGGGCGCCGCCGCGCAGTTCTGGACCAGCGGCGATGCAGCGCAGGCCTCACGCATCATGTCGGCATTGTGGGGCGAGCCAGTCATCACACAGCGGCTGCCCCAGGAGTTTCTGTAACCGAATCAACAGCCTCTCCGCCATAGATGCAACAGGCTAGGGAATGTTCGCCAGGTATGCCAAAATCGCCCCTGTGAATCTCTCGCCATACCAAGGAGTCGTGAACATGGCAAAACAAAGGAGCCCGGGATACCCCGTACTGATCATCGGCGCCGGACGCGGAGGCTCGGCCCTGCTCGAAATGTTCCTGGAAGACAGCCTGGTCAGGGTTGTAGCCATTGCCGATACGAACCCGGACGCACCCGGAATCCGGTTGGCAAAAAAAATCGGCATACCGACCTATACCGATGCCGCCGAGGCTTTGCAGGCGTGCAAGAGCTACCCGGATTGCATCGTGTACAACTTGTCGCATGACGATTCGATCGCCGACAAGGCAAGCCGGATATTCGGCGAAAAAAGGGTGGCCAGCGGCCCCGAGGTCATGCTGTTCTGGCAGATGGTGACGAACCTCAAGCAGATCAAGGGCGAGCTCGAAAAAAGCCAGAATCAGCTGCAGGCCATCATCCACAACGCGATGGACGGCATCATCACCATCAATGAAACCGGGGAGATCCAGGGATTCAATCCCGCCGCCGAACAGATCTTCGGTTATTCGCAGCAGGAGATATTGGGCAAGCGCGTGAACACGCTGATGCCCGATCCGACGCGCAACGCCCACGACGACCACATGCGGCGTTATCTCCAAACCGGCGAGACCAAGATCATGGGGGTCAGCGGACGCGAGGTGGTCGCCGTGCGGAAGAACGGCGAACAATTTCCCATGGAAGTCTCCATCTCGGAGATGGTGCTGGGCGGGCAGAAATACTTCGTCGGCATCGTCCGGGACATCACGGAACGCAAACTGGCCGAACAAAAGATTGCGCACCTGGCGCATTACGATTATCTGACCGATCTGCCGAACCGGGCGCTGTTCCTGAATTGCCTTGAGCACTCGATGCTCCTGGCCAAGCGCAACCGCTACAAGACCGCGGTCCTGTTCCTCGATCTGGATGGATTCAAACAGGTCAACGACACGCTGGGGCACGATGTGGGAGACTTGTTGCTGCAGGCCGTTTCCAAGCGACTGAAGGACACCATCCGGGAATCGGATACGGTGGCGCGGGTGGGCGGCGATGAATTCACCTTTGTGTTGAATAATGTCGAATCGACCGAAGGCGCTGCGCTGGTGGCAAGAAAAATAATCGCCGCGCTGGCGGAACCCCTGGACTTGAAGGGCCAGCGATGCCATGTGGGAGGCAGCATCGGCATCTCCATGTTCCCTGATAACGCTGACAATCTTGAGAAACTCATCAGACAAGCCGATGAAGCCATGTACCTGGCCAAACAAAGCGGCAAGAACACCCACAGATTCTATCTGGACGTGCTGCAAAAACAGCCCGCCGAATAAATATCCAAAACCGTATTGAGGAACATCAGCATGACCATCCGCCGCTATACCCTGACCATCTCCTGCCCGGACCGGACGGGAATCATCGCGGCAGTAAGCGGCTTCATCGCCCAGCACGGCGGGTTCATCGTCGAGGCAAGCTATCACACCGAGCAGGAAGCGCAGCGTTTCTTCATGCGCCAGGAGATACGCGCCGACTCGCTGCCGTTCGATGCGGCAGAATTCCACCGCCGTTTCTCTGCACTGTCGGACGAATTCAACATGGACTGGCAGCTTTCCGACTCGGCGTTAAAGAAGCGCCTGGTGGTGCTGGTAAGCAAACAGGACCATTGCCTGGACGACTTGCTGCACCGCTGGCGCAGCGGCGAGCTGCAGGTGGACATCCCCTGCGTGATCTCCAACCACGAGGACCTGCGCAGCTTCGTCGAGTGGCACGGCATCCCGTTCATCCATGTGGACATGGCGAATAAAGAGGCGGCGTTCCAGCGCATCTCGGCGCTGTTCGAGGAATATCGCGGCGATGCAATGGTACTGGCGCGCTTCATGCAGATATTGCCGCCCTGGCTGTGCCAGCGCTATCCGGGACGAGTCATCAACATCCACCACAGTTTCCTGCCCTCCTTCGTCGGAGCAAAGCCGTATCACCAGGCCTATCAGCGAGGGGTAAAGCTCATCGGCGCGACCTGCCATTACGTGACCGACGAACTGGATGCAGGGCCGATCATCGAACAGGACACGGTGCGCATCGACCACGGCGACACGGTGGACGATCTGGTGCGCTACGGGCGCGACATCGAGAAGACCGTGCTGTCGCGCGGCCTGCGCTACCATGTGGAAGACCGCGTGCTGGTGTGCGGCAACAAGACCATCGTGTTCCGTTAACGGCGCTCCGGCGGAACAATTTTCGGCATCGACAAGGCAGGCAACAATGAACCCGACAGATCAAGCCCTGATCAGACAGAACGCCTTATTCAAAGGCATGGACTTCGAGAGTTTCGACTACATGCTGGAACACAGCATCGTGCGCAGCCTGGAGACCGGCGAACGGCTGCTGCAGCCGGAGGCCCAGAACCATCACCTCCACCTGATACTCGACGGCTCGCTGAATGTCTATCTGATCGCCCAGGAATCGCAGGAACACACCTCGCTCCGTGCCGGAGAGTGCGTCGGCGAAGTCTCCCTGATCGACGGCAAATACCCTTCCGCGATCGTCGTTGCCGCCGAGCCCTGCCGCATCCTGTCCATTCCCTACGATACGGTATGGTCGCTGATCAACAATTCGCGCACCGTCACCAGCAACCTGCTGTCCATCCTCGCCAGCCGGCTGCGCAACGACAACAAGACGATCGTCGATACGCAGCGCTCGAAATCGCACTTCGAGCACCAGGCATCGACCGATGCCCTGACCGGGGTCTACAACCGCCACTGGATGGGCAAGGCCTTCCCGCGCGCCTTACAGCGTTGTTCGCACAACAAGCAACCGTTCGCGGTCATGGTCGTGGACATCGATCATTTCAAGAAGATCAATGACACCTACGGCCACCTGGTCGGCGACCTCGCGCTGAAGACCGTCGCGAAATGCATGGCGGAGAACCTGAGGCCCCACGACTTGCTGGCCCGCTACGGCGGCGAGGAATTCGCCGTGCTGCTGACCGAGGCCGACCTGGACGCGGCCAAGATGGTCGCGGAACGGCTGCGCGCCAAGATCGCTGCCGCCGAGATCCGTTCCGACGACATCTCGTTCCATGTCACGCTCTCCATCGGCATCACGCCGACCCAGCATAACGAAAAACTGGAGCATCTCATCCACGAGGCGGACCAGGCGCTCTACCGCGCCAAGCAGGCGGGACGGAACCGCGTGGAGGTGTTCCACTGACGCCAGATACGTCAGGGGCCGCGGTGCCGGGGCGAATGGCGGCCCATGGAATCTTTTGCGCCCGGACCTGTCGGATACCAGGTCTAATTCGCTGAACACTCCGGATGGCGGCACCTTCCGCACCAACCCACATCGGCAACTACTCCATCGTCGAGCAGATCGGCACCGGCGCGAGCTCGGACGTCTATCTGGCCCTCGAAGAGAAGAAGTTCGCCTCGGTCGCGATCAAACAGCTGCGCAAGACCTGCCAGTCCGAGCCCTACCGCAAGCTCATGGCCAACGAGGTCGCGCTGGTCGGCAAACTGGAGCACAAGAACATCGTACGCCTGCTCTCCGCCCACCTCGACGACCAGAGCGGCCCCTATGTGGTGATGGAATACGTCAAAGGCGTGCCGCTGGACCGCCATCAGCACGGCGACACGCTGCTGCCGGTCAATACCGTGATCTCGGTCGTCGAACAGGTCGCCTTCGCGCTGCAGTACATCGCCGGCCAGGGCGTGGTGCACCGCGACGTGAAACCGGAGAACATCATCCTGATGCCCAACGGCCAAGCCAAGCTGACCGACTTCGGCTGCGCGATCCCGACCGGCACCGCCGGCGAGATGGTGGCCGGCAGCCTCGCTTACATGTCGCCTGAGCAACTGGAGGGGCAACCGCTGGACGAGCGTGCCGACATCTACGCCCTCGGCGCGGTGCTGTACCGCCTGCTGTGCGGCAGGCACACCTTCGAGGCCGATAGCGAATTCGAGGCGCGCATCGCGATCCTGAACTTCCCGATCTCGCCCATCGTCAAGCATCGCCAGGGCCTGCCGCCGGCGCTGGTCGCCGTGATCGACCGCGCCCTGAAAAAGAACAAGGACGAGCGTTATGCCGACTGGAGCGAGTTCATCCGCGACCTCGGCGAAGCCGCCCACGTGATCCGCATGTCCGATTACGACGTCGACCTGTATCGCGGCTTCAGCATGTCCACGCAGTCGGTGCTGTCCCGCTTCATGTCGACGGACCGGGATTTCTCCCGCAGCGGCTTCTCGCGCAGCAGCATGCCCGACTCGTTCGGCGCGTAAAGAATAACCTTCAGATCAGGCTACCAAAAAACGTCGCGAGGATGGTCAGCTGCAAGGCGCACGGAGCTTTGCATGGCCAATCGACTAAGCTGGCGCAAGCGCCAGCAAGTCGCTGGTCAACGGAGTGACGAGACATACCCAGTGGGTAGGCGCACCCGCAAGGGGTAGGCCGTGCGGTACCCGCAGCTAAGGCTGCGACCGCTACGCACAGGAAGCGAAAACGCAGTTTCGGTGGAGGCTAATGCGCGAAGCGCGTTATGCCGGAGCCAATACCGCGCAACGCCGCAGATGACCACCGCATAACCAGCAACTTGGCCGTTGTATTTTGACGGCCTAGTTGAATGGCTAGTCGTTTCACCAGTAGTTTTTCGGTAGCCTGCTCAGGCGCGCCGGCGCGCAGTCATGACATTGGGGATCTGATGGATCAACGCGAGTAACCGGCTTAGCTGCTCCAGGTTGGCGATCTCGACCGAGAAGCGCATCCTCGCCACATTATCCTTGCTCAGGCTTTCCACGCCGGTGACATTGACCTTCTCCCGCACGAACAGGTCGCCGATGTCGCGCAGCAGGCCTTGTCGGTCGTAGGCCTCCACCTCGATATCCGCGGCGAAGACCTCGCCTTTGCTGCCTCCCCACTGGGCACCGAGCATACGGCCGCGCCGGGTCTCCGGCAGGCGCAGCATGGCCGGGCAATCGCGGCGGTGTATCGTCACCCCCCGGTCGCGCGTGACGTAGCCGACGATGGCATCGGGCGGCGCGGGCTTGCAGCATTTGGCCATCTTGGTCAGCAGGTTGCCTACCCCTTCCACCAGGATGCCCGACGGCGAGGCGCGTTCGGCTGCCGGTCGCGTAGCCAGCGGCTTCGCCGTTTCGGCCCTGGCAGGCAGTTCGCTCTGGATGGCAGCGGCGATCTGGTGTTGCGTGACGTCGCCGTGCCCGATGGCGGCGAGGAAGTCTTCCAGCTTGTGGAAGTGCAGTTTCTGGGCGAGCTTTTCCTGATTGAAAGAAGCGATGCCCAGCCGGTGCAACTCGCGGTCCAGCTGTGCGCGGCCCTGGGTTACGTTCTCGTCGAAACTCTGCAGCTTGAACCACTGCCGCACCTTGGCGCGAGCACGCGAGCTTTGCAGGTAGCCCAGTGCGGGATTCAGCCAGTCTCGGCTCGGCGCGCCCTGCTTGGCGGTGAGGATCTCCACGCGCTGACCGTTCTGCAGCTTGTAATTGAGCGGCACGATGCTGCCGTCCACCTTGCCACCGCGCGTGCGGTGCCCTAGATCGGTGTGCAGGGTATAGGCGAAATCCACCGGCGTCGCGCCCTTGGGCAGGTCGATCACCTTGCCCTGTGGCGTGAGCACGTAGACCTGGTCGTGGAACAGCTCGCTCTTGAACTGCTCCACCAGGTCGCCGCTGCCGGCCACCTCTTCTTTCCATTCCAGTATCTGGCGCAGCCAGGCGATCTTTTCGTCGAACCCGGCATCGGACTTGCCGCCCTCCTTGTAGCGCCAGTGCGCCGCGACCCCCAGCTCAGAATGGTGGTGCATCTCGTGGGTGCGGATCTGCACCTCGACCGCAAGCCCGCGCGGACCGGCTACCGCTGTGTGCAGCGAACGGTAGTCGTTACTCTTGGGATGGGCGATATAGTCGTCGAATTCGCCGGGGATCGGTTGCCACAGGTTGTGTACCAGCCCCAGCGCCGCATAACAATCCTTGATGTCGTCCACCAGGATGCGCACCGCACGCACGTCGTAGAGCTCGCTGAAATCCAGATGCTTGCGCTTCATCTTGTTGATGATGCTGTAGATGTGCTTGGGGCGGCCGGTCACCTCGGCCTTGATGCCAGCCTGTTCCAGCTCCCGTTTGAGCTGCGCCACCGTGTCGGCGATATATTGCTCGCGATCCGCGCGGCGCTCGTCCAGCAGCCTGGCGATACGCTTGTACAACTCCGGCTCGATGTAGCGCAGCGAGAGATCTTCCAGCTCCCACTTCACTTGCCATACACCGAGGCGGTTCGCAAGCGGCGCGAAGATGCCGCGCGTCTCCCGTGCGATGCGCTGCTGCTGCTCCGCGCTCGCACCCGCGAGGCTGCGCATGGTCTGGGTACGCTCGGCGAGCTTGATCAGCACAACGCGGATGTCCTGCACCATGGCCAGCAGCATCTTGCGCAGGCCTTCGATCTGCTGCGCACCGTCGCCTTTCTTCCTCTCCCTCTCGTGCAGCCCCTCCATCTCGCTGAATTCCTGGATCTGCTCCATGCGCGAGATGCCCTGGACCAGGCTGACGATGTTGCCGCCAAAACGGGCTTCCAGCGTCTCCTGCCAGTCGGGCAGATATTCCGGCACCGCATGCAGGATGGTGGCGGCGATGGTCTCGAAGTCCATGTTCATGCCGGCAAGGATGGCAGCCGCGCCCAGCGCATGCTGCAACAGCGGTGCGCCGGTCAGTTCGGCATGTCCCGCATAGAGCGGCGCGGCCAATTCACAGGCATGGCGTATCGCCTCGACTTCGGCCGGGGTATAGGTCTTGGGCAAGGCATCGAGCAGGGAGCGGATGTCCGCCATGTCTTGGCCGGAAAGGGGATGGTGAGGAACGGAAACCATGCGGCATTATCGCACCAACGCATGGAGGTGCATGCGCCGCGCCAAAAACAAAAAAGCCGGATCGCTCCGGCTTTTTCCAGACACGACTCTCGTCGTGTCCACTTGATCTGGAGCGGGAAAAGAGTCTCGAACTCTCGACCTCAACCTTGGCAAGGTTGCGCTCTACCAACTGAGCTATTCCCGCGTATCTCACCAACTTGGTGCTAGTGAAGGGCCGCAATTATACAGCGCCTTTTTCAGTTCGGCTAGTGCAATATCATCCGACTGCTATTCAGGTGCGCTCGCCGCCCAGTGCATCGATGATATCTGGCAGCAGCTTCTTCAACTCGCCGGTCATGATGGCAAAATCCGTGTCGAACACGTCGTCCTGGTCGCTGATGTCCGTCTGTTCCTTGAGGATATCCAAGGGTGCGAGGCGCTTGAGCTGCAGGTTCTCGTGCAGGACGAAGGAAAGCCTGTCGTTCCAGGTCATGGCCAGCCGTGCGACTTCCTTGCCCGCCTTGATATGCTTGTTGATCTCATCCACTTCGAGGGCATGACGGATGTAACGCACGCTCGCGCGCTCTTCGCCTGTTCCGCGCAATTCGCAATCGCGGTCGATGGTGAACGAGCCCGGCAGATCGTCACCGGCCAGCCAGCCGGTCATCGCGGTGGTTGCGGAGACGTCGGTCTTGACTGGCGTGAGCGTGAAGCCATCCAGCGCCTTGAACAGCATTTCGACAAGTTCGTCGGCCTTGGCATAGTTTGCCGCATCGACCACCATGAAACCGCCGACCGGGTCGATCCATGCACAGGTCTTGCGACGGATGGCGAAGGCACGCGGCAACAGCTCGTCGGTGATGGCTTCCTTGATCTGCTTCAGTTGCTTGCGCCCGGGTTTGTATCCCTGCTGCTCTTCGACTTCGGCTGCGCGGGACTTGGCGAACTGGTTGATCACGGTTGCGGGGAGGAGCTTCTTCTCGGTGCCGAGGCTGATCAGCATCTGCGAACCGAGCGTATGCACGTAAGGCTCTCCTTCCGCCTTGGGCGACACCCAGCCGCGGCTCTGCATCTCCATGCCGGAGCAGGCCTGCAGGGCGTGTTGCGAGAGTTTTTCTTCGAGGGCTTCGGGCGTTGTATCCCAGTTATTCAGACGATAGACGAGGAGATTCTTGAACCACATAGATTGACTTCAGAGTTAGTGCAAAAGGGCGCGGGATTCTACCCCATCAGGCGACAAAACTTTCCGGCTGCCGAATAAAAAAGGGCACCTTGCGGTGCCCTGAAACGGAGCCTTTGCAGCTCCGGGAGGAGTCGTTACAGGTTGTAAGCACGCTCGCCGTGGGACGTCGTATCCAAGCCTTCGCGCTCGTCTTCTTCCTTCACGCGCAGGCCGATGGTCAGGTCGACGATCTTGTAGCAGACGAAGGCGACCACTCCGGACCAGACCACCGTGGTCAGCACCGCCTGTGCCTGGATCCACACCTGGCCGCCGATAGTGGTATCGACGATGGTGTTGTTCACGTAATCGACGATGCCGGTGCCGCCCAGGCTCCAGGTGTTGAACACGCCGGTGAGCAACGCACCCAGGATGCCGCCCACGCCATGGATGCCGAACACGTCCAGCGCATCGTCCGCACCCAGCAGCTTCTTCAGGCCAGTCACACCCCAGAAGCAGACCACACCTGCCAGCGCGCCGATAGCCAGTCCACCGCCGATACCGACCCAGCCGCAAGCCGGAGTGATGGCGACCAGACCGGCCACCGCACCGGAAGCCGCACCCAGCAGGCTGGGCTTGCCCTTCACCATCCATTCCGCAGCCAGCCAGGTCAGCACGGCAGCGGCGGTCGCGATCAGCGTGTTGGCGAAGGCCAGGGTCGCAGTGCCGCCCGCTTCCAGCGCGGAGCCCGCGTTGAAACCGAACCAACCCACCCACAGCAATGCAGCGCCCAGCATGGTCATCACCAGATTGTGCGGTGCCATCGGCTCCTTGCCGTAGCCGATACGCTTGCCGATCAGGAAGGCACCGACCAGACCGGCGATCGCGGCGTTGATGTGCACCACGGTACCGCCCGCGAAGTCGAGCGCACCTTTCTGGAACAGCCAGCCAGCCGTCGCATTGGCCGCATCAGCCGCAGCTTGGTCAGTATAGGCATCGGGACCCGCCCAGAACCACACCATGTGGGCGATAGGCAGGTAGGCGAAGGTGAACCACAGTGCAGAGAACAACAGCACCGCGGAGAACTTCATGCGCTCAGCGAATGCACCCACGACCAGAGCCACCGTGATGGCCGCGAAGGTGGCCTGGAACGCGACGAAGGCGAACTCAGGGATGACCACGCCCTTGCTGAAAGTAGCCGCATTGGCAACGCTACCGGATACCGGATCGAAGATACCCTTCAGGAACAGGCGGTCGAAGCCGCCGACGAACGCGTTGCCTGTGGTGAACGCCAGCGAGTAGCCGTAGATCGCCCACAGCACGGTGATCAGCGCGAAGATGCTGAACACCTGCATGAGCATCGACAGCATGTTCTTGCTGCGCACCAGGCCACCGTAGAACAGGGCCAGGCCGGGGATGGACATCATGATCACCAGCAAGGTAGCGGTCAGCATCCAGGTGGTGTCGCCCTTGTTAGGAACGGGCGCAGGGGCCGGGGTTGCTTGCGCAGCGGCTGCAGGAGCAACGACTGCGGTTGCCGGCGCCGCTTCAGCCACGGCGGAGACCGCCTCGGCCACGGCTGCCGCGTCTTCGGCATAAGCCGCGACGGACATGCCGCATAACGCTGCCAGCAGGGCAAAAAGTACAAAGAGTTTTCGCATGATGTTCTCCTTACAACGCTTCTGCACCGGACTCGCCGGTACGGATGCGGATCACTTGTTCGAGATCGGATACGAAGATCTTGCCGTCACCGATCTTGCCGGTCTGGGCAGATTTCTCGATGGCTTCCAGCACCTGGTCCAGCATGCTGGCCTCGATAGCTGCCTCCAGCTTCACTTTCGGGAGGAAGTCCACCACGTATTCCGCACCGCGATACAACTCGGTGTGGCCCTTTTGCCGCCCGAAGCCCTTGACCTCGGTGACGGTTATGCCTTGCACGCCAATGGCGGACAACGCTTCACGCACCTCGTCCAGCTTGAACGGCTTGATGATAGCGACGACCATTTTCATAACGCTCTCCTTTCGAGAGGGGCGCCAAGCGCCCCACTATGGTTGTTAGAACGAGCGGCTCAGGGACAATACGAAAGTGCCCTTCCCCAGGTTCTTGTTCAGCGCGGTGCTGTAGTACCCGAAATCCTTGGCGTTGGTCTTGCTGTAGGCGAGACCCGCCACGAATCCGCTGAAATCCTTGCTCACGCTGACTTTGTAGTCGGAGTAAGTAGGATCGAAACTGGCCGCTTTCAGCGCATCCGCTGTCACCCCCTTGTAAGTCTGCTTGCCGTAATGCGCCCCAAGGGTGATGCCGGTATCCGGGATGGGGTAGCTGGCGCTCAGGTCGATATAGCTGGTGCCACTCGCATTGGGCAGCGCAAAAGTGTTGCCCAGGCTGTGCGAATATTTGAGGGTGAACCACTTGTAGCCCAGCGCACCGTAGAGCTCGTCGGTGTCGCCCTTGGCCCAGGTCGTCGTGCCAATGACCGTGTTCATGGGAGCCGGGTACGTCGCCGGATAGTTGTAGCGCAGATAGCCGACATCGTAAGTGAAATCACCGGCAAGACTGTTCTTGAAGCCGAAGTAGGTATCCAGTTCCACCTGAGAGCTGGTCGCCACCTGAAGGCCGGCGCCGGCATCGGTCATCCAGCTGATGCTGGAACCCCAGACCCCGGCATAGAAACCACTGGAATGGCTGTAGTCGAATCCGCCCTGAATCGCCGGTTTGGCATTGGTTTGCGAAATGCCGCGATACAGGTAATCACTCACGAGGCTGACATTGCTGGTGAAAGTGTGAGGGGAGGCTTCCTCGGCCAGTGCCACGCCGGGCACTGCCAGTGCAGCCAACATCAGGGAGTTCAACAGTTTGCTCTTGGCTACGCCGAAACTCAGTGCATTCGTTTTCATCGTATTTCCTTTCTTGGTTTGTGAACGGGATAACAGCATCCGCATACTCCATTGAGCAGGATGCGTGCCAGACCGCATTCCCCTTTTATTACAATGAATTGCCGAGTTACCAATTTTTTCCAGCCAGGCCGGTGCATGTTCCCGGTGCGCACCGAATCGGTGACTGCACACTTTAGGTGCGGCGGCCTAGTAGGTAAATTGCTACACTTCGGACTGCATATTTACAGGAGATCGAACCATGCTGAACCAGAAATTCTTTGAAGACATGTCGGCGAAACTGAACGAGGTGGTGGCCAACAGCCCCGCCAAAGATTTCGAGAAGAACGCACGCGCCCTGATGGCGCAGGGTTTCGCCAAGCTGGACCTGGTGACACGCGAGGAATTCGACGTGCAGGCACAGGTGCTGGCGCGCGCGCGCGAACAGCTCGCCGCACTGGAAGCACGCGTCGCGGAACTGGAAGCGCAACGCAAATAAGCCATGGGCCTCGCGGTCCTCTATAGCCGCGCCCTCTCCGGCATGGAGGCCGCACTGGTGACCGTCGAGGTACACATCGCCAACGGTCTGCCCAACTTCACCATCGTCGGTTTGCCGGAGACCGAGGTGAAGGAAAGCAAGGATCGTGTGCGCGCCGCGCTGCAGAACTGCCAGTTCGAATTCCCCGCACGGCGCATCACAGTCAATCTCGCGCCAGCCGACCTTCCCAAGGAAAGCGGCCGCTTCGATCTGCCCATCGCGCTGGGCATCCTCGCCGCCACGAACCAGATTCCCGCCGATAAACTGAGCGAATATGAATACGCCGGAGAGCTTGCGCTGACCGGCGAGCTGCGTGCTATCCGCGGCGCACTGGCGATGACCTACCGCGCCGCCGGCAGCGGCCGCGCCTTCATCCTCCCGCAAGCGAACGCCGCCGAGGCCGCGCTGGTGGATGATGCGGCAGTGTATCCGGCGCAAACGCTGTTGCAGGTGGCTGCGCATCTCGCCGGACGCGAGGCGATCATGCCTTATGCCGGATCACCGCAGGCCGTCGCGCCGCACTACCCGGACATGTCCGAAGTGAAGGGACAGGCGCAGGCCAAGCGCGCCCTGGAGATCGCCGCCGCGGGCGGGCACAGTGTCCTGATGGTCGGCCCGCCGGGCACGGGCAAGTCCATGTTGGCGTCGCGCTTCCCCGGCATCCTGCCGCAGATGACGGAGACCGAGGCATTGCAGAGCGCAGCGGTACAGTCGCTGGACGGCAGCTTCGACGTGGCGAGATGGAAAATGAGACCCTACAGATCCCCGCACCATACGGCTTCGGGCGTGGCGCTGGTCGGCGGCGGCAGCAACCCTCGCCCCGGCGAAGTCTCGATGGCGCTGCACGGCGTGCTGTTTCTCGACGAGCTGCCCGAGTTCGACCGCAACGTACTGGAGGTACTGCGCGAGCCGCTGGAGTCGGGGCACATCACCATCTCGCGTGCTGCGCGCCGTGCCGATTTCCCCGCGCAGTTTCAGCTCGTCGCGGCGATGAATCCCTGCCCCTGCGGCTATCTCGGGCACTACAACGGCAAATGCCGCTGCACGCCCGACCAGATCGCGCGCTACCGCAGCAAGATATCGGGGCCGTTGCTGGACCGTATCGACATCCAGATCGAGGTGCCCGCCGTGCCGCAGGAAGACCTGCTCGGCAAGGCCGATGGCGAATCCAGCGGGGAGGTACAGGCCAGAGTCGAAGTTGCGCGGCAACGACAACTCGCGCGCCAGGCCAAAGCCAATGCACAGCTTTCCGTGACCGAAATCGATGAACTATGCGCACCCGATGCGCAAGGCGCCGCACTGCTGCAGAGTGCCATCTCCCGCCTCAACCTCTCGGCGCGAGCCTATCACCGGGTACTCAAGGTTGCGCGCAGCATCGCCGACCTGGAAGGCAGCGACGGCATCGCCACGCGACACATTGCCGAGGCGGTGCAGTACCGCCGTTTGAATTTCTGAATTAACCGAGCGCTATTTGAACAAGCGGGAAAAGAATCCCTTCTTCTTTTCCACAAAGTCGTTCTGCCTTTGCAGGTTGGACTGCACCGACTCGACATAATCCGCATCGTCCCGCTTGATGTGATTGAACAGCCAGGTGACCAGCAAGCTGTTCAACTCCCTGGAAACGTCTTCGCCCCTCAGGAACCGGGCCTGGTATTCGGATACGCGCTGGGCGAACAGGTCATGCACCTTCTTGTGCGCCTTGAGGAACGGGTAGCCGGCTTCTTCCTGCATGCTTTCCTCGAAGGCGAAGTGCGAAAGCGTGTAATCCACCAGCTCGCTGACCACCCTGCCGATCTCCTCGCGCGGATGGCCGCTGGAACGCGCGTCATCCAGCTGATTGATGTATTCCACGATCCTGCGGTGTTGCTTGTCGATCACATCGATACCGATTTCGAGCTGCGCCGTCCATACAAACTTGCCCATTAAATTCTCCTATCGTTCCCGTGATGTTGTTCATGCCCATCCAACAATGCCGCAGGCGGCGGCGAATAATATACATACAATTTGTAGTGATATTGATTTATCTCAAATTCATCAACCCGCTATGCGCATGGTCGCGTGATAAAATCCGCGCTCATTTTTTGAGTCACGCACCATGAGCCGCGCCATGCATCCCATCGAAAAACTCCTTCAACAACGCATCCTGATCCTCGACGGAGCCATGGGCACCATGGTGCAGCGCTACAAGCTGACCGAGACCGACTATCGCGGCGAACGCTTCAAGGACTGGCACCGCGACCTCAAGGGCAACAACGACCTGCTGGTTATCACCAAGCCGGAAGTCATCAAGGCGATCCATTGCGAATACCTCGCAGCGGGCGCGGACATCATCGAGACCGACACCTTCGGCGCGAACGCGACCACGCTCCACGCCTACGGCATGGAGTCGCTCAACTATGAACTGAACAAGGCGGGCGCTTCGCTGGCACGCGAGGCCTGCGACGAATACGCCACGCCGGACAAGCCGCGCTTCGTCGCGGGCGTGCTCGGCCCGACGGACAAGACCTGCACCATCTCGCCCGACGTGAACGACCCCGCCGCGCGCAACATCACCTTCGACCAGCTCGTAGCCGACTATTCCGAAGCGGCGCGCGGCCTGATCGACGGCGGCGCGGACATGCTCCTGATCGAGACCATCTTCGATACGCTGAACGCAAAGGCGGCGATCTTCGCGGTACAGAGCGTATTCGAAGAGCGCGGCTCCTCGCTGCCCATCATGATCTCCGGCACGATTACAGATGCTTCAGGCAGAACGCTCACCGGCCAGGTGACCGAGGCGTTCTACAACTCGCTGGCCCACGCCAAGCCTCTTTCCATCGGCCTGAACTGCGCGCTCGGCGCGGAAGAACTGCGGCAGTATGTGGCAGAGCTGTCGCGCGTCTCCAACTGCTATGTGAGCGCACACCCCAATGCAGGCCTGCCCAATCCGCTCGCGCCTACCGGCTACGACGACACGCCGGAAAACATGGCGGGACACATCAAGGAGTGGGCCGAGCGCGGTTTCCTCAACATCATCGGCGGCTGCTGCGGTACCTCGCCCGCATTCATCAAGGCCATCGCCGAGACGGTCAAAAACATCGCGCCGCGCAAGATTCCCAACAATTCGGTCGAATGCCGCCTCTCCGGACTGGAGCCGTTCAACATCGGCGACGACTCTCTCTTCGTCAACGTCGGCGAACGCGCCAACGTCACCGGCTCGGCCAAGTTCAAGCGGCTGATCCTCGAAGGCCAGTACGACGAGGCGCTGGAGATCGCCAAACAGCAGGTGGAGACCGGTGCGCAGGTGGTGGACATCAATATGGATGAGGCCATGCTCGACGGCGAAGCCGCGATGGTGAAGTTCCTCAACCTGATCGCCTCGGAGCCGGATATCTCCCGCGTGCCGGTGATGATCGACTCCTCGAAGTGGAGCATCATCGAGGCCGGGCTGAAGTGCGTGCAGGGCAAGTCCATCGTCAACTCCATCTCGCTGAAAGAGGGCGAGGAGAACTTCATCAAGTACGCGAACCTTGTCCGTAAATACGGCGCGGCCGCGGTGGTGATGGCCTTCGACGAGCAGGGCCAGGCCGACACCTACCAGCGCAAGATCGACATCTGCAAGCGCAGCTACGACATCCTGGTGAACAAGGTCGGCTTCCCGCCCGAGGACATCATCTTCGACCCGAACATCTTCGCCATCGCGACGGGCATCGAGGAGCACAACAACTACGCGGTGGATTTCATCGAGGCCACGCGCTGGATACGCCGGAACCTGCCCTACGCGAAGGTGAGCGGCGGCGTGTCCAACGTGTCGTTCTCCTTCCGCGGCAACGAGCCCGTACGCGAGGCGATCCACACCGTATTCCTGTATCACGCCATCAAGGCGGGCATGAACATGGGCATCGTCAATGCCGGCCAGCTCGGCGTGTACGAGGAGATACCCAAGGACCTGCGCGACGCGGTCGAGGACGTGGTGCTCAACCGTAGCCCCGACGCCGGCGAGAAGCTCGTCGCACTCGCGGAGACAGTGAAGGGCGGCGGCAAGGCGCAAGTCGAAGACCTGGAATGGCGCAAGGGCACAGTGCAGGAGCGCCTGACCCACGCGCTGGTACGCGGCATCACCACCTACATCGTAGAGGACACCGAAGAGGCGCGCCTGCAGGCCAAACAGCCGGTCGAGGTGATCGAAGGCCCGCTGATGACCGGCATGAACGTGGTCGGCGACTTGTTCGGCGCAGGCAAGATGTTCCTGCCGCAGGTGGTGAAGTCCGCGCGCGTAATGAAACAGGCCGTGGCGCATCTGGTGCCTTACATCGAGGAAGAAAAACTGCGCTCCGGCGACACCAGTACCAAGGGCAAGATATTGATGGCCACGGTGAAGGGCGACGTTCACGACATCGGCAAGAACATCGTCACCGTGGTGCTGCAGTGCAACAACTTCGAAGTGGTGAACATGGGCGTGATGGTGCCGTGCCAGCAGATTCTCGACGCCGCACGCGAACACAACGCCGACGTGATCGGCCTCTCCGGCCTCATCACGCCCTCGCTGGAAGAGATGGCGCAGGTGGCGAAAGAAATGGAGCGCCAAGGCTTCAAGATTCCACTGTTGATCGGCGGCGCGACCACCTCGCGCGTGCACACGGCAGTAAAGATCGAACCCAACTATCCGAGCGGTACCGTGGTGTACGTCGCCGATGCATCGCGTGCGGTAGGCGTGTGCAGCAACCTGCTGAGCAACACTTCGCGCGACAGCTACATCACCGAACTCAAGGCCGATTATCAGGCTGCGCGCGACCAGCACGAAGGCAAGAAGGGCAAGGCGAGCTATGTCTCGCTGCAAGAGGCGAGGGCGCATGGCGTGAAGACCGACTGGAAGCAATACGCACCGCCCAAACCGAAGGTGTTGGGCGTGCAGAAGCTGGAGGCTTATCCGTTGGAGGTACTCGTAGAGTACATAGACTGGACGCCGTTCTTCCAGGCATGGGAACTGGCCGGACGCTATCCAAAGATCCTTCAGGACGAAGTGGTGGGCGAGGAGGCGCGCAAGTTGTTCGCCGATGCGCAAGCCATGCTGAAGAAGATCGTCGAGGAGAAGTGGCTCACCGCCAATGCGGTGTTCGGCCTGTTCCCCGCGAACAGCGTGAACGGCGATGACATCGAGATCTACACCGACGAGAAGCGCAATAACGTGGCGATGACCTGGCACAACCTGCGCCAGCAGACCAAGAAGCCGGCCGACATCCCGAACTACTGTCTCGCGGACTACGTTGCGCCGAAGGAAAGCAAGGTCAAGGATTACATCGGCGCTTTCGCCGTCACCACCGGCATCGGCATCGATGCACGCGTCGCCGAGTTCGAGAAGAACAACGACGACTACAACGCAATCCTGCTCAAAGCGCTCGCGGATCGCTTGGCAGAAGCGTTCGCCGAACACCTGCACCTGCGCGTGCGTCGCGAGTTCTGGGGCTATGCGGCGGATGAGACGCTGGGCAACGAAGGGCTGATCGACGAACAATACCGCGGCATCCGTCCCGCGCCCGGCTATCCCGCCTGCCCCGACCACAGCGAGAAGGGCACGCTGTTCGAGCTGCTGCAGGCCCCCAGGAACGCGGACATCACGCTGACCGAAAGTTTCGCGATGCTGCCGACTGCAGCGGTGAGTGGCTTCTACTTCTCACACCCCGAGGCGAAATACTTCGCCACCGGCAAGGTGGACAAGGAGCAGGTCGCCGACTACGCCAAGCGCAAGGGCATCAGTGTGGAAGAGGCGGAGCGGTGGCTGGCGCCGGTGTTGAGTTATTAATAATTACTGGAAAAAACATGACTGAATTGATTAAAACCGACACCAAACTGGGCGAAGGCGCGGAAGCGCAGGCGGGCCAAACCGTGATCGTGCATTACACCGGCTGGCTGTATGACGAGAGCGCGCCCGACCACAAGGGCGCGAAGTTCGACAGCTCGCTCGACCGCAACGACCCGTTCGGTTTCCCGCTCGGCGGCGGGCGCGTCATCAGGGGCTGGGACGAGGGCGTGCAGGGCATGAAGGAAGGTGGACAGCGCACGCTGGTGATCCCGCCGGAGATGGGCTATGGCCCGCGCGGCGCGGGCGATGTGATCCCGCCGAACGCGACCTTGGTGTTCGACGTGGAGCTGCTCAAGGTGATACGCACCGAGATGATGGACACCAAAATCGGCGAGGGCGAAGAAGCGCAGTCCGGGCGATATGTGACGGTGCATTACACCGGCTGGCTGTACGACGAGAATGCGCCGGAGCACAAGGGCCGCAAGTTCGACAGCTCGCGAGACCGCAACGAGCCGTTCGATTTCCCGCTGGGCCACGGCCATGTGATCCAGGGCTGGGACGAGGGCGTGCAGGGCATGAAGGTCGGCGGGCGGCGCACGCTGGTCATCCCGCCGGAGATGGGCTACGGCAAGCGCGGCGCGGGCGGTGTGATTCCGCCGAATGCGACGCTGGTGTTCGAGGTGGAATTGCTGGCGGTCAACTGAATATGGCCAGGGAAAAAAACTTCGACGGTCGCACCCGTCAGGAGGTCATCCAGCAGACGCTGAAGACGGCGGCATTCGAGGCCGTGTCGCTGGGGGAGATCGTTTCCGACGGGCAGATGTTCGACCTGGAAAAAGACGAGCTCGTCGCTTTCGTCAGGATGGAGATACTTGCATTGCTGGAAAGCGGTGCGCGTATCGTCGGGCAATCGACAGACAAAGGCGGGGAGTGGGCCGAGTTGCCGGCATTCGCCTTGCCGAACGACGAAGCCGTCGAGAAAGTATTGCAACTGTGGGAAACAGAAGGACGGACGGCAGCCTTTCTCGTATGGTTCTACCGCAGCTCCGTTAACTGAACCGAGGAACGAGATATGAAACGCATCGCCCTGTTACCGCTGGCACTGCTGCTCGCAGGCGCATTTTCAACCACGGCCTGTTCGGAACAGGCCGCACCGCAAGCTGCACCGACAATGGAGAAGACCGGCATGAGCGAGCTGATCAAGAACGACGTCAAGGCAGGCGAGGGCGCCGAAGCCAAGGCCGGGCGCACAGTGTCCGTGCACTACACCGGCTGGCTGTACGACGAGGCCGCGCCGGATCACAAGGGTGCGAAGTTCGACAGCTCGCGCGACCGCGGCATGCCGTTCGAATTCCCGCTGGGTGCAGGCCACGTGATCAAGGGCTGGGACGCCGGCGTGGAAGGCATGAAGGTAGGCGGCCAGCGCACGCTGGTCATCCCGCCTCAGCTCGGCTACGGCGCACGCGGCGCGGGCGGTGTGATTCCGCCGAATGCGACGCTGGTGTTCGACGTCGAACTGCTGGGCGTGAACTAAACGCGCGACTCGAAACCGCCGTACCGGAAGTCTATTCGAATGAACCTCGCGCTGACCCACCCGCTGATACTGACCACGCTGCTGCTGGTCGCCTCCAACGTGTTCATGACGTTCGCCTGGTACGGCCACCTGAAGAACCTCGGCCAGTCGCCGTGGTACATCGCCGCGCTGATCAGCTGGGGCATCGCGCTGTTCGAGTACATGCTGCAGGTGCCGGCGAACCGCATCGGCTTCGGCACGCTGAATCTCGCGCAGCTGAAGATATTGCAGGAAGTCGTCACGCTGTCGGTGTTCGTGCCCTTCGCCGTCTGGTACATGAACCAGCCGCTGAAGATGGATTACCTGTATGCGGCGCTGTGCCTGATGGGCGCGGTGTATTTTATTTTCAGGACTTGATTAATCCGTTTGCCCTGAGCTTGTCGAAGGGCGGATTTGTTGCTCCGTTCATGCTTCGACAAGCTCAGCACGAACGGAGTTAAAGCGTTTCGTAAAGTATTGGGCTAACCATGCAAAAGCACATCCATATCCTCGGCATCTGCGGCACCTTCATGGGCGGCATCGCGGCCATCGCCAAACAGGCGGGCTATCGCGTCACGGGTTGCGACGCCAACGTCTATCCGCCGATGAGCACTCAGCTCGAAGCGCAGGGCATCGAGCTCATCGAAGGCTTCGGCGTGGAGCAGTTGGAGCTCAAGCCGGATGTGTTCGTCATCGGCAACGTGGTATCGCGCGGCAACCCGCTGATGGAGGAGATACTCAACCGCAACCTGCCGTATGCCTCCGGCCCGCAATGGCTGGCGGATACATTGCTCAGGGACAAATGGGTCCTGGGCGTGGCAGGCACGCACGGCAAGACCACGACGACGTCCATGCTCGCGTGGATACTGGAACACGCAGGGCTGAACCCTGGCTTCCTGATCGGCGGCGTGCCGCAGAATTTCGGCATCTCGGC
The DNA here is from genome assembly GCF_018324385.1 of Ferrigenium kumadai. Classification (NCBI taxonomy): domain Bacteria; kingdom Pseudomonadati; phylum Pseudomonadota; class Betaproteobacteria; order Nitrosomonadales; family Gallionellaceae; genus Ferrigenium; species Ferrigenium kumadai. The sequence continues at coordinate 52,862 of NZ_AP019536.1, read as the reverse complement.
GCGTATCACCGAGTCGCCGTTCTTCGTCATCGAGGCGGACGAATACGACACCGCCTTCTTCGACAAGCGCTCCAAGTTCGTGCACTACCACCCGCGCACCGCGATCCTCAACAACCTCGAATTCGACCATGCCGATATCTTCCCAGACCTGGCGGCCATCGAGACGCAGTTCCACCATCTGGTGCGCACCGTACCCGGGAATGGGCTGGTGGTGTGCAACGGTCGCGAGGAATCTCTGCAGCGCGTGATCAAGCGCGGCTGCTGGACGCCGGTGGAGAAGTTCGGCAGCGACGACGGCTGGAACATCGACGCCGACGAACAGGTATCGCTCAACGGCAAGGCGCAGGGCACGCTGAAGTGGGACCTGCTCGGGGAGCACAACCGCATGAACGCGCTGGCCGCGCTGGCCGCAGCACGCCATGCCGGCGTGCCCGTGGTACAAGGCTTGGCGGCACTGGCCGAATTCAAGAACGTGAAGCGCCGCATGGAAGTGCGCGGAGAGGTCAACGGCATCACAGTGTACGACGACTTCGCGCATCATCCGACCGCGATCGATACGACAGTTGCAGGCCTGCGACGCAAGGTCGATGGAGCGCGCATCCTTGCCGTACTGGAACCGCGTTCCAACACCATGAAGCTGGGCGTGATGAAAGACGCGCTGCCCGGCAGCCTGAAGGATGCAGACCTGGTGTTCTGCTATGCCGGCAATCTCGGCTGGGATGCGCGCGGCGCGCTCGCGCCGCTGGGTGACAAGGCCGTGGTGAAGGATGACCTCAATGAATTGATCGAAGCCATTGCCGCCGCCGCACGCTCAGGCGATCACGTCCTCGTGATGAGCAACGGCGGGTTCGGCGGGATACACGAGAAGCTGCTGAAGCGCCTGGGATGACACGTAGGGGCAGGTTTTAACCAGCGACTTGCCGCATGCGGCCTAGTCGATTGGCTATGCAAAGCCAAACCTGCCCGAAGGTTCCCAACGCCATTCCTCACGGGCGGGTTTGAAGCCCGCCCCTACGGCTCCTGATTCTCCAAGCCCAGTTCCTGGATCTTGCGCGTCAGGGTGTTGCGCCCGATGCCGAGCAGAGTCGCGGCCTCGATGCGGCGCCCGCCGGTATGGTGCAGCGCTTCCAGTATCAGGGTGCGCTCGAACTGAGCGGTGAGCGTGTCCATGATGCGTTCGTCGCCACGCTGCAATGCCTGGGCCGCCTGTTGCGCCAGCGCCGCGCTCCAGTCGCCGCTGCCCGCTGTGCTCGCTACCGTTTCGCCGCGCCATTCCGGCGGCAGGTCGGCCACCTCGACCACCTGGGACGGCGTCATCACCGTGATCCAGTGGCACAAATTCTCCAGTTGTCGCACGTTGCCGGGGAAGTCCTGCGCGGCGAGGAAACGCAACGCCTCCTCGCTCAACTGCTTCTGTTCAACGCTCAGCTCACGCGCGCTCTTCTGCAGGAAATATTTCGCCAGTAGCGGGATGTCCTCGCGCCGCTCGCGCAGCGGCGGCAGGCGCAGGCGGATGACGTTCAGCCGGTGGAACAGGTCCTCGCGGAACAACCCCTGTTTGACGCGCTCGTCGAGGTTCTGGTGGGTCGCGGTGATGATGCGCACGTTGGCCTTGATCGGCTGGTGTCCGCCGACGCGATAGAAATTGCCATCGGACAGTACCCGCAGCAAGCGCGTCTGCAGATCGGCCGGCATGTCGCCGATCTCGTCGAGGAACAGCGTACCGCCTTCGGCCTGTTCGAAACGCCCGCGCCGCGTCGCCGCCGCGCCGGTGAACGCGCCGCGCTCGTGACCGAACAACTCGGACTCGAGCAGGTCCTTGGGGATGGCGGCGGTGTTGATCGCGATGAACGGCTTGTCGGCGCGCGGGCTGTGGCGGTGCAGGGCACGCGCGACCAGCTCCTTGCCGGTGCCGGATTCGCCGTTGATCAAGACGGTAGCGTGCGACTGCGACAGGCGGCCGATGGCGCGGAACACCTCCTGCATCGCGGGGGCCTGGCCGAGAATATCGGCGGCGACCTCGACTTCCTCGGCCTCACCCGACTTGCGCTTGCTCTGCTCGATCGCGCGCCGGATCAGCTCGACTGCGTGATTGATGTCGAACGGCTTGGGCAGGTATTCGAATGCGCCTCCCTGGAATGCCGAGACTGCGCTCTCGAGATCGGAATAGGCGGTCATGATGATGACCGGGATGTGCGGATGGCGCTGGTGTAGCACCTGCAGGAAATCCAGCCCGGAACGGCCAGGCATGCGGATATCGCTGACCACCACCTGCGGCGTGTCGCTGTCCAGGGCGCGCAACGCGTCATCCGCACTCGCAAAACTCTTGAACGCGATGTCCTCGCGGGCCAGGGATTTCTCAAGTACCCAGCGTATCGAGCGGTCGTCGTCTATGATCCAAACGGATTTCATGTCTGTCACCTCAAGGAAGCGGAAGCATCACGGTAAAACACGTGCGTCCGGGTTCACTGTCGAACTCTATCGTGCCGCCATGCTGGCTGACGAAGTCCTGCGCCAGCGTCAGCCCAAGTCCGTGGCCGTCGGCGCGGCCGGAGACCAGCGGATAGAAGATCTTGTCCTGCAATTCCGGCGGGATGCCAGGGCCGTTATCGATGATCTGTACCATCACCGCAAGACGGTAACGGCGCTTGATAAGTGTCACCTGGCGCGCGATGCGCGTGCGCAGAGTGATCTGCCCATGGCCATGCATCGCCTGCGCGGCGTTGCGCACGATGTTGAGCATCGCCTGGATCAGTTGTTCCTTGTCGCCAACCAGTGCGGGCAGGCTGATGTCGTAGTCGCGCCGGATCTTCAAGCCCGCGGGCATCTCCGCCAGCACCACGCTGCGCACCCGCTCCAGCACCTCGTGGATGTTGAGCGCGCTGTAATGCGAGGCGTTCTGCGGCGTGAGCAGCTTCTCCATCAGCGAGCGCAGCCGGTCCGCTTCCTGAACGATGACCTGGGTGTATTCGCGCAGGGCCGGCTTCTCCAGTTCCTGTTCGAGTAGCTGTGCCGCGCCGCGGATGCCGCCGAGCGGGTTCTTGATCTCGTGCGCGAGATTGCGCAGGAGCAGGCGGTTGGCCTGGGTCTGGTCCAGCATCTGCTCTTCGCGCGCCAGTTTCAGCGGGCGGTCGATGGGGTGGAATTCCAGCAGCAAGTGCGATTTGGCAAGTTGCACCGGCGTCACGGCGCAGCGCAGGTGCAGCTTGCCGTGTCCATGTGTACCCAGCGTCAGGTCATGCTCGATATAGCTGGCGTTGTTGCTGACGGCGTGCTGCATCGCGCTGAACAGCTGCTCCGTGTCGGTAAACGCCTGGTGAGGCGAGTGCCCCAGCAAGTTCTTGCCGCTGACATCGAACAGGTTTTCCGCCGCCGGATTGAGATAGGCGATGCGCGACTCGTCGTCCAGCAGGATGACCGCGGTGGCGAGGTATTCCAGTGTGAGGGAGGGAAAGTCCGGCATACGTTCTTACAAAGCAGAAAACATGCCAGACGGTCTGGGTTACTTGAGTTTGGACAGCTCGGTCTTCAGCGCTTCGACATTCTTCTCATGCAGGCTCACTTCTTCCTGAGCGGCCTTCACATTTTCCTCATACCTGGCAACGGCACGATAGGTCTTCCCGTCTTTGCCGCGGTAGACCTCCGGGGTATCTTCGGCAAGCTGAAGCTTCTGGCGTGCGTCGGCCAGCAGTTTTTGTTCTGTCGCCAGCTCATCTTCAAGAATCTTGCGGCGTGCGTCGTCCCGATTCCTTTGTGTCGCACCATCCACTCGAGGGAAGTCTTCCGGCGAAGCCGCGGAACGCGGGCGCGCGGGCGGAACCGAAGTCGGCAACGGCTCCAGAATGATCTTTTTGCCACCCTTGATGGGCGTGCTGGAATAGGTAACGTGACCGTCAGCATCGACGGCTTTGTAGATCTCGGCTTGCGCCAGCACTGGACAAGCACACAACACGGCCAGCAAATATCGAAGCTTCATGTTCGGTTCCTCGGAGTAACGCGGCAAGTATAGGGCAAGCGTCGGACACAGACAAACCCCCAGGGTTCTGCATGCAAATAAAAACGGGGCTTAAAGCCCCGTTTTGTTTACTGCCTTGCGACCCAGCTTAGATGCTGTAGTACATATCGAACTCGACCGGATGGGTCGTCATGCGGATCTTGTTGACCTCTTCCATCTTCAATGTGATGAAGGCTTCGAGGAAGTCCTTGGAGAACACGCCGCCGCGGGTCAGGTACTCGTGGTCCTTGGCCAGAGCGTCCAGGGCCTCGTCCAACGATGCGCACACGGTCGGGACCTTTGCATCCTCTTCCGGCGGCAGGTCGTACAGGTTCTTGTCTGCCGGATCGCCGGGGTGGATCTTGTTCTGGATGCCGTCCAGGCCGGCCATCAGCAGCGCGGCGAAGCACAGGTACGGGTTCGCAGTCGGATCCGGGAAGCGGGCCTCGATGCGGCGAGCCTTGTCGCTGGCGACGTGCGGGATGCGGATCGAAGCGGAACGGTTCTTCGCCGAGTAGGCCATCTTCACCGGTGCTTCGTAGTGAGGGACCAGACGCTTGTAGGAGTTGGTGCCGGGGTTGCAGATCGCATTCAGCGACTTGGCGTGCTTGATGATACCGCCGATGTAGTACAGCGCGGTCTCGGACAGACCTGCATAGCCGTTGCCTGCGAAGGTGTTCTTGCCGTCCTTCCAGATCGACTGGTGCACGTGCATGCCGGAACCGTTGTCGCCGACGATAGGCTTGGGCATGAAGGTCGCGGTCTTGCCGTACTGGTGCGCGACGTTGTGCACAATGTACTTCAGGGCCTGAGTCTGGTCGGCGCGGCGCACCAGGGTGTTGAACTTGGTGCCGATCTCGCACTGGCCGGCGGTCGCCACTTCGTGGTGGTGCACTTCGACTTCGATGCCGATGTCTTCCAGCGCCAAGCACATTGCGGCGCGGATGTCGTTCAGGCTGTCGACCGGAGGAACTGGGAAGTAGCCGCCCTTCACCATCGGACGGTGGCCGGTGTTGCCGCCTTCGAACTTCTCGCCGGTGGCCCATGCGGCCTCTTCGGAGTTGATCTTCAGCGAGCAGCCGGACATGTCGACGGTCCAGGTCACGGAATCAAAAATGAAGAATTCCGGCTCGGGACCGAAGAAGGCGGTGTCGCCCAGACCGGTGGACTTCAGGTACGCTTCGGCGCGCTTCGCGATGGAGCGCGGGTCGCGGTCGTAGCCCTTGCCGTCGGACGGCTCGATCACGTCGCAGGTGATGACCAAGGTGTTCTCGTCCATGAACGGATCGAGGTAGGCGGTGGTCGGATCCGGCATCAGCAGCATGTCGGAAGCCTGGATGCCCTTCCAGCCGGCGATCGAGGAACCGTCGAAGGCGTGGCCTTCTTCGAACTTGTCCAGACCCACGTACTTGGCAGGCACACCAACGTGCTGCTCTTTACCGCGGGTATCGGTGAAACGGAAATCCACGAACTTGACGTCGTGGTCCTTAATCATCTTCAACACATCATTTGCCGTCATCGACATAACTCTCTCCAAAGATCAAATAAAACAGCGAACAAAATTCACGAAACCCGGAATTCAGAATGCAGAAAGCGTGCCAATCCTATCCGCATAGAAAGGCGGCATTGTGCCATAAGCCCGCGACACGGCACAGAAAATCTTTGCACCAAAAATGGGCAATTACCTTCCATTTATGCACCAATCTAGTGCGCAAATGGAGGTGCATCTGAATGGGGCGAAGTGGCCTCCGGTGCGATGTGGATGGGTGTAATTTTCATATCGGTTGCGCTAGTATGCATCTGTGCCACGCTGCATAGCACCTGCGCCGAATCCATTAACCCAGCCACAGGAAGAAACCACATGGGGAAAATCACCGAGATCCTGCATGAAGCCCAGCAACGCGCGAAAGAAATGAACCTGCCCTACGAGGGTGCGCTGCATCCCGACGAAGCCTATGCGATCCTGCAATCCGCGCCCGGCGTCAAACTCGTAGACGTGCGCACGCGCGCCGAGCTGGACTGGGTTGGCCGTGTTCCCGGTTCAGTGGAGATCGAGTGGGCGACTTATCCGGGAATGAAACCCAACCCGAATTTCGTCGCTGAACTGGAACAGCAAGTGGACAAGGAAGCCTTGGTGATGTTCATCTGCCGCAGCGGCGGCCGCTCGCATCACGCCGCCACAGCCGCCACCAAGGCGGGTTTCAGTGACTGCTACAACGTGCTGGAAGGCTTCGAGGGCGAGATGGACAACGAAAACCATCGCAACACCGTCGGCGGCTGGCGCGCGGCCGGCCTGCCTTGGAAACAGAGCTAGGTCCCTAATCCCGATAATCGATAGTCAGCGGCGCGTGGTCGGAAAAACGCTGCGCCTTGTAGATCGCCGCCGATTCCGCCTGCTCGGCGACACCAGGCGTGGCGATCTGGTAGTCGATGCGCCAACCGACATCCTTGGCCCATGCCTGGCCCCGGTTCGACCACCACGTGTAGGCTTCGAGTTCGGGATGCACCTTCCGGAACACATCGACGAATCCAACCTGGTTGAAAAGCTCCGTCAGCCACGCGCGCTCCTCCGGCAGGAAACCTGAGTTCTTCTTGTTGCCGCGCCAGTTTTTGAGGTCTTTTTCGGTATGGGCGATATTCCAGTCGCCGCACAGGATGACGTCGCGCCCGCTTTGCTTGAGCGCAACAAGATGGGGCATGAACGCCGCCATGAACCGGAACTTCACTGTCTGCCGCTCTTCGCCGCTGGAGCCGGAGGGCAAATAGAGCGACACCACGCTGAGATTGTCGAACTGCGCCTCGAGATAACGTCCCTCGCTGTCGAACTCGGCGATACCCAGCCCCTCGATCACCGCATCCGGCTTGCGTCTGGAATAGATGCCCACCCCGCTGTAGCCTTTCTTTTCCGCATAATGGAAACACCCGTGAAAACCCTCGGGAGCGAGCATCTGCTGCGTCATGTCCGCGGCCTGCGCCTTGAGTTCCTGCAGACATACAATGTCCGCATCCTGCTGCGCAAGCCACTCATAAAAACCCTTGCTGGCGGCGGAGCGAATGCCGTTCAAATTGACCGTGACGATGCGCATGAAATTCTTCTATGGATAAAAGGCGCGCCATTATAATGGCCACCATCATCCTTACTACCGCGACCGCCATGTATAACAACTTCAGACAAGATTTCATCCGCTTCGCCGTGCAGCAGAAGGTGCTGTGCTTCGGCGAATTCCAGACCAAAGCCGGACGCCTGTCGCCGTACTTCTTCAATGCCGGCCTGTTCAACGACGGGGACGCCCTGAGGAATCTTTCGCAGTTCTATGCACAGGCGATCCTTGCTTCGAACATTCCCTTCGACATGCTGTTCGGCCCGGCCTACAAGGGCATCCCGCTCGCGGCGGGCACCGCCATCGCGCTGGCCGAACAGGGGCGCAACGTGCCCTATTGCTACAACCGCAAGGAAGCGAAAGACCACGGCGAGGGCGGCACCACGGTCGGAGCAAAACTGCAGGGGCGCGTGCTGATCATCGATGACGTGATCTCCGCCGGCACTTCGGTGCGCGAATCCATCGAACTGATCCGCGCCGCCGGCGCCGAGCCCTGCGGTGTGGTCATTGCACTGGATCGCATGGAAAAAGGCCAGACCGAACTGTCCGCGGTGCAAGAAGTGCAGCGCAACTACGACATCCCGGTGGTGCCTATCGCCACACTGGACGACCTGCTCGGCTATTTGCAGGGCGAAGCCGGCATGGTGCAGAATCTGTCCGCCGTACAGGCTTATCGTGATCGTTATGGAGTGAAAAATGCATAAATCCAAGTTGCTTGCCGCACTCATCATCGGCTTCTCTTTCAGCCTGCCCGCTGCGGCGAAGATGTACAAATGGGTGGACGACCAGGGCGTCACGCACTACGGCGAGACCATCCCGCCCGAGTATGCCAACAAGGACCGAAGCGAATTGAACAAGTCCGGGCGCGTGATCAAAAAACAAGAGGTGCTTACTCCCGAAGAGCGCCGCTCCAAGGAGGAAGCCGATGCCAAAAAGCGCAGCGATGCAGAAGTCGCGCTCGAACAGAAGCGCCGCGACAAGGCGCTGCTGAACACATACAGCAACGTGAAGGAAATCGACCTGGCGCGCAGCCGCAACCTGCAACAGGTCGACGCCCGCCTCAACAGCATGAACTCCCAGGTCAAGATGGCCAACAACAATCTCCTTGGCCTGCAGAAAGAGGCCGATGACTTCACCAAGTCAAACCGCAAGATCCCGAAATCCTTGCAGGAGGACCTGCAGGAATCCCAAGCGCGGTTGAACAAGGCACAACAGGACCTGGAAAAAGCCAAGGCTGACAAGGCCGCCGTGGAAGCTCGTTACGATGCAGACAAGGCGCGCTACAAAGAACTGACTGGACAATAGCTCCGCCATCTCCCGCCCTTGGGCGTGACGAATTGGGTGTTTCAGCGTATTGCCGTTCCGTTACCCGACGCATATAACTCCCGCACGATAACAAAGTGCGGGAGTAGTCATGCCCCGAATGGCCGGTAATAGACTGTTGGAATGCTTCCTCTGCGCGGCCGCGCTGTTGTTCCTGCCACTCACCGCCCTTGCCAAGACGGTCGTCGTGGCCGAAATCGACGGCGCCATCAGCCCGGCCACCTCCGCCTATTTCCTGCGCACACTGAACGAAGCCAAGCAGTCCCAAGCCGAATTGCTGGTACTCAGGCTCAACACACCCGGCGGTCTCGATTCGTCGATGCGCGAGATGATCCAGGGCATACTCGCCTCGCCCGTCCCCGTGGCCACCTATGTCGCCCCGTCAGGAGCGCGCGCCGCCAGCGCGGGCACCTATATCCTGTATGCCAGCCACATCGCCGCCATGGCACCCGGTACCAACCTCGGTGCCGCCACGCCGGTAGCCATCGGTATCGGCGGCAATAGCCCGCCCCCCAATCGACCATCGGATGAAAAAGAGCGCTCGCAAGGCGACAGCACTATGGAAAAGAAGGTCATGCAGGATGCCGCCGCCTACCTGCGCAGCCTCGCCCAACTGCGCCACCGCAACGCCGAGTGGGCGGAAAAGGCGGTACGCGAAGCGGCCAGCCTCTCGGCCGAAGACGCTCTGAGGCTGAAGGTGGTGGACTTCGTCGCCGCCGATCTGCCCGACCTGCTGCGTAAGGCTAACGGGCGCAACGTCAGTCTGGCAGGGAGCGAACACCGGCTGGCACTCGACGGCAGTGCCGTTATCACCATCGAGCGCAGCTGGAAAGAGCGTTTGTTGACGGCCGTCGCCGATCCCAATATCGCACTGATTCTGATGATGCTGGGTATCTACGGACTGCTGTTCGAGTTCTACACTCCGGGTTTCGGCGTGGCCGGCATCATCGGCGTCATCAGCCTCCTTCTGGCGCTCTATGCGCTGGCCATGCTACCGATCAACGCCGTCGGCGCACTGCTCCTGCTGGTGGGTATTGCCATGATGGTCGCGGAGGCCTTCTTGCCCAGCTTCGGCATCCTGGGCATTGGGGGTGTCGCCGCCTTTGTCATTGGAGCGCTCATGCTGGTCGACACCAATATTCCGGGTATGGAGGTTTCACTCGCCTTCATCCTGCCGCTGGCCATAACCAGCGCCTTGGCGCTGGCCGGAATCGGGGCCTTAGCGCTGCGCGCACGGCACCGGCCGGTTGTCTCCGGCGCGGAGGCGATGGTGGGTGGCTCGGCGATAGCGCTCGAGGATTTCGAGCGTGAAGGCTGGGTGCTAGCCTTCGGCGAGCGCTGGCAGGCGCGCAGCGAAACGCCCATAAAACGCGGTATGCGGGCAAGAATAGCAGCAGTGGATGGACTCACCCTGGCAGTACAACCGGAACAGAAAGGAGACGAATCATGATCTGGGATTTCGGCTGGAGCGGCGTGTTGATGCTCGTCATCGTCCTCGTAGTATCCAGCGTCCGCATCTTGCGGGAATACGAGCGCGGGGTGGTATTCCTGCTCGGGCGCTTCTGGAAAGTAAAAGGGCCGGGACTCATCATCATTGTGCCGGGGATCCAGCAAATGGTACGCGTGGACCTGCGCGTGGTCGTGATGGACGTGCCGAGCCAGGACGTGATCTCGCGCGACAACGTCTCGGTGAAGGTGAATGCGGTGGTGTATTTTCGTGTGGTCGATCCGCAGAAGGCCATCATCCAGGTGGAGCATTTCGTCGAGGCCATTTCTCAGTTGGCGCAAACCACCTTGCGGTCGGTGTTGGGCAAGCATGAACTGGACGTCATGCTGGCCGAACGCGAACGCCTGAACGCCGACATCCAGCAGATACTCGACGCGCAGACCGATGCCTGGGGCGTCAAGGTAACGACCGTGGAGATCAAGCGCGTGGACATCGACGAATCCATGGTGCGCGCCATCGCCCGCCAGGCCGAGGCCGAGCGCGAGCGGCGCGCCAAGGTGATCCATGCAGAGGGCGAACTGCAAGCCTCCGAAAAACTGCTCCAGGCCGCCCGGGTACTGGCGCAATCACCACAGGCCATGCAGCTGCGTTACCTGCAGACCCTCAACGCCATCGCCGGCGACAAGAGCAACACCATCGTCTTCCCGCTGCCGGTGGAGCTGTCCAAGACCCTGCTCGGCGCCGACCGCGGGTAACCACATGCCTTCTCCACCCATAGCCGCTTCCTATAGGGGAAGCGGCTATGCCCCCCTGCATCCATACTCCCGAATCAGCCTACTGTTCAGCGGCATTTTTGGATATCATGCGCGCATCGTTAGCAAGTAGTTCGTAGTAATCAGGAGTTTATTTTGGCAGACCCGAACATGAAATTTTTGGTGGTGGACGACTTTTCCACCATGCGGCGCATCGTGCGCAACCTTTTGAAGGAGCTCGGCTTCACCAACGTCGAGGAAGCCGAGGACGGCGTCGACGCCTTGAGCAAGCTGCGCGCGGGCAATTTCCAGTTCGTGGTGTCGGACTGGAACATGCCCAACATGACCGGCATCGAGCTGCTCCGCTCCATCCGTGCCGACGCAACACTCAAGCATCTGCCGGTATTAATGGTGACCGCCGAAGCCAAGCGCGAGAACATCATCGAAGCGGCGCAGGCAGGCGCCAGCGGCTATGTCGTCAAACCGTTCACCGCCGCTACGCTCGACGAAAAACTGCAAAAAATCTTCCAGACCATGAATAAGTGAGTGATGCCATGACCGTCGCCTCGCCCCGCAAGAAACGCACAGAACTGTCCGATACCCGGGTCGAGAAGATCGGTCAGGCAACGGCACGCCTGCACAAGCTGCTCAAGGAGCTGGGCCATACCCGCAACCTGGAGAAGTCTGCATCCACCATGCCCGACGCACGCGACCGCCTGTCCTTCATCGACAAGTCCATGCACGAGGCATCGGAAAAAGCCATCAGCGCGGTGGAGGCCTCGATTCCGTTGACCAACCACACTCGCACGGCCTGTAGCGATCTATCCATGCGACTGGCCAATACCCGGTTCAACGAACACGGCGGGCTGGTCGAAGAGACCATCTCGAAGCTGGGCGAGATCGCAGCATCCGAGGAGACGATCCGCCACAACCTGATGCAGATCATGGAAGCCCAGGAATTCCGCGATGTGGCGGGGCAGATGGTGAACAAGATCGTGGTCGCCGCGGTCGAGATCGAGACCATCCTGCTCGACATCCTCAAGGAATATGCCCCGGACGCCAAGGACTCATTGATCAGTTCGGAAGGGCTGACCGCCGGGCCGGGCCTGAAGACCGCTGACAGCGTCAACGGTCAGGACGAAGTGGACGATCTGCTGGCCTCGCTGGGACTCTGAGCCTTAGCGGTCGGTCAGAGCAGTTCGAAGCGGCCCTTCGCCGCGTCGTAACCCAGCAACTGACCGTGTTCCATATCGAAGTACCAGCCGTGCAGAGTGAGCGTGCCCTGTTCGATGCGTTCGCGTATCCATGCAAAAGTCCGCAGGTTGTCTAGCGACCCCAGGATGGCACGTTGCTCGATGGCGCGCTCGCGTTCTTCCAAAGTCGCACCCGCCATTTCGCTTTCGGCTCCGGCGCGAGCATCTTCCGCCAAACGCATCCAGCTGTTGATGAAGGAATCGGTTTCCCCGGTGCGTTGACCACTCATCAGCGCGCGGATGCCGCCGCAATGGGCATGCCCCAGCACGATGATGTGCTCCACGCCCAGGGTGCTCACGCCGTATTCCAGAGCGGCACTGGTGCCGTGGCGTCCGCTGCCGCGGCTCTCCTCGGGTGGCACCAGGTTGGCCACGTTGCGGATGACGAACAGGTCGCCGGGCGCGCAGTCGAGCACCAGCGCGGGGTCCACGCGGGAATCGCAGCAGGCCACGACCAATATCTTCGGCGTCTGACCTTCCTGCACCAGCTGGCGGTATAGCGCGTCGTCGTCCGTGAAATGCTGCTCACGGAAACGATGGAAACCCTCGATCAGATCGCCCGGGCTGGTCATGCCCCGATCAAACGCTGCTGCGCCTCGCGGTACTTGTCGGCGGTCTTCTGCAACACGTCTGCGGGGATGCGTGGAGCGGGTGGCTGCTTGTTCCAGCCGGAAGATTCCAGCCAGTCGCGCACGAACTGCTTGTCGAAGCTCGGCGGATTGCTGCCGACCTGGTACTGGTCGGCGGGCCAGAAGCGCGAGGAGTCCGGCGTCAGCGCCTCGTCGATCAGGTACAGCTTGCCGGCCGCGTCCGTACCGAACTCGAACTTGGTGTCGGCGATGATGATGCCCCTGGTCGCCGCGTAATCGGCTGCCGCAGTGTAGAGCGCCAGCGTGGCGTTCTTCACTTGTTCGGCCATCTCTTCGCCGAGCAGCTTCTTCGCTTCCTCGAAAGAGATGTTCTCGTCGTGGTCGCCCACGGCGGCCTTGGTCGAAGGCGTGAACAGCGGCTGCGGCAGTTTCTGCGCCTCCTGCAAACCCGCAGGCAGCTGGATGCCGCACACCGCGCCGGTCTTCTTGTAGTCCTTCCAGCCCGAACCGACCAGGTAGCCGCGCACGATGGCCTCGATCGGCAACGGCTTGAGTTTCCTGGTAACGAAGGCACGGCCGCGTACCTGGGCGCGCTCTTCCTCGGTCTTCACCACCGACTCGGGGTCGATGCCGGAAAGATGGTTGGGAATGACATGGCCCAGTTTCTTGAACCAGAAGTTCGACACGGCAGTGAGCACCTCGCCCTTGCCGGGGATAGGGTCGGGCAGGATCACGTCGAACGCCGAGAGGCGATCGGTCTGCACGATCAGCAGGTGGTCGGCATCGACTTCATACAGATCGCGCACCTTACCGCGGTGCAGGAACTTGAGGCTGGTGAGATTGGATTCGTGCAAAGCAGACATTTGGGAACCTCGAATTACAAAGCGGGCAGGGTGGTCGCTGCGATCTGGTCCGCCTGTTTCTTGCGGTAATCGGCCAGCCTCTGCGCCAGTTGTGCGTCGTTCAGTGCCAGCATGGAAACCGCGAACAAGCCCGCGTTCGCCGCGCCCGCTTCGCCGATAGCGAACGTGGCCACGGGGATGCCCTTGGGCATCTGCACGATGGACAGCAGCGAGTCCATGCCCTTCAGGTACTTCGACGGAATGGGCACGCCCAGCACCGGCAGCGTGGTCTTGCCGGCGATCACGCCGGCAAGATGAGCCGCGCCGCCCGCACCCGCGATGAAGCACTGCACGCCTTGAGCATGCATGTCCTTGATGTAGTCGAACAGCAGATCGGGCGAGCGGTGCGCCGAGATCACGCGCGCATCGAACGCCACGCCGAAGTCTTTCAGCTGCTGCGCGGCCTGCTGCATGATCTCCCAGTCGCTGCTGCTGCCCATCACGATGGAAACGAGGGGTTTGGACATGATGATCTTCCTGTTCAAATGCGGACGTGACAACGCCCCCGCAAGCGGGGGCGTCTCAGGGAATTACGCTTCCTTGTGGTAGCCGACGATGCGCTCGACTTCGTTCTTCGAACCGAGGATCACCGGCACGCGCTGGTGCAGACCGCTCGGCTTGATGTCCATGATGCGCTCGTAACCGGTGTGGGACATACCGCCCGCCTGCTCGACGATGAAGGACATCGGGTTGGCTTCGTACATCAGGCGCAGCTTACCGGCCTTGGAAGGATCCTTGGTGTCCTTGGGATACATGAACACGCCGCCGCGGGTCAGGATGCGGTGCACTTCGGCCACCATCGAGGCGACCCAACGCATGTTGAAGTTCACGCCGCGCGGGCCAGTCTTGCCGGCGATGCATTCCTTCACGTAGCGCTGCACCGGCGCTTCCCAGTAGCGCTCGTTGGAGGCGTTGATCGCGAACTCCAGCGTGTCGGCGGGGATGGTCATGTTCGGGTGGGTCAGGAAGAAGTCGCCGACGTCGCGGTCCAGTGTGAAGCCGTTCACGCCGTTGCCGCTGGTGATCACCAGCATGGTGTTCGGGCCGTACAGGGCGTAGCCCGCGCAGACCTGCTTGGTGCCGGGCTGCATGAAATCGTCAGCGGTCGGGTTGGTGATGCCTTCCGGGCAACGCAGGATGGAGAAGATGGTACCGACAGAGATGTTCACGTCGATGTTGGAAGAGCCGTCCAGCGGGTCGAAGGTCAGCAGGTACTTGCCCTTGGGATACTTGGCGGGGATCGGGTAGATGTCGTCCATCTCTTCCGAAGCCATCGCAGCGAGGTGCCCCGCCCATTCGTTGGACTTCAGGAAGATCTCGTTGGTGATCACGTCCAGCTTCTTCTGGGTTTCGCCCTGAACGTTTTCGCTGCCTGCACTGCCCAGCACGCCGATCAGCGCGCCCTTGTTGACCTGGTGGGCGATCTGCTTGCATGCGGAAACGATGTCGCTCAGCAGACCGGTGAAATCGCCGGTCGCGCCGGGGATGGCGCGTTGTTCTTCGATGATGAACTGAATCAGACTCTTGCTCATTTACTGCTCTCCTATGATTAAAATTTTCAACTGCTGGATTTTACAGGTTTTCCACTTCTCGCTCTACGGCTATTTGGTCAGCGAGATGAACAGCTCCGGTAGTTTTACCGGCAATTGCTCGATGTTATCGACGATGGTGTACTGCTTGCCGAAGATGTCCGTCACATATTCATCGGCTTTGGGATCAAGATTGATACAGTAGGCATAGATGCCGTCCCGATCCAATTCTTTCGCAGCCTGTCTGGCATCCTGAATCAACAACTGCGGGTCGTGTACGTCGATATCCGCCGGCTCTCCGTCGGTCAGGATCAGCAACAGCTTCTTGTCCGCTTGTTGCGCTTTCAGATAGTGGCCGGCATGACGCATCGCAGCCCCCATGCGGGTGGAATAGCCGGCCCGCATCTCGGCCAGGCGAGACTTCACTTCGTCGCCCCACGGCTCGCTAAAACCCTTGAGGTGGTAGTAGCGCACATCATGGCGGGTATTGGAATGGAAGCCGCCGATGGCGAACGCATCGCCGACCTGCTGTACCGACCAGGCCAGTAGCGATACCGCTTCCTGACTGAGCTCGAGGATGGTCTGATTGCTGCCCGCCGCTTTTTCACTGAGCGATTGCGACAGGTCAACCAGCAAGGTGACGGCGAAACTGCGGCCATCGGTGCGATGCGACATATTGATGCGCGGGTCGGGCGAGCTGCCGCTCTTGTAATCGATCAGCGAGCGGATGGCTACGTCCAGGTCGAGTTCCGAGCCTTCCTCTTGATAACGGATGCGCACCTTGTCCTGCGGCTTGAGCATCTCCAGCAGCGCTTTCAGACGCTTGATCAGCTTGGCATGCTTGGTCAGCAGCTTGTCGATCGCGGCCGGATTGCCGCGCGGATGCAACGCTTCATACACACTCACCCAGTCCGGGCGGTAGCTTTGCGCGTTGTAGTCCCACTCGTCGTAATGTCGGGGCGGCAGCGCATGCAATTCGCCTTCCGTGCTCTGGCGTTTTTCGAGATGTTCGAACATCTCGTCTTCGTCGCTCTCTTCGATATAGATCCACAGATGCCGGTTGTCGTCGCGGTAGTCCACCTCGGTATTGTCGAAATACATCTGGGCCGACAGATCGCGCTGGCCGCGTGTCCGCGCAATGAATGCCAGGGCAACGGAGGCCATCTCCGCGCTGGTCGATTCACCGCTTGCCATCAGCTCGTGGAATCGTTTTACGAATTCCCTGACATGCTCGTTCTGGTAGGTGTAGTCCGGATCGAGGATGGCACGCGATACCATGGCCAGTCTGAGCCTGAATACCGAGATACCTTGTTCTTCAAGCTGAAGGTCTGCTTCTTTTGGAATCGGGTGCAGCGCAAGGAACAGTTTGCGCAGGCCCGGATATTTCTGGCAGGCCAGATACTCCACGCGGGAGTCCTCGAATACTTCGACGCTGGCGCGCTGAAAAGGACTCCAGTTGTCCACGATCATCTTTTGCGACCAGCGACGATGCGCTGCCATATGCGCCAGTGCGGCTCGATAGCGGTCGATGCCGGACACACCATCGAGGTCGTCATAGACATCGGGTAGGCGGATGCCGTCTTCGGTGTAGTAAGGCATCGGCTTGCGCAGTTCATCGAAAGCGACCGAATATGGAATGAGGTAGTCGCTGTCGTTCCATAGCGCGCGGATGTAGGTATCCAGTTTGCGTTCGTTGTCCACCAGCAATGTGCCGTGCCGCTCGCGCTGCATGACCGCGATCGCATCGGCGGATTCCAGCCGGAAATATTCTTCCTGCCGTTCCGGATGATGGTTGTAGTACTTGATGCCGTACTCGATCCAGTTTTGAAATCCCTGCAGCGATAGCACGCCCAACAACTTGGGCGCCTGCTTGAGCAGTTCAGGCAAGCCCGGGCTGGCAAAGGTCGTATGGTGACCATGGATCGAACCCGATGTGCGATCCAGCATGTCGCGGACCAAATCGATGTAGCGCCAGTACATCTTGTCGTTGTTCAGGCGGCGGGCAACCGCACCGCTGGTTTGCAGGAAGGGCACGATCGCCTTGAAGTTGGTATGCGTGGACAAGTACTCGGAGAATTCTCGCAGCTTGATCAGCGCATGTTCCCCGACGACGCTGGCCACGCCTGGCGCTTCTTCCAGATAGATCAGCAACGGTTCCGCGCCACGCCCCATCTTGCCGATGATACGGGCATTCTCGATATAGGTCTCCAAGCCCGCTTTCGATAGCAGCGCCTTGGCTTCCTTCATGCACTCATCGAAGACGGCATTCACCTGGGCGAACCTGCAGCCCAGTTTCTCCCAGTACATCGAGATCTCTTCTGTTCTCTCCGTCACGACCTCAGTCATCGCTCGGCCCCTTCGCTGGTTCGCTAGTGCCGGGTTCAGGCGAATGAAACATCGATCGCGTGATCGAGCGTGTCGCGGATATCCGCGTCGTCGGTGATCGGTCGCACCAGCGCCATACGACATGCGGCTTTGGCATCGACACCGTTCTTGATCAGGGTCGCCGCATAGACCAGCAAGCGTGTGGAGATACCTTCATCCAGACCGTGGCCTTTGAGATTGCGCGCAGCCTGGCCGATCTGTACCAGTTTGCTGCACACCTCGATACCCAGCCCCGTTTCCTTGGCCAGGATCTCCGATTCAAGGGCGGCATCCGGATAATCGAACTCGAAACCGGTGAAACGCTGCTTGGTGGATTGCTTCAGATCCTTCATCAGGCTTTGGTAGCCCGGGTTGTAGGAGATCACCAACTGGAAGTCTGGATGCGCCTCGATCAACTCGCCCTTCTTGTCCAACGGCAACGTACGGCGGTGGTCGGTCAGCGGGTGAATCACCACGGTGGTGTCCTGGCGCGCCTCGACCACTTCGTCCAGATAGCAGATCGCACCGATGCGGGCTGCGGTGGTGAGCGGACCATCCAGCCAGCGAGTGCCGTTCGCATCCAGCAGATAGCGTCCGACCAGGTCGCTCGCCGTCATGTCTTCATTGCACGCCACAGTGATGAGCGGCTTGTTCAATTTCCACGCCATGTATTCGATGAAGCGCGACTTGCCGCAGCCGGTCGGGCCTTTCACCATCACCGGCAGGCGCGCCTTGTAGGCCGCCTCGTACAGGGCCACTTCATCACCCTGTGCCTGGTAGAACGGCTCCTTGTGCACCTTGTACTGTTCGATGTTCGTCATGGCTCACTCCATGTAACCGCACGCTCGGAGCGGTTTTGATTCTGTGAAAAAAACGCCCCCAGCGAGTGGGGGCGCATTTTGTTGCTCTTGCTGGGGCGTGGATTACTTATGTACGCCCAGCTTTTCGCGCCAGCCCGGGAACAGCTTATCGCCATCTTTCGGGAAAGATTCGAACGCACGGGCGAATTCCTTGTGGGTCTTCGCGTATTCGATCGGATCCGCACCGGTCTTCCAGCACTCGTAAGCCTGGCCGAGGGAGATACCGCCGGCTGCCGGGCTGTCGATGTGGCCAAAAGCACCGCCACCGCAGGTGTTGATCACGTTGCCGTGGCCCAGGTTCTGGAAGAAACCAGGCAGACGCAGTGCGTTCATGCCGCCGGAGATGATCGGAGTGGTCGCCTTCATGCCGTACCACTTCTGGTAGAAGTAAGGTCCTTGGCACTCATCGCGCTCCAGCATGTATGCCAGCACAGTTTCCTTGCCATGGCCTTCCATCTTGCCGTAGCCCATGGTACCGGTATGCATACCGGATGCACCCATCAAACGCACCATCTTCATGTAGCACAGGGGATCCATACCCATTGGCGACTTGTAGGAAGTGACGGCACCGTGGCCTGCGCGGTGGAAGTGCAGGAAGGTGTCCGGGAACTCGCGGCGGCAAGTGGTCACACCAGCCGGGCCGGTCACGAAGCCGTCGACGAGGAAGGCCACATGGCTAGCAGAGTTGTATTTGGCGAACGTATTAAGAACAAAGTCACCGCGATGGATCATTTCCTTGTAGTAATCGGCGGTGATGTTGGCCGAGAACAGCTTAGCTTGACCC
Organism: Ferrigenium kumadai; assembly: GCF_018324385.1. Classification (NCBI taxonomy): domain Bacteria; kingdom Pseudomonadati; phylum Pseudomonadota; class Betaproteobacteria; order Nitrosomonadales; family Gallionellaceae; genus Ferrigenium; species Ferrigenium kumadai. The sequence goes on along the minus strand of NZ_AP019536.1, from coordinate 33,963 downwards.
GTTGCCTGTTGAGCGCGATCCATGGCTTCTGCCACCTTCGGCATAACCACTTCCATCGGGCAGAACGGTTGGTTAGCTTGTGGTTCGTCGTTCTTGATGAAATCGCCACCCAGCCAGAAGTCGTAGCAGGCCTTGGCGAACGGCTCGGGACGCAGACCCAGCTTGGGCTTGATGATGGTGCCGGCGATATAGCCGCCGTCCACTTCCGAACGACCCAGTACTTTCCACAGATTGCTGATGTTGGCGGACGGGCCATCGAAATGCTTCATCATGCACTCGGGCACCAGGAAGTCCAGCATGCGCAGACCGGCATGGTCGCTCATACCCTGGTTGTTACCCAGGATCAGGGACCACATGTGGGAAATGTTGAAGGTGCCATCGGTCAGGTTCGGATCGAACAAGTCGACCGGATAGGCGATCTTCATCAAGCCGCCGCCCTTGACAGGGTCGTCACCGAATGCGGTCTCGTCTACTTCGTACACCAGCGCGTCAACGCCGCGTGTGAAGTCGTCGGTGGTGGAAACTTCCACATTGGTGCCGGTAGAAGATTCAGCTGCAACGTGAGCAGCCACTTCCAGGAAGCCGTGGCCTTTGGCCGGAATAAGCTTGTAAGCAACCAGCATGTGCTTGCCGCCTGCGATCAAATCCGCTTCTTTCAGATTCAGATTTGCATAACGATTCGATTGATCCATAACTCTCTCCTGTTTAACAATGGGTTCTACTTAACCACGGCGGCGACTATAAGGGAGGCGACATATAAACGATAGTCAATTATTGTTATCACAATCATAAGTGATACTTATGATTTGCTATAATCCGCCCCTTCCAGAAATGCACTTTCGACCATGCTCCATCTGACCCTGCGCCAATTACAGGTATTCGAAAAGGTGGCAAGCCATCTGAACTACTCGCGCGCCGCCGAGGAACTGTACCTGTCTCAACCTGCCGTGTCCATGCAAATCAAGCAGTTGGAAGAAAATCTCGGCTTGCCGTTGTTCGAGCAGATGGGCAAGAAGATCTTCCTTACCGAAGCCGGGCGCGAACTGTTCCATTACAGCCGCAACATTTCGCAGCAACTTGCCGAAATGGAAGCGGTATTCGATGAGATGAAGGGGTTGGGGCAGGGCAAACTGACCCTCTCGGTGGTGAACACCGCCAACTACTTCGCTCCGCAACTGCTGGCCCGCTTCTGCCGGCAACATCCCAATATCAACGTGACGCTGCAGGTCGCCAACCGGGACGCCGTGCTCAAGCAGCTCGCCGACAACACCACCGACCTCGCCATCATGGGCCAACCTCCGGAAGGTCTGGACATCGTCGCCGATTCGTTCATGGACAACCCGCTGGTGGTGATCGCCGCACCGGACCATCCGCTCACCAGACTCAAGCTGGTCAAATTCGCCCAGCTTGCACAAGAGACCTTCCTGTCGCGCGAGAAGGGCTCCGGTACGCGCAGTGCCATGGAGCGCGTCTTCGCGCAACACCACATCCAGCCCCGCATCGGAATGGAAGTGGAAACCAACGAGGCCATCAAGCAAGCGGTGCAGGCCGGTATGGGATTAGGCATCCTGTCGCTGCATAGCATCGAATTGGAACTGGAAGCCAAGCGACTCTCCGTACTCAACGTAGAACACTTCCCGCTGATGCGCCACTGGTTCGTTGCCCATCGCAGCAGTAAACGCCTATCGAGTGCGGCGCTGGCATTTAAAGCGTACCTGCTGAGCAAGCAAACGACAGCCTGAACATTTACTGTTCTAGACCTCTTATCTGAAGAATCTACCGTCCGTTCTCGTAATTTCCCCGAATGTCGGACGGTAATTTATTTAATCATGGCCCATTTGTTAGAGTGCCGCTGTATTAATCGGGAGCAGCAATGAAATTCCAAGGAAGACAATCCGGCGTAACGATGGTTGAACTGATGATAGTTCTATCGATAGCTGCCATTTTGGCAACGCTTGCTGCGCCGTCATTCAGCAGTTTCATCAACAACACGCGACAAACTTCAACCATAACGGAAGTTGTCAGCGATCTGAATCTCGCGCGTAGCGAGGCCATAAAACGCAATTCATGGGTGTTGGTTTGTGTGCGCAATGCTGCTGGAACGAATTGCGGTACGGGCTCGAACTGGCAGAAGGGCTGGCTGGTTTGCTACGCTGGCGCTGCTGGTGCCACTTCTTGTGACGCAGCAACCACGGACAATCCGAATCCGATTCGGGTACACCAAGCCATCAATTCAAACCTCACACTTACCGGCAGTGCGGCACTCGTCCGTTTCAACCCAAACGGCACACAAGGTGCCGGGGGAGCTGCAACTCTGACCCTAACCGGCACTTGGAGTGGTGCGCAAGCCAAAGTTGCCAAAATTGCTGCTACCGGTCTCATATCCAGGCCCTGAGGAAAAACATGCGCTGCTATCGATGCCCCCAATATCCGACCACCTTTCAGCGCGGCTTCTCCATGCTGGAAATCCTGATTACCTTGGTCATTATCGCCACTGCACTGCTTGGTACAGCCGGATTGCAGATGTACGCCATGCGAGTAGGCCAGAGCGGTCACCTGCGCACCCAAGCGGTGTTTCTGGCCTCGGATATCGCCGAACGCATGGAGGCGAATCGAGGAGCCGCCACAATCGGTAGCTATGCGGTGGGCGCCACAAACACTCCAAGTGTCGTAACAACGGATTGCAGCACTACTGCATGCAATGAGGCCAGCTTAGCTGCATTCGACATCAGCCAATGGGAAAACACTATTGCTGGCACGCTGCCTCAATCAAGCTGGGAAATCACCCAAGATATCACTGGAAATCCGAGTACTTATACCATTCGCGTCAGTTGGTCAGACCGCAGCTCCGTCTCGACCACACATGGTGAAACATTCTCCTACACCGCAACACGAACCGTGCGGAATTAATCCCCATGAAAACATCTTTCAACCAACTCCCCAAAAGCAGATTCGGCGTTGCCGGGTACAGCCTGGTGGAAATGATGGTGTCCATTACCATCGGCCTAGTGATCGTGGCTGCCCTCATCGGCGTTCTGACCAGCAATTCACGCAGCAGCAAAACCAATGACCGCACTGCGGAACTTCAAAGCAATGGGCGCTATGCGCTCGACCACCTCAGGCGCGAACTTCGTCATGCCGGTTATCGCGGCTATACGTGGGCTGAACCCAATACGCCTACAATTACCGGCATAACCAACGAATGCCTGGATGGCGGCGCAGCAAACAGTTTTGTAGTTAATCTCCGTCAAGGCATTTGGGGCGCAGATAACAATCCTTATTCTGCCAACTGCCTGTCCGGCGCAACTGCTGCCACCATCCGTTTGCGCGGGGATATCCTGGTAATTCGCCGTCTGGCAAGCGCACCGACGGCAACCGCCGATTTGACCGCCAACACGTTATATTTCCGTTCCGCCTATGCCGCCGGCCAAGTATTTCAGGGGACCGTCGAACCTTCCATCCCCGGAACACCGGTAAATAATTTCGCGTTGCAGGAATATGTCTATTACATCGGCAGCGACGACAACGACACAACCGTTCCCGCGTTACGTCGCGTTGCCTTGTCGTCGAATGGTGCAATGGCTGACGAAATGGTCGTTAGCGGTATCGAGCACATGCAGGTGCAATATGGCCGGACGACAAGTGACCTCAATACTCGGTACTACGATGCAAATGCAATGACGGGAAAATCGACGGATAGTGCACAAACTGAATGGGACGACATCAACTCGGTGCGCATCTGGCTGCTGGCGCGCAATGCGAAACCGGAAACGGGATATAGCAATACCAGCAGTTATGCTATGGGTAGTGTGACGTACGGCCCTGTGAGTGACAACTTTCGAAGGCAGCTGTTCACAGCAGTTGTGCAACTGCGCAATTAGAGGACTATGGGCATGCAATACGCTTTCCGATTCAATCCGTTTCACAGGCAAACTGGCTCCACCCTGATCATCAGCCTGATCATTCTGATCATCCTTATGTTGCTTGGTGTTACTGCGATGACGGTTTCTGATACCCAGTACAAGTTGGCTGGCAATCTGCAATTTGAAGATGCTGCCCTGAATAACGCGGAGGCTGCCGTCACTACGGCAGAAAGCTGGCTTTCAAGCGCCACGGGGGGAACAGCCAATATTCGCAACGCGGGTTTCACAACCTATGACTCCGCGGCCACGGCCCACCTTTATCCCACAGGAACGGCGCCCGCCCCTTTGACTCTTGATTGGAGCGACAGTAATTCCGTGCAAGTCGGGGATAACAGCAGGCGCTATTTCATAGAACTAGTCTCGGTTAATTCAAGGTTGCTGGGGTCAAGCCAGGCGATCGGTGGCAGATCCAGCGCGGGATGCAATCAGACCAACACCTATCTGATTAATGCTCGGGGCACAAGTGCTCGCGGCACCACAAAATTCATCCAGTCATATTTCAGCGTACTAAGTTGCTAACAGGAGGCCCGCTTGTCGACTCAATCACAAAAAACATTTGCTTCCGCCCCGTTGCTAGGCTTTCTTGCGCTGTTTGGCATTTCACTAACCATCATTAAGTTAGCCGCAGCGATTACCGCTTTTTCCCCCGTCACCCAGCCCGTCGGTTTTGTGGCTCAGGACGAGGTTTCGAATTACAACCTGGTCAGTGGCCGCGAGACTTTGTTTCGTCCGGAATATGAGAAGGAATTCTGGAGTGGCAATTTGTATGCCTATCCAGTGGATACCACAGGAAACGTGAATGTCTCGGGGGAGCTTTGGCCGGGTGGGACGCAAGCTGCGCTCAACGGTCAGAACTTTAATACCGGACGATTGATCGCGACCATGAAAGACGATGGCAGCAAGGTACCGTTCAGGTGGGCCAGTTTGTCCACTACCGCCACAACAGGGCAGCAAGCCGTTCTAGCCACCACCGTTAGTGGCGTAGCGGTTAGCGGTGACAAAGTATTGGACTTCATCCGCGGAGATCGAAGCAATGAAGCCCCAAACGGTGTCATGTTGCGCAAGCGCAAAGGGGTCATGGGCGCGGTGATTCATAGCCGGCCGTATTACATTTCCGACTCCATCACTCCAACCATTTTTGTGGCTGCCAACGACGGTATGCTGCACGCATTTGACGCTACAGTGGGCGGTTCCGGAGTCGGTGCAGAACGCTGGGCCTATGTCCCGTCAATGCTGATTCCAAAACTGAAGGGATTGGTAGCAAACCCCTACACTTTCGATTATTACGTGGATGGACAAATCAATGTTGCCATGCTTCCGGTTGGCGCCACGCCCACCCAACGTATCTTGGTGGGCGGTCTCGGCTCTGGCGGCAAAGGCTTGTTCGCCTTGGACATCACGTCGCTGACGGCAACCACAGAGCAGGAAGTAGCAAACAAAATCCTTTGGGAAGTCACCCCTGCCAAGGTTAACTATGCCAATCCGACCACCGCTAACGCATATACCAATCTTGGATACGTTTATGGCACCCCGCTGATTGCGAAGGTTCATGGCACACCGACAAAGGATGCCATTATTGTCGGGAATGGCTATAACGATAATGCGTCCGGTGACTACCAGGCCTATTTGTATGTCATTGACGCCGCCACCGGCCAACTAATCCAGAAAATCAAGGCGGGAACCAGTGGCACTTCAGCCAGCCCGAACGGGCTGTACTCCGTGAATGCCATTGACGTCGACGGGGATGGTGTCGTTGACAGGGTATATGGTGGCGATCTGAACGGCACGTTATGGAAATTCGACCTGTCTAGCAACACCAACACGTCCTGGAGTGCGGTCGCGCTGCATACGACCTCGCCGGCCCAGCCTATCACCTCGACACCGAGTATTGCCCTCCATCCCAATGGGGGTTATATGGTGAGTTTTGGTACTGGTGCTGTTTTCACGTCTGCCGACATGGTCGACAATGCGGTGCATTATGTTTATGGAATTTGGGACGGCGCGCCCGTCGCGAACACAAGCCTGTTGACCCAGACCCTGACCGAACGAACCTATGGAACGACTCGTGTGCGCCGCAGCACGGCTAACACGCCGAACTGGAGTTCGGGCGGGCATAAAGGCTGGAAAATGGCATTACCTGCCGGCGAGCGTATTACCGGGGAGGGTAGCTTCACCGAAAGCGGCCGTTTTTACTTCAACAGCTACAATCCGACTATCACGCACGCTGTTCCCAATACCACGACCACCATTACCGGCGAAAACTGGCTGATGGAACTGGACTACCTGATGGGCGGCAGTAAGAACCAGCCCTTCCTGGATATGAATGGCGATTTGCTGTTGAATGATGCCGACCGCATAACATATACGGCAGCCGATACTATTCCCACGGGCAAAGCCATCGGCAACCCTATCCCCGGCACGGATGGGATACCCGTCGGAAAGTGGCTGTCATACGGCGTGCAATCGCAACCGATTCTGGTGCAATTGCGCACGCTCAACACCACTTTGTTCAATCAGAACCCTGATGTCACCTTCCCGCCGCAGACGGCAGAGCGGGGTGTGGCCGGCGGACACTTCGACGTCGACAATTACCTGACCAGTGCCTGCGACACGACCAGCGGAGGAAAGGCGACTGGCACGATTACCCTCAATTACAGCAGCTCCAAAAACCCATCGGACATAACCGTCAAGGTGGGTACCACCACCATAGCCAGCGGAAATCCTTCGAGTATGAACAAATCCGATATGGCCACTTGGGTTAGCGACAAGATAAACACTTCTGCCAACTATACGGCGACAGCCAATAGGGGCGTTGTTACCATAACCGCGAAGGCGGTTGGTACTGCCTATAACGGCACCCTGAGCATCACCATTACCGGAGCAACCGGGCTGGGAGAGTCCGTCTCCGGCATGAGCGGCGGCAGCGCGGCTACCACGGGAAACGACGTCAGCACCTCGTGTTCGTATGATACTCACACCCACGAATACGACGATGCGTATGACAAGACCGGTTTGAATATGCTGAATGCCAGCAAAACAAACTACAACCTTTCGAACCACATTTCCAGCACATCGACGCAGTTCAAGGTATTGCTGATGAATCAGTATCTGAGTCCGGCGGTTTCGCTGCATATCGACACCGCTAACTATGACCCGGCATCCGGCAATGGTTATATTTCCATCAAGGATTACCAGACCTCTGCCAACCTTGATATCGCCACCGTGCCGACCTACACCCGCGCCACACTGAGAAGCCTAGCGTTGAACATGCCGGTTAACGCGTTCCAGGTTAAAAATTGGTGGGGTTCCAGTCCTGCGGACATGCGAGTGGGATTGCACCCAACGCAACCCGGTTGCGTCTGGGATGGCAATGATCCTAACGGCAAGGCGGATCTGTACCAGCCGGTAATACCCCCTGCCAACGGAACCAACGGGCCGGGTACAGACAGCACGACCGAGGGTGCCCGGCATAATGGCGCTTTGACCGTTCAAATCATCAAGGCCACTACGCCGCAAGCCGCTATCGAAGAAAATGTTGCCGGACGTCCGGAGTACGGATGGCGCGTCAAGTCCAGCTACTATTCTTATGTTCTCGCCGAATATAACGTGTACTGGCACCATCCGAACGGCATGTGCTACGGCTCTACCGGCACCTGGAGCCAGACGAACCGGAATGGCGATGCCTGGAATACCACCGCACTGATGAATAACTCGGACTGGAAGAAAGACGTGCCGGAAGACACGGCTCCCACATCTGCTTCCGTCAATAAGACGCCGGCGACCGGATCCACGGATCCAAAACTGGGATCTCTGGGCAGCAGCTGTGGTAACCAGACCACCACTACCACCACCAGTGGCAACGTAACCACCATTACCAGCAATTGCACACTTGCAGACGGCACTAACCAGCTGATCTACCGCATCACAAAAACCACGAATAACGATGGCACAGTTACCATTGTCACGACACTGGCGGATGGAACGTCTACAACGGAGATAATTGCCAATGCAACTGGAAACGTTAAAACCGGTGGCGACGAACGTGGCTTACAAGCGCGCACCGGCCGTGTTTCCTGGCATGAATTGGTCCGCTAAGACAGCAAATCAGGGTACTGCGGTATCCTGATTCGTGTTACTTAAAAAATTTATTGGGGATAAGTATGATTTCGAGACACATACGTGGATTCAGCTTGATTGAATTGATGATAGTAGTGGTAATTGCCGGCGTTCTCGCCGCCATTGCACTGCCAAGCTACAAAAATCATGTTGTCCGTGGCTCGCGTGCTGCGGCTCAGACCGAGTTGCTGGAATTGGCGAGTCTGCAGGAAAGAATCTATCTCAATTCCAATGCCTACACCGCTAATGTTGCCACAGCCTATAACGGAAACGCTACGACCGGCGGTCTTGGCAAAAGTGGCGCAAAGACTTCCGACGGGAAGTATGACATCACGCTCACTGGTGTAGGACAGACTTATACATTGAGTGCAAAACCTGTGGCGGGAAAAACTCAGGAAGGTGACGGTTGCCTTACCATCCAAGAAAACGGTTTACGGCTCTGGCATCAAAACAATGACACCTGTGCCGCCGCAGCTCCTTCTGCCTGGAAGTGACAACAAACGGCCAAATGGCCGCTTGTTTTATCACAGCAAATCACAATCTTCCCTCGCGTTTTTCCATCCCAAAGCAAAAGCGACCCGAAGGTCGCTTTTGCGGGTGCGGCTTAATGCGCTCGACTACTTGATGATCGCGTTCAGTTCGCCCTTGATGTAGCGTGTTGCCATCGCGTCCAGCGAGATCGGCTTGATCTTGCCGGCCTGGCCTGCGGAACCGAAGGCTTCGTAGCGTGCCTTGCAGATTGCCTTCATCGCCTTGGTGGTCTCGGCCAGGAACTTGCGCGGGTCGAAGTCCTTGGGGTTCTGTGCCAGGTAGCGACGGGTCGCGCCGGTGGAAGCCATACGCAGGTCGGTGTCGATGTTCACCTTGCGTACGCCGTGCTTGATGCCTTCCACGATCTCTTCAACAGGAACGCCGTAGGTCTGGGGCATCGCACCGCCGAACTGGTTGATGATCTCCAGCCATTCCTGCGGCACGGAAGAAGAACCGTGCATCACCAGGTGGGTGTTGGGGATACGTGCGTGGATTTCCTTGATGCGGCTGATCGCCAGGGTGTCGCCTGTGGGCGGCTTGGTGAACTTGTACGCGCCGTGGGAAGTACCGATCGCGATCGCCAATGCGTCAACCTGGGTCAGCTTGACGAACTCGGCGGCTTCGTTCGGGTCGGTCAACAGTTGGTCGTGGCTCAGCACGCCTTCCGCGCCGTGGCCGTCTTCCTTTTCGCCGTGGCCGGACTCCAGGGAACCCAGGCAGCCCAGTTCGCCTTCAACGGATACGCCGACTGCGTGCGACATTTCTACGACGCTGCGGGTAACGTTCACGTTGTATTCGAAGCTGGAAGGTGTCTTGCCGTCGGTCATCAGCGAGCCGTCCATCATCACGCTGGAGAAGCCGGACTTGATGGCGTTGATACATACGGCCGGGGATGCGCCGTGGTCCTGGTGCATGACGACGGGGATGTGCGGATACATTTCCACTGCGGCCTCGATGAGGTGACGCAGGAACGGTTCGCCTGCGTACTTGCGTGCGCCTGCGGAGCCTTGCATGATCACCGGGCTGTTGCATTCGTCAGCCGCTTCCATGATCGCCTTCACCTGTTCCAGGTTGTTGACGTTGAATGCGGGCAGGCCGTAGCTGTTTTCCGCCGCGTGGTCGAGAAGTTGACGTAAGGATACGAGTGCCATTTATTCCTCCTGATTAAATTAAATACAAAATCTGTACTGCTACATTTCCAAAACGGATTGCCAGCCTACTTGCGGTGATCGCCGACACGCACGATCTTCAGCGTGTTGGTATGTCCTGCACGGCCGACCGCTTCGCCAACGGTCATCACGATCAGGTCGCCTTCCTCCACCAGACCAAGGCGCACCAGCTCGTCTTCCGCCTGGTGCAGGGTCACGGCGTGACTCTTCGATTCGATCTTGAACGCGATGGGATGCACGCCGCTGAACAGGGTGACCTTGCTCAGGGTCGATGCCAGCGGGGTCATCGCAAAGATCGGCACGCCGGCATTGATACGCGACATCCACAATGCGGTAGAACCGGATTGCGTCAACGCGACGATGGCCTTCACCTTGAAATGCGAGGCGGCATACAGCGCAGACATGGCGATGGACTGGTCGATGCGCGTGAACTTGATGTGGTCCATGCGACGGTCTACGCCGTTCTCCTCGGTTTCCTTCTCGGCCTTGAGGCAGATACGCGCCATGGCTTCGATGGTTTCCACCGGGTAGTCGCCCACCGCAGTTTCCGCCGACAGCATCACCGCATCGGTACCATCCAGCACGGCATTGGCCACGTCGGACACTTCGGCACGGGTCGGGATCGGATTGGTGATCATCGACTCCATCATCTGAGTCGCGGTGATCACCAGACGGTTCTTCGCGCGCGCCATCTTGATCATGCGCTTCTGCAATCCGGGCACTGCCGCATCGCCGACTTCCACGGAGAGGTCACCGCGTGCCACCATGATGGCGTCGGACGCATCGATGATGTCACCCAGCACGGGAATGGCTTCCGCGCGCTCGATCTTGGCCACCAGCAGGCTCTTGCCGCCAGCTTCATGCATCAGCTCGCGAGCGTAACGCATGTCATCGCCGGTACGCGGGAAGGACACGGCCAGGAAGTCCGCCTTGATCAGCGCGGCCGTCTTGATGTCTTCCTTGTCCTTGTCGGTCAGGGCAGGCGCCGTCAGGCCGCCACCCTTGCGGTTGATGCCCTTGTTATTGGACAACACGCCGCCGCGTACCACCGTACAGACCACCTCGCTACCCCGGACTTCGGCAACGTCGAATTCGAGCATGCCGTCGTTGAGCAGCAACACCGAGCCCTTGCTCACATCCTTGGGCAGGTCCTTGTAGTCCAGACCGACACGCTCCTGGTTACCCAGGCCATCCAGCGCGGCGTCGAGAATGAAAGTATCGCCCTTGTTGAGCACGATCTTGTCGTTCTCGAACTTGCGCACGCGGATCTTAGGCCCTTGCAGGTCGGCGAGGATACCGACGGTACGGCCGACCGCAGCAGCGGCGGCGCGCACCTTTTCGGCGCGGGCCATGTGATCCTGCGCCGAGCCGTGCGAAAAGTTCATCCGCACCAGGTCAACCCCGGCGCGAATCATTTGCTCCAGCACCTTTGGGTCGCTGGAGGCAGGCCCCAGCGTTGCAACTATTTTTGTTCTACGCAGCATGTGGTTCCTAGTTGATTATTGCTTGGCGCGCTCTTCCAGAATCGCCACGGCAGGCAAAGTCTTGCCTTCGAGGAATTCGAGGAATGCACCGCCAGCGGTGGAAATGTAGGACACCTTGTCGTAGATGTCGTACTTCTGGATCGCCGCAATGGTGTCGCCGCCGCCAGCCAGGGTGAAGGCCTTGGTTTCCGCGATAGCCTTGGCGATAGTCTTGGTGCCTTCGCCGAACTGGTCGAATTCGAACACGCCGACCGGACCGTTCCAGACCACGGTGCCCGCATTCATGATGATGTCGGCCAGTTCCTGAGCGGATTTCGGACCGATGTCGAAGATCATGTCGTCGTCGGCCACATCGCCGGCATCCTTCAGCACTGCGGGTTCGTTGGCATCGAACTTCTTGCCGACCACCACGTCCACCGCAACAGGGATGGAAGCACCGCGCGCCTGCATCTTGCTCATCAGTGCCTGTGCAGTCGGAACCAGGTCGTCTTCGCACAGCGACTTGCCGACGTTCTTGCCGACAGCCTTGAGGAAGGTGTTGGCGATGCCGCCGCCGACCACCAGCTGCTCGCACTTATCGGACAGCGATTCCAAAACGGTCAGCTTGGTCGAGACCTTGGAGCCGCCGACAATGGCGACCATCGGGCGTGCGGGGTTCAGCAATGCCTTGCTCAGCGCTTCCAGTTCTTCGGTCAGCAGGATGCCTGCTGCAGCGACGGGAGCGAACTTCGCCACGCCGTGTGTCGAGGCCTCCGCACGGTGTGCGGTACCGAACGCGTCCATCACGAACACGTCGCACAGGGCGGCATACTTCTTCGACAGTTCGTCGTTGCTCTTCTTTTCGCCCTTGTTGAAGCGGCAGTTCTCCAGCAGCACCAGCTCGCCTTCGGCGACGTCGAAGCCGCCGTCGATCCAGTCGCGGATCAGGCGCACGGGCTTGCCCAGCTTGTTGGCGATGGTGTCGGCCACCGGCTTGAGCGAGTTCTCTTCCGAGTACACGCCTTCTTCGGGGCGGCCCAGGTGGGAAGTCACCATCACGCGTGCGCCGGCTTTCAGGGCGTGGTTGATGGTGGCCATGGATGCTGTGATGCGCGCATCGGAAGTGACTTTGCCGTCCTTGACGGGCACGTTGAGATCGGAGCGGATCAGGACACGCTTGCCCTTGAGATCCAGATCGGTCATTTTGATAACGGACATGATTTTTCCTTTGTTACAGACTTAAAGCTGAAAGGGCTGGCACAGTGCCAGCCCTTGGTCGAACGTGTTACTTGGCGACGTGTTGCGCGAAGCGCAGCATGTTGCAGGTGTAGCCGTATTCGTTGTCGTACCAGGCAACCACCTTGACGAAGGTGCCGTCCAGCGCGATGCCGGCTTCGGCGTCGAAGATCGACGAATAGCCACAGCCGCGGAAGTCGGTGGAAACCACCTTCTCATCGGTGTAACCCAACGTCTTGCTGATGTCGCCGGTCTGGGAAGCCTTCTTCATTGCTGCGCAGATGTCTTCGTACTTGGCTTCCTTGTTCAGCTCGACAGTCAGGTCGACCACGGAGACGTCGGAGGTCGGCACGCGGAACGCCATGCCGGTCAGCTTGCCGTTCAGTTCGGGCAGCACCACGCCGACAGCCTTGGCTGCGCCGGTGGACGACGGAATGATGTTTTCCAGGATGCCGCGGCCACCGCGCCAGTCCTTGTTGGACGGACCGTCAACGGTCTTCTGGGTCGCAGTAGCGGCGTGCACGGTAGTCATCAGACCGCGCTTGATGCCGAAGTTGTCGTGCAGCACCTTGGCAACAGGTGCCAGGCAGTTGGTAGTGCAGGAAGCTGCGGACACGATGGCTTGGCCGGCGTAGGTGGTGTGGTTCACGCCGTACACGAACATCGGGGTCTTGTCCTTGGAAGGAGCGGACATCACGACCTTCTTGGCGCCAGCCTTGATGTGAGCCTGGCAGGACTCGTCGGTCAGGAAGAAACCCGTGCACTCCAGAACGATGTCGGCGTTGACTTCGTTCCACTTCAGGTTGGCCGGATCGCGCTCGGCGGTCAGGCGGATAGTCTTGCCGTTCACAACCAGGTTATTGCCGCTCACCGCGACTTCACCCTTGAAATTGCCGTGCACGGAATCGTACTTCAGCATGTAGGCCAGGTAGTCCGGCTCCAGCAGGTCGTTGATCGCAACGACTTCCATCTCAGGAAAATCCTTCGCGATCGCGCGGAACGCCATGCGGCCGATACGGCCGAAACCATTGATGCCAACTTTGATTGCCATTACATCTCTCCCGTTAAGTAAATAAAAATCTGTTTTATAGTTACAGCACGCTCTTGACCACGTTGTGGCTTTGGCCAGGGCTCCGCCCCTTTAGCCGCCGCCGCAATGTGGGTTGCGCCCGTATTTAGCCCATAACTTTCTTCACTGCGGCAACCACATTGTCGGTGGTGAAGCCGAAGTGCTTGAACAATTCCGGTGCCGGTGCGGATTCGCCGAAGCAGTCCATGCCGACCACCGCGCCATCCAGAACATACTTGTACCAGCCGCCGGTCACGCCAGCCTCGACCGCGACGCGCTTCACACCCTTAGGCAGTACGCTGTCCTTGTAGGCCTGGTCCTGCTTGTCGAACACGTTGGTCGACGGCATGGAAACCACACGCACGTTGATGCCTTCGGCTGCCAGCGCCTTCTGCGCTTCCAGTGCCAGCGACACTTCGGAGCCGGTGGCGATGATCACGGCTTGCGGCTTGCCGCCTGCTGCCTCGGACAACACGTAGGCTCCCTTGCGGATGGCAGCGATCTGAGCTGCGTCGCGCTTCTGGAACGCCAGATTCTGGCGGCTGAAGATGAGGCTGGACGGACCGTCGTTGCGCTCGACTGCAGCAACCCATGCCACGGCGGATTCAACGGTGTCGCACGGACGCCATACTTCCATGTTCGGGATGTAGCGCAGGGTAGCAGTCTGCTCGACCGGCTGGTGAGTCGGACCGTCTTCGCCCAGACCGATGGAGTCGTGGGTGAACACGTAGATCACGCGCTGCTTCATCAATGCCGACATGCGCAACGCATTGCGTGCGTATTCGGAGAACATCAGGAAAGTGCCGCCGAACGGCAGGAAACCGCCGTGCAGCGCCATGCCGTTCATGATGTGCGACATGCCGAACTCGCGCACGCCATAGCTGATGTAGTTACCCGGCTTCTTGCCGGAAACGTGGTGCGCACCTGTCCAGTTGGTCAGGTTGGAACCGGTCAGGTCGGCGGAACCGCCCAGGAACTCGGGCAGCGCGGGTTGCAGGCCATTGATTGCGTTCTGCGAAGCCTTGCGAGTGGCGATGGTCTCGGCCTTCTCGTTGGTCTTGGCGATGAACTCGGCAGCGTGAGCAGCCCAGTCGGCCGGCAACTGGTTATTGATACGGCGCTCGAACTCGGCGGCTTCCTTCGGGAAGGCCTTCTTGTATTCGGCGAACTTGTTGTTCCACAGTTTTTCCAGGCCTGCACCCTTGGTGCGGGCATCCCATGCCTCATACACGTGAGCCGGGATTTCGAACGGAGGATATTTCCAGCCGATGTGTTCGCGCGTCGCGGCCACTTCGTCAGCACCCAGCGCTGCGCCGTGCACGTCGTGCGTGCCTTCCTTGTTGGGAGAGCCTGCGCCAATGATGGTCTTGCAGCAGATCAGGGTCGGCTTGTCGGTAACCGCATGGGCTGCCTTGATTGCGGCGTCGATGGCATCGGAATCATGCCCCTGTACGTTGGCAATGACATGCCAGCCGTAAGCTTCGAAACGCTTCGCGGTGTCGTCGGTATACCAGCCGTCGATGTGGCCGTCGATGGAGATGTTGTTGTCATCCCAGAACGCAGTCAGCTTGCCCAGACCCCAGGTGCCGGCCAGCGCGCAGGCTTCGTGCGAGATGCCTTCCATCATGCAGCCGTCGCCGAGGAACACATAGGTGTGGTGATTGACGATCTCGTGACCCGGCTTGTTGAACTCGTTGGCCAGCAGCTTTTCAGCCATCGCCATACCGACAGCGTTGGTGATGCCTTGGCCCAGCGGGCCACCGGTGGTTTCCACGCCCGGGGTGTAACCGTACTCGGGGTGCCCCGGAGTCTTGGAATGCATCTGGCGGAAACGCTTCAGCTCTTCGATCGGCAGATCGTAGCCGGACAAATGCAGCAGCGCGTAGACCAGCATCGAGCCGTGGCCGTTGGACAGGATGAAGCGGTCACGATCTGGCCACTTCGGGTTCGCGGGATTGTGACGCAGATGGCGGTTCCACAGCACGTCGGCGATTTCCGCCATGCCCATCGGGGCGCCCGGGTGACCGGAGTTGGCTTTTTGCACGGCATCCACTGCCAGCATGCGGATCGCGCCGGTAATGTCGTTGTATTTTGGTGGGGTTACGTTGCGTGTCGCAGCCATTGCTTTTGCCTCCTAAACATCCACGCGGGATGGGGTTATTTGTTGGATTAATAATGAAGATTAAATTCTGGGCCGGCAATTATGCCGCAGCCCCCGGATTTGGGCAACCTCCGGTCAACATTGGCTTTTTTACTGGGTTTCGTCCTCTCCGCCCTTTTTGGCGAACTTGATGCCCAGCTGCTTCAGTTTGCGGTACAGATGGGTGCGTTCCAGACCGACCTTTTCGGCCACCCGGGTAATGTTGCCGCCCTCTTTCTGCAAATGGTAGTCGAAGTAGAACGCGTCGAAGTGCTCTCGCGCCTCGCGCAACGGCAGATCGAGCGGCAAGGAGAATTGCTGCATCTGCCCGTCGATATCCAGGGTGATCTGCTGGTTTGGCACCTCGTCGACCGGTACCGGCGGCTTGGGTGCCCCTTCCTTGATGGCCTTGGCGACGGTACCGAGCAACTTCTGCAATGAGATGGGCTTTTCCAGAAAGTCGACCGCACCGATGCGCGTCGCCTCGACCGCCGTTTCGATAGTACCGTGGCCAGACATCATCACCACCGGCATGGTCAACAGGTCCTGCTCGACCCATTCCTTGAGCAGGGTCACCCCATCGGTGTCCGGCATCCAGATATCAAGCAGCACCAGATCCGGCTCGCGCTCGTTGCGATAACTGCGCGCCTGCTCGGCGTTCTCCGCCAGATGTACCTGATAACCCTCGTCGAACAAAATCTCCGACAACAATTCGCGAATGCCGATCTCGTCATCCACGACCAGTATTTGCTTGCTTGCCATTATGCTTCCTCCGTCAACGGCAGATGGATATTGATCCGCGCTCCGCCGTTTTGGTTATTTTCGATGGCGATGCGGCCGCCATGTTCTTCCACGATCTTTTTCACGATCGCCAGTCCCAATCCCGTGCCCTTGGTCTTGGTTGTCATATACGGTTCGAAGGCGCGCGCCAGCACGCTCTCGGAAAAGCCCGCGCCGTTGTCTTCGACACGCAGATGGATCTCGCGCCCCTGCGTCTCGGTCGTCAGCGTGATCTGCGGCTGAGCGACGCCCTGCAACGCGTCCTGCGCGTTCTGCAGCAGGTTGTGTACGACCTGACGCAAACGGGTTGCATCGCCGTTGACTTCGCTATGCGAGGCCTCCAGCTTCAACACGATGGGAATGGCGTTCGCCTCATACAGTCCAAGCACTTCCTTGATCAGCTTGTGCACATCCAGGCGCGACAGTTTCAACGCCGGGCCGCGCGCGTAGTTGGCGAAATCGCCCACCATATTCTTCATCGCGGCGACCTGGCTGACGATAGTCTGAGTGGCGCGTTTCAACAATTGCGCGCCGCTCTCGTCCAGCTTGTCGCTGAGTTTGTGCTGCAGGCGTTCCGCCGAGAGCTGGATCGGTGTAAGCGGATTCTTGATCTCATGCGCCAGCCGCCGCGCCACTTCGCCCCATGCCGCCTGGCGCTCCGCTTGCAACAGATGGCTGATGTCGTCGAACACCACGACGTAACCCGCTTCCCCGCCTTGCGGCAGGCGAGTCCCGCGCATCAGCAGAATCTGCACGCCGTTTTTGCTGAGCCGCTCGATCTGGCGCTGCCATTCGCCGTTGGGCGTCTCACCGAACGCCTCCATCACCGTCTGGCAGAATGAACCCAGCAGACTGTATTTCTCGGCGATCTGGTCCAGCGGCATACGCAGCATCTCCTGCAGCGGTGCGCCAAGGATCTGTCCCGCGCTGGGATTCACCGAGCGCAGACGCAATCCATCGTCCAGGGCCAGCACGCCAGAAGACAAGTGGGTCAGCACGCTTTCCAAATGCGCTTTGGCGCTTTCCACTTCTCGCTGTTGCTGTTCGCTGGCCTGTTTGGCATCGAATAGCTGTCGCGTCATCTGATTGAACAGGCCGGTCAATGCACCCAGTTCGTCGCTGCTCTGAATCGGATGCTGGCGAGTGAAGTCGCCCTGCGCCACGGCGCGCGTGCCCTCGGCCAAGGCTTCTAGAGAGGCGCCCAGACGCTCGCTGATGAAGAACGCGGCCGACACCGCCGTCAGCAACACCACCAGCAGCGACAGCGTGAGGGTGATCGCATACAGCCGTTTCAGACCCAAGCGAGACAGCGTCAGTTCCTGGTAATCGCGGTATACCGCCTGCACGGTTTCGGCGTCTGCCTCGATCTGCTTGGGCACCGGCTGGGTAAATTGCAGTACATAGCGAGCGCCGTGGGTATTGGAATCCACAGCCACCAGCGCTCGCAGCGTCAATCCTTTTTGCGGCAGGGTATCGATTACGGCGTTCTCGCCCTTTTCCAGCGTCAGCCGCAACAACTCGCTATCCGGCATATCCGGCTGCAGGGAGTGTCGTCCGCCCGAGGAGAACGCGACCAGATTCCCCTTGGCGGAGAACAGCGCCGCTTCCTGCGCCACCTTCTCGTCCACCAGCTGGTCTAAGGCGCGCTGATACTGTTCCGGTTGTTTTTCCGCCAACAACAACCCGATGAACTGGGTCTTCTTGGACAACTCCTTCAGACTGTTGTCCAGGCTGCTCCGGCCAAGATTGAGGCCGCCCTCCAGCGCCTTTTCGACGCGCACGTCGAACCACGACTCGATGCTCTTGCCCAGGAATTGTACCGAGACCGCATAGACCAGTATCCCCGGCACCACCGCGATCAAAGTGAAGAACAGCACCAGTCGCAAGGTCAGTTTCGCTCCGAACACCCTGTTCCGGAGCTTGTTGCGCAGGCGCCACAACTGGTAACCGACCAGCCCCATCAAGCAAACAGCCAGAGTACCGGTCAAGCCGAGCAGGCTGTAGTAGTTCAGCGAAAACACTTCGGTGTCTGCGCTGCTGCTGGACAGCAGGTAAAGCAACGCACCGCCGACCACCACACTGACAAGAATGAGGTATTTCACTGCGCCGTCACTCCGCCTTGCCTTCGCCGTTTGCAGCCGGAACACGCGCCACCCAGCGATACCATTCGGAATCGAGGTTCCAGTCCTTGCCGGTCAGCGCATTCACCTGCAACAGCTTGGGCAGTTGCGCCGTATCCAGGCGCAGACGCACCGCCGCAGTATAGTTGCCGTCCTTTTTCATCAGATCCGAGGAGAAGGGCAGGGAGCTTTGCCGCGCCAGGATATTCAACGCATCTTCAAAACTGGCGAAATTCTGGAACAGTGCACCGCGCGAGATGCGGTATTGCCGGGTCAGGACGTTGTAAGAAAACTTGATTGTCTGCTCGCCGTGAAAGACCTCCTCGTCCAGCCAATACCAGCGCGAGCGCGTCAGCGAGAATTCGCTGACGAAATACAGCGGGATGCCGCGCGACAAGGCCTGCTGCACGGTGTAATTCAGGTTGATGTCGTAACTGGCAGCGAGTTGGTAGCCATCCTCTGCCTGGCGAAGCTGCGCCTTGCCGACAGCTATGCCGTCTGCGTGGGCCGCCGCAACGAACAGCCACACAAGCATTACGCCGCGCAGCAGCGCGCTAAGCAGTCTTGTGCAGCAACGCATAAAAGAATCCGTCATGCTGATCATCGGGCAGCAATTGTCCTTCGCTATGGTTCGACAGGGTCAGCGGCAACCGGCGGGCATCCGGCTGTTGAGCCAAGAATGCGGCGATAACCTGCTCATTCTCCTGTTGAAAAACCGAGCAGGTGGCGTAAAGCAATTTACCATCTTGCGCCAGCAGCCGCCACAGCGCGCACAGGATGGCAAGCTGCTGCCCAGCAAAACCGGCGATATCTTCCGGACGGCGCAGCCACTTGATGTCCGGGTGACGGCGCACCACTCCGGAAGCGGAGCAGGGCACATCGGCAAGGATGCGCTGGAACGGCCGACCGTCCCACCAAGCCTCCGGCTGCGCCGCATCGCCCACCAGCAGTTGCGCATCCAGTGCCAGCCGCTGCAAGTTCTCCGTGACGCGCTGCAAGCGCTTCTCGTCCTTATCCACCGCAACCATCTCGACCTGCGCAGATTCCAGAATGTTCGCGGTCTTGCCGCCCGGCGCGGCGCAGGCGTCCAGCACACGCATGCCGTCGTGCACATCCAGCAGCCGCGCGGCATATTGCGCACCGGCATCCTGCACCGAGACCATGCCGTCGAAAAATCCCGGCAGCTTGTCCACCGCTACGGGCTTATTCAACTGCAGCGCCTCCGGTTCGATGCGGCGCGCGGAGATGTCCTGTTGTGCAAGCAACGCCGCATACCCGTCCACCGTACCGCGCCGCCGGTTGACTCGCAATGTCAGCGGCGGATGCTGATTACCCGCCTCCAGGATTGCCGCGCTGCGCTCGCCGTACTGCGTATGCAACTCGTCTATCCACCATTGCGGATAGCTGTATTTCCCTTCCGGAGATAGCGCTGCCTGATCCAGTAACGATGCACGGTTGCGCAGGAAGTTGCGCAGGACTGCATTCGCCAAGCCGCTTACGCGGGGATTCAGGATCTGCGCAGCGCGCACCGCGTGGTCGACCACCGCATGCTGCGCCGACTTGCTGTGCTGCAACTGGTACAACGCGACCAGCAACAGGAAGCGCACCCGCTCGTCCGACAAAGGCTTGTGCAGCAACCGGCCCAGCACGGCCCGCAGCTGGCCGTAATAGCGCAGCGTGCCATAACTCAGGTCCTGCAAGGCGGCCCGCTGTGCGGGTGTCCAGTTCGATCTGCCACGCAGCGCTTCGTCCAGCACCTGGTTAAGGTTACGCCCGTTCGACAGCACTTGCTGCACGATCTGACTGGCAGTGATCTGAACGTGCTGCATCACGAAAAACGGTCGCCGGCCTTGACCGGCACCGCCTGCAGGAACTGTGAGGCGGGCTGCGCCTTGCCGCCGGGACGCTGCAATACTTCCAGCCGTAGCGCATCCTTGCCGCAGGCCACGGTGATGCCTTGTTTGTCTACGGCAAGAACCCTGCCCGGTTCGCTGTGCGCGCCTTGCACCAGCGCAACCTGCCAGACCTTTATCGTTGCATCGTTGAAACCGGCAGCACAGGCGGGAAAAGGATTGAACGCGCGCACGGCGCGCTCGATATGCAGTGCGTCCAGTCGCCAGTCGATCTGCCCCTCGCTCTTGAGCAGCTTTGCGGCGTAGGTCGCAGCGGCATCGTCCTGCTTGACCGGGTTCAGGCTGCTCTCTTGCAGCAAACGCAACGCCTCGACAATGCTGGAGGCACCCAGCTCCGCGAGCTTGTCGTGCAGCGTTGCCGCAGTGTCGGTCGGTGTGATGGGGCAGGCGTGGCGCAGCAGCATATCGCCGGTGTCCAACCCCTCATCCATCTGCATAATGGTGATGCCGGTCTCGGCATCACCCGCCAGGATCGCGCGCTGGATCGGCGCCGCGCCGCGCCAGCGCGGCAGCAGCGAGGCGTGGATGTTGAGGCAGCCATAACGCGGCAGCTGCAACACCGCTTTCGGCAAGATCAGGCCATAGGCTGCAACCACCATCACATCCGCACCGAGCGCGGCAATTTCGCGTTGCGCTTCTTCCGTCTTCAGTGTGGCGGGTTGCAACACGGGCAGGCCGTGTTGCAGCGCGAGTTGCTTCACCGGGCTGGCAGTAAGCTGCATGCCGCGCCCGGCCGGACGATCCGGCTGAGTCAGCACGGCAACGATCTGATGTTCCTTGAGCAGCGCATCGAGCGCGCTGGCCGCAAACTGCGGCGTTCCGGCAAAAATGATTTTCACGATGGGATTGGTTACCGCAGGAGATTTTTATATGTTTTCGCGCTGACGTTTCTTCAGTTTCGCGCGTATTCGCGTTTGCTTGAGCTGCGACAGGTATTCGACGAACACCTTGCCGCGCAAGTGATCGATCTCATGCTGTATGCACACCGCCAGGAAGCCCTCGGCCTCCAGGGTAAAGGGTTCGCCCCGTTCGTTGAGCGCACGCACCGTCACCTTCTCGGCACGGTGCACGGTCTCATAGATACCCGGCACCGACAGACAGCCTTCCTCGCCTTCTTCCTCGCCGCTGCTGGCGAGAATCTCCGGGTTGATGAATACCCGCAGCTGGTCGTGGGTCTCGGAAACGTCGGTCACGATGATCTGCTCGTGCACGTCCACCTGTGTCGCCGCCAAGCCCACACCGGGGGCGGCATACATGGTCTCGGCCATGTCCCGTATCAGTTCGCGGGTAGTATCGGTAACCAGCTCGACCTTCCTGGCGACCTTGTGCAGGCGCTCGTCGGGGTACTGCAATATTTTCAGGATAGCCATGCGTGCCCCATAAATGCTTGCTAATTTATATGACTAGATGCAGAATTTAACGCAACGCAATAAGTTTGCGTGCCTTTTACACTGACTCTGCCGGAGTTTTCCATGCGCAAGATTATATCGCTGATTTGCTTTTTGTTGCCCGCCATGGCCTTTGCAGCCGCGCCGGAGACCCGACCGGAAATCCGCAGCGATGCGCCGGATCAGCATGTCGTCGTCAAAGGAGATACCTTGTGGGACATCTCCGCCAAGTTCTTCAAAGACCCGTGGAAGTGGCCGTATATCTGGGGCATGAACAAGGAGTCCATCAAGGACCCGCACTGGATCTATCCGGGCGACGTGATCATTCTGGACCGCGCTAGCGGTACTTTGCGCATCGGTGGGGCGATTCCCAGCGGCAATGTCGTCAAGCTCTCGCCGCAAGTGCGCGAAGACCGCAGCGAACACGACGCCATTCCCAGCATTCCAGCAAGCGCTATCGCACCGTTCCTGAGCCAACCACTGGTGATCGAGGAGGGCGCCTTGAAGGACGCCCCCACCTTGGTCGGCGCACGTGAGGGGCGTGTGATTCTTGGCGAACACGACATTGCCTTTGCCAAGGGCCTGTCCGCCGACAAAGGCAACAAGTGGCAGCTCTACCGCCCCGGCAAGACCTTCATCGACCCGGATACCAAGGAAGTGCTGGGCATCGAGGCCATCTATCTGGGCAACGCCGAGGCTACCGACTTCGCTGAAGTCAGCACCATTGCGATCACCCGTTCCGTGCAGGAAATCTACAAGGGAGACCGCTTGGTCGTACCCTCCGGCGAGACCGTCAGCACCTACCTGCCACGGGCACCGGAAAGCAACATTTCCGCGCGCATAATCTCGGTTTACGGCGGTGTGTCGCTGGGCGGACAGAGCACCGTCATCACCCTGAACAAGGGCAAGCGTGACGGCTTGGAAAGCGGCCATGTGCTGGCCCTGTACCGCAAAGGAGAGACCGTAAAAAGCGATGGTGCGAACGTCGCGTTACCAGATGAACGCTATGGTTTGGTATTCGTGTTCCGTGTGTTTGACAAGGTCTCCTACGCGCTGGTGATGCAGACTCGCTTGCCGGTGCAATTGCTGGATCGCGCCCAAACCCCCTGATGCCCTCCGACGCTTCGCTCAAGGCTTGGCTGGCACTGAGTCTGACGCGGGGCTTGGGCGGTGAGAGCGCTTGCCGCCTGCTGAAGGAATTCGGCTCGCCCGAAGCGGTGTTCGCCGCATCCACCGGCTCGCTCAAGGCCATCGTCAAGGCGGATGTTGCCGCCGAGATCGCCAAGGGCATAACAAATGACACCCTTGCTCCGACGCTGGGCTGGCTGCAGGATGGCAACAACCATGTCGTCACCCTCGCCGACGGCGATTATCCGCAAGCCCTGCTTAACATCCCCGATCCGCCGCTGCTGCTCTACGTGAAAGGGCGACTTGACCTGCTCAACCGTTCCGCGCTGGCGGTGGTCGGCAGCCGCAGTGCCACACCGCAGGGCATCCATAACGCCGAAGCCTTCGCCCGTTCGCTCAGTGAAGCTGGCCTTTGTATCGTCAGCGGCATGGCGCACGGCATTGACGCGGCCGCGCATCGCGGCGCGCTACAAGGACAGGGCAGCAGCATCGCCATTGTCGGCACCGGACTGGACAAGGTTTATCCCGCGGCGAACCGCGACCTCGCCCACGCGCTCGCTGCACAGGGCACGCTGATTTCGGAATTTCCGCTCGGCACGCCTCCGCTGGCGGCTAACTTCCCGCGCCGCAACCGCCTTATCAGCGGCATGAGCATCGGCTGCCTGGTGGTTGAGGCTGGACTGCAAAGCGGCTCGCTGATCACCGCGCGGTTGGCATCGGAACAGGGAAGGGACGTGTTCGCCATCCCCGGCTCGATCCATGCGCCGCAAAGCAAGGGCTGCCACGCGCTGATAAAACAGGGCGCGAAACTGGTCGAAGCCGCGCAGGATATCCTCGAGGAGTTGGGCGGCCAGATCGTCGCATCCGCGCAAGAAGCAAAGCCCCTGGGCGAGAACTCCGGGCTGCTCGATCATCTCGGCTTCGATCCGGTGGATATCGACACCCTAGTCGCGCGCTGCGGCTTGACGATGGCCGAGCTATCCGCCATGCTGTTGACGCTCGAGCTGGAAGGGCGCATCAGCGTGCTGCCCGGCGGCCAGTACCAACGCATTCATTAAAACAAATTATTTAGCCTAAACCATGTTTGAAATCCTGATGTATCTGTTCGAAAGCTATTTCGACGCGGGTAGCTATCCCGAGCCGGACAAGCTGTCGCGCAAGCTTTCCGCGGCCGGTTTCGAAGAGGAAGAGATCAGTGACGCGCTGACTTGGTTGTCCGCGCTACAACAGCAGACCCCGGACAACTACCCGGCAGATCTGCGGCATAACGGCGTCCGCTGTTTCGCCGAGCTTGAAAAACAGCGCCTCGGCGACGAGGCGCGCCAGTTCCTGGTTTTCGCCGAACAGCAGCACATGATCTCCGCCGTCGAACGCGAAATGGTCCTCGACCGCGCCGTCGCGCTGCAACAGGAGAGCCTTGGCGTGGACAAGCTCAAGCTGATCATGCTGATGGTGTTGTGGAACCGCCATCAGCATCTCGACCCCTTGCTGGTCGAGGAGCTGCTCTCTCCGATACATTCCACCCAACTACATTAATTTAAGTCTCACGCATGGCAACCAACCTTCTCATCGTCGAATCCCCGGCCAAGGCCAAAACGCTCAAGAAATACTTGGGCAAGGATTTCGAAGTGCTCGCATCCTACGGACACGTGCGCGACCTCGTGCCCAAGACCGGCGCGGTCGACCCCGAAAACAATTTCGCCATGCAGTACGAGACCATCGCACGCAACGCCAAGCATGTCGATGCCATCGCCAAAGCGGCGGCCGAGGCCGACAACATCCTGCTGGCCCCCGACCCGGACCGCGAAGGGGAAGCCATCGCTTGGCATATCGCCGAGTTGCTGAAAGGCAAACGCGCGCTCAAAGGCAAGAACATGAAGCGCGTGGTGTTCTACGAGATCACCCAATCCGCGGTACAAGAAGCGGTCGCTCATCCTCGCGAAATCTCACTGCCGCTGGTGAATGCGCAGCAGGCTAGGCGCGCGCTGGATTATCTCGTCGGCTTCAATCTCTCACCGCTGCTGTGGCGCAAGATCCGCCCCGGACTGTCGGCCGGTCGCGTGCAGAGCCCAGCATTGCGCCTGATCGTCGAGCGCGAACTGGAAATCGAGAAGTTCAGGAGCCAGGAATACTGGACCGTGCATCTGGACAGCCAGAAGCACAGCATCCCGTTCACCGCCAAGTTGTTCCAGTACCAGGGCAAGAAACTGGAGCAGCTCAGTATCGGCAGCCAAGCCGAATACGATGCGATCCAGGCTAAACTGAACGACGCCAAACTGCCGCCGAAGGTGGTTCGTGTCGAAAAAAGGGGCAAGCAGCGTCATGCCGCCGCACCGTTCACCACGTCCACGCTGCAACAGGAAGCCGTGCGCAAGCTCGGCATGACCTCCGAGCGCACCATGCGCACCGCGCAGTCGCTGTACGAGGGCGTGGACATCGGCGGCCAGACCATCGGTCTGATCTCCTACATGCGTACTGACTCGGTGTCGTTGGCCAAGGAAGCGGTAGAAGAGATCCGCGGTTACATCCGCGACAACTTCTCGGCCGATTATCTGCCAAGCACACAGCCTGCCTATAAGAGCAAAACCAAGAACGCGCAGGAATCGCACGAGGCTATTCGCCCGACCTCGATCCTGCGCACGCCGGACAGCATCCGCGCCCATCTCACCGCCGACCAGGCTCGTCTGTACGAGATGATATGGAAACGCACACTTGCATGCCAGATGGCGCCGGCACGATACGATACCGTCAGCGCCGACATCCGCTTGGGCGGCGATGACACGCTGTTCCGCGCATCCGGCCAAACCCTGGTGTTTCCCGGCTTCATCGGCGTGTACATGGAAGACGTTGACGACGCCGAGGAGGAAGAGGGCGGCAAGCTGCCGCCACTGGCCGAGGGAGACGTACTGCCCCTGGACAAGCTCTACGGCGAACAGCACTTTACCCAGCCACCGCCGCGCTTCTCCGAAGCCAGCCTGGTCAAGTCCCTGGAAGAGTACGGCATCGGCCGCCCCTCCACTTACGCCACCATCATCTCCACGCTGCAGGCGCGCGAATACGCTACGCTCGAAAAGAAGCGGTTCATGCCCACCGACGTGGGTCGCGTGGTCAACAAGTTCCTCACCGAGCATTTCACGCGCTATGTCGATTACGGCTTCACCGCCAATCTCGAAGACGAGCTGGATGAGGTTTCGGAAGGCAAGCGCGACTGGATCCCCGTACTGGACGAATTCTGGCAGGGCTTCAACAAGCTCATCGCTGACAAAAAAGACGTCGACCGCCCCGGCACAGAGATACTGGAGGAGACCTGCCCGAAATGCGGCAAGCCCTTATCTAAGCGGCTCGGCAAGCGCGGCAGCTTCATCGGCTGCACCGGCTATCCCGAGTGCGACTACACCCGCAGTCTCGGCGGCGAAGAGGATGCAGGCGAGGCGCGCAAGGAACTGGGCACACACCCCGAAACAAACCAGGTTGTATTGCTGCTGCGCGGCCCTTACGGCTACTATGTGCAGCTCGGCGAAGTGATCGAAGGCGAGAAGACCAAGCCTAAGCGCGTCTCCTGGCCCAAGGAATTGCCGCTGGAACAGGCTGACCTCGGCACCGCGCTGAAGCTGCTGTCGCTACCGCGCGAACTCGGCGCGCACCCCGAGACTGGTAAGAAGGTCATCGTCAACATCGGCCGCTTCGGCCCCTACATCGGACACGACGGCAAGTTCAAGTCCATACCGCGCAGCGACAGCATCTTCGACATCGGACTGGACAGGGCAGTGGAGTTGCTGGCACAAGCCAAGGCCGGCAACGCCGTGCTGCGCACGTTGGGCGAACACCCGGACGACAAGGCTCCCGTAGAAATCTGCAGCGGCCGTTACGGCCCTTATGCCCGCCACGGCAAGGTCAATGCTACGCTGCCCAAGGACGTTTCTCCGGACGACATCACGCTGGAACAAGCACTGGAACTAATCGCTGCCAAAGCCGCGAAAGGAGGGACAGGAAAAGCGAAGGCAGCGAAGAAACCGGCAGCCAAGACTGCGACAAAGACGACTACCTCCAAGAAGACCGCAACAACCAAGGCGAAGACTGCGACGAAAGTGGCAGCCAAACCAGCCGCGAAGAAGCCCGCGGCCAAGAAGACCACCAAGAGCAAAGCCTAGGGATTTTGGGGCCTAGGCCTAGGCTTACCCTTACCGCACCTCCGATAATCGCTTATGGCGCGTTTTGGCGGGGCATGCTCCGCAAGCCCCGTATTTACTGGCTTCATTCATGTTCTACGTAAGATAGCCAGCAAAAATTGCCAGAATATTGAGTTTGCCTGTTTTTATTTGCTACTCACTGTGCGGCAATGAAATCTCACGGCTCGCAAGGGAGATATGGTTTTTCTTGAGATAGGAAAGAAAATCCAAAGCCGTGCAATCTTCGCAGTGCTCAATTGCGTGCTGGGACAACGGAAAAATGGAAATATCGCGTTCCACTATCTGTAGGCCGCCTTGCGAAGCAATTTCGATGATGTACTTAATCTTGTCGAAAAGTTTCTCTTCCGGCGGAGTGTAAGGCACCAAAATCCAGAAATCCCCTCCGTCACGCGCCACCAAGTCGGTCTTGCGAAACGTTTTCCGCAAGAAATGCGAAACCTCGTCAAGTTTGTGGGACGCTTTTTGTGCGCCGTAAGTCTCACCAAGGATCCTGGGATTTTCGAAATTGATATGGGCCAAACAAAACTGAAGGTTGCCAGAATGGCGCTTCGTTACTGCCAACAGCCAATTCAAAGTGAAAAGAAACTTCTCACGTGCCTCGATATCATCATTGAGCATCAGCCTCTCCCAATTGAATTGCCAGGAAACCGCTAGCCTTAATGTAACAGCCAAAGGGGCTTGATTCATCTATAAATGAATTTTCAAAGTCTTTCTTCATGAGATCGTCTTTTTCCCAGGCTCGTCCTTATTGCTTCTTTCCAAGCATGCTCGTGCAAAATTGATATCGACGCAAGGGCTATACCAATAAACTAATCATGGCCGTGAACAGATAAGCACTTCCCAGCAATAGCAACCAGCCGGTTAATCGCGTATGGTGCTCTACAAAGCTATCCACTTGATCATGCGGTACATTCAATACTTTGGTGGCGCGACGAGAAGACACCCATCGATTGCCCACTTTTTCTACGCCATGCAACAGGTTGGGATAGAGCCAGAGAAGTAGACCAACAACCAGCGCAATCATGGCACCAACCAACGAAGCAAGCACCAAAGCATCCAGCAACCCATCCAACAGCGTGATTGGGACATAGCCCGCCAAGCCGTGCAAGGCGGATTCCTTGTCGAACAAGAAACCAAAATATACAAGAAGGTAGCTCGCCCCGAGGATAACCAGTATGCCCAGCGGTCGATGATGTCGATAGAACCAGTAGTCGATACTGATGCTCTGGTCCAGCGCACGGTCGACATGACGCATGGAAATCCAGCGATTCGCCACCCGATTGATGTTCGGCAAAATTTGTGGTCTGGAAATCATAATCAGACCCAGCACCACCCCAGATAATGCACCAATGAGCAGGAAAATATCCAGGTCATGCCATAACATCCCGGTCATGTCGGTGTTCATTCGTTAGCTCCTTCCATCATTCCGGCAAATGGGAATCCAGAATTTCAGCATCTCACTGGTTGCACTCCCAAATTTATGCCGCTTTGCGAAGGTAAAGCTTGCGACTGCTGAACTCGAGATTCAATACATAATTTCGGGTATTTTTTCGCCAACGACACATTTGCCGCAGATTATGTTTGCTGGCATCAAAGAAAATGGCCACGAATACGTGGCCATTTTCTTTGGTGAGAATTTTTTCACCTGTTCTGAGGACTTATAACTTACACATCGAGATTCTTCACGCCAAGCGCATTTTGCTCAATGAAAGCACGGCGGGGTTCGACAACGTCGCCCATCAGGGTGGTGAATATCTCATCAGCTGCGATTGCGTCTTCGATACGCACCTTGAGCAAGATGCGGTTCTTCACGTCCATGGTGGTTTCCCACAGCTGGTCCGGATTCATCTCGCCCAAGCCTTTGTAGCGCTGGATGTTAACGCCCTTTTTGGCTTCTTCGAGCAGCCATTCGATCGCTTGCTTGAAACTGTTCACGGCGCGCTTCTGTTCGCCGCGGGCGATGTAGGCGCTTGGAGTAATGAGGCCTTCGAGCACTTGCGCGGTCTGGCGGATCTGCACGTAGTCGCTGCCTTGCAGGAATTCGCGGTCGAGGTAGCTGACCGAGTAGTTGCCGTGGTACAGCTTCTCCAGACGCAGGCGCAATTCTCCGGCTTCGTCGGCTTCGACCACCACCTTGATGCTGCCGCCGCAGGCCGCCTCGAGCAGTTGCGCGCTCTTTTTTGCTTGCTGTTCGTCATCCAGCGACAGCGTCGGCAAGCCGAGCAGGGCGTGGGTGGCCTCCGGCGCTGTGAAGCGCGACAGGCGGTCGATCACGGCTTCGGCGAGGAAATATTCCTTGGCGATATTTTCCAGCGCTTCTGTCTGGATCGGTGTGGAATCAACGGCAGGATGCAACACGGCATTATTGAGTGCGGACTTGAGCATGTAGTTCTTCAGCTCGTGATCATCCTTGAGGTAACGCTCGTCCCGGCCCTGTTTGATTTTGTACAACGGGGGCTGGGCGATGTAAATGTGGCCTCGCTCGACCAACTCGGGCATCTGGCGATAGAAGAAGGTGAGCAGCAGGGTGCGGATGTGAGAGCCGTCCACGTCCGCGTCGGTCATGATGATGATGCGGTGATAACGCAGCTTGTCGGCGCTATATTCGTCCTTGCCGATGCCGGTGCCGAGTACGGTGATCAGGGTGGCGATTTCTTGCGAGGCGATAAGCTTCTCAAAACGCGCCTTTTCCACGTTCAGGATCTTGCCCTTGAGCGGCAGAATCGCCTGGAACTTGCGGTCGCGGCCCTGCTTGGCGGAGCCTCCAGCGGAGTCACCTTCCACCAGGTACAGTTCGGAAAGGGCAGGGTCTTTTTCCTGGCAGTCGGCCAGCTTGCCCGGTAGGCCCATGCCGTCCAGCACGCCCTTGCGACGTGTCAGTTCGCGTGCTTTGCGCGCCGCCTCGCGTGCACGGGCAGCTTCGACGATCTTGCTGACGATGATCTTGGCATCGACCGGATTTTCCAGTAGGTACTCGGTCAGTTTTTGCGCCACAACTTCCTGCACGGCTGGCTGCACTTCGCTGGAGACGAGCTTATCCTTGGTCTGCGAGGAAAACTTCGGGTCCGGCACTTTGACCGACAGCACGCAAGTCAGGCCTTCGCGCATGTCGTCGCCGGTCGTGTCGACCTTGGCTTTTTTCGCCAGCTCGTTCTCTTCGATGTACTTGTTGATCACGCGGGTCATAGCCATGCGCAAGCCGGTCATGTGCGTACCGCCGTCGCGCTGCGGGATGTTGTTGGTGAAACACTGCACGACTTCGGAATAGCTGTCATTCCACTGCATGGCGACATCGACGGTGATATTGTCTTTTTCTCCGCTAGCCTGGAAACACTTTGGGTGCAAAACCGTCTTGCTCTTGTTCATATACTCGACGAAGCCGCGCACGCCGCCGGAGTAGGCAAAGTTCTCGCTCTTGCCGGTGCGCTGATCGATCAGTTCGATCTTCACGCCGTTATTAAGGAAAGACAGTTCGCGCAGGCGCTTGGCCAGAATCTCGTAGTGGAATTCGACAGTACCGAAAATTTCCTTGTCGGCAAGGAAGTGCACTTCGGTTCCACGCTTCTTGGTTTCACCCAGGTCTCGTATAGGAGATACCTCGATGCCGTTCTGGATTTCGACCAAGCGATCCTTGACCGCACCGCGCACGAATTCCAGACCGTATTTTTTTCCGTCGCGGTGGATGGTCAGCTTGAGCCATTCCGACAAACCGTTAACGCAGCTCACGCCCACGCCGTGCAGACCGCCAGACACCTTGTAGCTGTTCTGATTGAACTTGCCCCCAGCGTGCAGCACGGTCATCACGATCTCAGCTGCTGAACGCTTGGGCTCGAACTTATCGTCGAACTTGATACCGACTGGAATGCCGCGACCATTGTCCGCCACCGAAATGGAGTTGTCGCCGTGAATGATGACCTTGATGTCGTCGCAATGACCAGCCAAGGCCTCGTCAATGGCATTGTCCACTACTTCGAATACCATATGGTGCAGACCGGTGCCGTCGGAAGTGTCTCCAATGTACATACCGGGGCGTTTGCGCACAGCCTCCAGCCCTTCGAGTTGCTGGATGCTTGATTCGTCGTAATTGTCGCTCATGGGATTATTCTGCCTTCTGTTTCACGTGGAACATTTAAATTCGCATTGGCATGACGACGTAGCGGAATTCCTGGTTGTCCGGTGTCGTCATCAGGATACTGCTGTTCGGATCGCCGAACGAGAAAATGGCGGTGCTGCTGCCAATGTTATTCAGTCCGTCCAGCAGGTAGTTGACGTTGA
The DNA here is from genome assembly GCF_018324385.1 of Ferrigenium kumadai. NCBI lineage: Bacteria > Pseudomonadati > Pseudomonadota > Betaproteobacteria > Nitrosomonadales > Gallionellaceae > Ferrigenium > Ferrigenium kumadai. The sequence goes on along the minus strand of NZ_AP019536.1, from coordinate 2,522 downwards.
AGCCAATGTCCAGACCTTCACCGTGGTAATCAGTCTCTATCTCTTCCTGCGCTTCTTCCTGTTCGCTGTTGCTGCTGATGATGCGAAGGTTCTTCTCGGTCAGAACGAAACGTACGCCGCGGAATTTCTCGTTTGAAAGGATTGCTGCGCGTTGCAAAGCCTGCAGGATGACCATGCGTTCCAGGTTGAGGTGATTGGTGTACTTCGGAATAACGCGCTCATAGTCCGGGAACTTTCCGTCAATAACCTTTGTAATCAAAGTAATACCGGAAAAACTCGCTTTTACCTGCTGGGTTGAGAATTCCAGTTCTACCGTGTCATCGCTGTCAGCCAACAGTTTGGAAAGTTCTACTACAGCCTTGCGAGGCAGAATGATTTCTTGCTTGTCGTAATTGCCTTCAATTGTGCCTGCGTTGTAAGCCAAACGATGGCCGTCGGTAGCAACTGCACGCAGCTTATCACCTTCGACAATCAACAGGACGCCATTGAGGTAGTAACGCACATCCTGTTGCGCCATCGCATACTGCACTGAGAAAAGCAGGTTCTTCAGTTCTTTCTGAGGTAATACGATCTTTCTGGCGCTGTCCAGTTGGCTGTTCAGTTTGGGAAAGTCTTGCGCCGGCAAAGTTTGCAGACTGAATCGGCTCTTGTTGGTCTTGATCTGAGCCTTGTTTTCCTTGGTTTCGATGGTGACCTTGCTCTGGTCGGGTAGGACGCGCAAGATTTCCTGGAATTTCTTGCCTCCAACGGTGATTGCCGAAGTCTTGCTGCTGCCAGTACCGATATCAATAGCCGTAGTGATCTGTATCTCAAGGTCGGTCGCAGTGAAACGCATCTTGCCATCCTGGTTCTCGATCAGGACGTTCGAAAGTATCGGTAAAGTCTGTTTGCGTTCAACGATACCGATAACAACCTGTAGTGGCTTGAGGATGGTTTCTTTTTCGACTTTCTCAATAAACATAATATAAATCCTTAATAAAGACTAATTAGTGTTCTCAAATTGTGTTAACAACTAAAAAAAACCATTCGATACAGTGAGATGCTGAACAATAAAACCGTCTGAATTGCTGTTGATAATCAATACCGCCAATGTGAATAACTTTTCTTGTTGTTGTTGCGAGTTAAGTTATCAACAATTTGTCTACACAAAATCCCGCATTTTATCCCCGTAAAGTCTGTAGAAGAATCTTGTAATCCGCATCGATTGTCGTATCTTCGGCCTTGAGCGATTCCACGGTCTTGCAAGCATGAATAACGGTCGAATGATCCTTGCCGCCGAAAGCGTGGCCGATCTCGGGTAAACTCATGCTTGTGATCTCGCGGGCCAGCGACATAGCCATTTGTCTTGGACGGGTAAGGTTGCGGGTTCTCTTTTTTGAAAGCATATCCACCAGCTTGATTCGGTAGTAATCAGCTACTGTTTTCTGGATATTTTCTATGGAAATCTGGCGACTTTGCGCAATCAGAATGTCTTTGAGCGCTTCTTTGGCGGTTTCGACGGTGATTGCGCGACGGTGGAATTTGGCATACGCCTCAACCCGTTTCAGCGCACCTTCCAATTCTCGAACGTTTGAGTTGACGTGTTTCGCAATAAAGAAAGCCACCGCTTCGTCGAGCACATAACCACCCAGGCTGGCTTTTTTCAACAGGATGGCGACCCGCATTTCCAATTCAGGCGGCTCAATTGCCACCGTAAGCCCCCAGCCGAAACGCGATACCAATCGGCTTTCAAGCCCGGAAATTTCCTTGGGAAAGGTGTCGCTGGTCAGGATGACCTGTTTATGGGAATCAATCAGCGTGTTGAACGCGTAAAAGAACTCTTCCTGGGTTTTGGCCTTACCGGCAAAGAACTGGATATCGTCGATCAACAAGATATCGAGCGAGTGGTAGTATTGTTTAAATTCCTCGAACTTGTTCGATTGGTAAGCGCGCACTACATCGGAAACGTAGCGTTCAGCGTGCATGTAACAAATTTTTGCCTGCGGATTGTTGGCGCGAACCTGGTTTCCGATCGCCTGGACCAAGTGGGTCTTTCCTAAGCCGACCCCACCATAGATAAAGAGGGGGTTGTAGGACGCTCCCGGTAACTCCGCAACTTGGGTGGCAGCGGCAAAGGCAAGTTGGTTGGCTTTGCCGGTAACGAAATTATCAAAAGTCAGGCTAGGATTGAGCTTGCCGTAGCCGCGAAATGAGGACTCGCTCTTGGGTTTGCTGTCTACCGTAGTTGGCGGTGCGACCTTTTTTGGGGTGGCAGCCTCTTGCGGTTTGTTTGCCGGATCCGATTCGATAATGCGGAATTCGAAGGGTGGAACATGCGAGTAGGCAAGGCTAGCCTGCCTGTTGATTTCCGGCATGAACCGTTCCTGGACGAGTTTCAGTGTGAAGCTGTTAGGCGCAGTCAGAATCAGCGAGCCATTTTCGCTTTTGAGCACCAAGGGTTTGATCCAGGAATTGTATTGTTGCGGCGGCAGGCTCTTTTCGAACGAGCGGAGGCATGTATCCCAAAAAGAAATATCCTGCAT